>CAYZTJ010000094.1:0-13269 GCA_964481215.1 uncultured Nitrospira sp. | reverse complement strand
TCCGGCGAGACGGTGAGACGAGCGCGAACGGCGAGAACCGTTCGCCTCCACGTCACGCCCGTCCCGCTGCCTTCCCGCTCGGCGTTCCGCGTTCATCGTTCAGCGTGTACCTGCTCGCTGCGGCCCGGTACCCGCCTGGCGGGTGTGACGGCCTTTGTGAGCATCCTGCGTGGCAACTGGGTCTCATCCGCGATCGCGATGCCTGTGACGAGTGCGAGGCGCCAGTACCGTTTTTCCGCAGCCTGCTAAGGGGAGGCGAGGATGGCGGGGTAGGGGTAAGGGGGTCGTGGTGCGAAGAAACAGGAGAAAGTTGATTTGAGGGGCCGGAGTCCTCGTGCGCGTTCCCGTTACCCCGCGACACCTGTCTCCCCCTGTGCTCAGCGCTGTTTCAGATACCGGAAGAATTCCGAATCCGGCGTCATGATGACCGTCGTATTCTGGCTCAGCGTTTTTCGGTAGGCTTCCATCGAGCGGGTGAACTCAAAGAACCGTTGGTCCTGTCTGTAGGCATTCGCATAGGTCTTGAAGGCCTTCGCGTCGCCTTCTCCACGCAGCTCCTGAGCCGTCTTGTAGGCCTCGGCCAGGATGATCTCGCGATCCTTCTCCGCTTCGGACCGAATTTTCTGCGCCTCTTCGGCCCCTTCCGCGCGGTACTGCTTCGCTTGCCGCTCCCGTTCGGCCTGCATACGGGCAAACACGGCCTTCTCGTTTTGCTCGGGCAGGTCGGCCCGCTTCATACGGACATCTTGAATTTCGATGCCGTAAGCGGAGGCCTTCTCGTTGGCCCGCTGGGTGACGACGGTCATGATTTCGGCGCGGGTCTTGGAGACCACCTCGGAGAGGTCGTGCCGGCCGAGTTCCACGCGTAGCTCCGAATAGATGATGTCGTCCAATCGGCGGAGCGCGCTCCGTTGGGTCTGAAAGGACTGGTAGACCCGCAAGGGGTCCTTGATCTTCCACTTGGCGAAGTTGTCGATCAAGAGGGTCTTCTTGTCCTGGGTGATGACGTCCTGCGCGGAGGCGTCGTAGGTCAGGAGTCGCTTATCGAAGTAGGTGACTTCTTGAATAAACGGAATCTTGGCGTAGAGGCCCGGGGAGGTCACCGTGCGCACCGGTCTCCCCAACTCCACCACGATCGCGCTTTGCGTGATATCGACGACATAGAGTGGGGACGCGCCGAGGAAGAAGAGCAAGGCCACGACGATGAGAATCCCCATTCCGAGTCCGCGCGGGTTCACGGCGCCACCTTCCCTTCTTCCGGGGCCGCCTCGGACTTGTGCCCTTTCCCGATCCGATCCAGCGGGAGATAGGGGATCAGCCGATCGCCGGCCTTCCCGTCGATGATGATCTTCTCGACGTGGGGGAGGAGCTCTTCCATCGTCTCGATGTAGAGGCGTTTCGTAATGATGTCCTTAGCCTGATTGTATTCCTTCAGAGTTTTGACGAATCGGTTGGCTTCGCCCTCAGCCCGGGTCAGCCGCGCCTGCGCGTAGCCCTTGGCCTGATTGACAATCTGCGCCGCTTCACCATTGGCTTTGGGGATGATGTCGTTGCGGTAGCCCTGCGACTGGTTGATCAGCTTTTCACGATCCTCTTTCGCACTGGCCACATCTTTGAATGCGGCGACGACGGCTTCGGGGGGATCGACGTCCTGGAGCTGGATCGCGGCCACCTGGACACCGGCCTGGTAGGAGTCCAGCACTTTCTGGAGCAACGTCTGCGTGTCTTGCTGAATTTGCGCCTTGCCGGTCGTGAGGGCTTCATCGATCTTGCTCTTGCCGACCACTTCCCGCATGGCCGCCTCGGCGGCCTTCTGAATCGTGTCGTCGATCTCGGCCACCTGGAAGAGGAAGTCTTTCGCGTTGCTGATCTTGTACTGCACGATGAACTCGACCGCGAGGATGTTCTCGTCACCGGTGAGCATGAGGGCTTCATGCGGCACCATCTGCTGGCGGCCCTCGCGGTTCGTCCGGAAGCCGATTTCCAGCCGGTGCAATTTTTCCACCTTCGGGCGGTCGACGGTTTCGATGAAGGGAATCTTGAAATGAGGGCCGGGCTCGGCCGTGCGGACCGGGTCGCCGAAGCGCTTGACCACGCCCTGTTCGTCAGGGGCCACGATGAAGGCGCCCTGCCAGACGAACACCACCACCAACGCGATCAGCAGCAGCGAGCGGGTGTTGCCCGAAAAAGAGGGGAATTGGCTCAGCTTGGCCTTGGCTTCGCGCAGAGCCTCGTCCAACTGATCGCCGGATTTTTTCTTGCTCCAGGGGTCTTTGGGGTCCCACACCATAGGCGAAATGGATCCAAGCGACTCGATGCGGAAAGGATGGTGGTGCGTCGAACGAGCGCCCACGATAGCAGACTTGGGATGAGGGGGCAACAGACCCCACCGCCCCCGGCTGAAGGCGGCGGGGCGAAGGGGCGGAGGTCAGCTGGCCAGTCGGGTCAACACGGTGGAGCGCATGAGGCCGTCGGCTTGCGGCGGCATGAATCCGAGATAGCCCTCATGCCGCTCGGCCAATTCAAGCACGGAGAAGGGCGCCCCGTTCACCTGTTCGGGGGCCGTAAAGATCTGCCGGAGGGCGCCGCCTTTCTCACCGATGATCGCGCCTGCGAAGGCCACTCCGGCTCGCTGGAGACTGGCAATCGCCGCTTCGATGTCTTCTACGCGAACCGCGATGTGGTGGAGGGTCCGGTCGCCGAATTGGGCCACCCACTGGGGGATCACGCTCGTCTTGCCGCGGTCGCCAGCATAGGCTTGATCGATAAACAAGGGAGGGTGCCCTGCCTTCCGATAGACCTTGGCGTACCAGTCGGTGTACTCCAACGTCTCGGAATACTGATAGCCGTACGGAAGAAATTCTTCAGCCCGACGGTCGATGTTGTCGGTGCGGATGGCGAGATGATCGGCCAAGGGCGCGAGTCCGACGCCGAGCTCGTCCAGCTGACGTTTGAGCGTCATGGCGGCCCGGTTTCGAGACAAGTAATCACGGAAATAGCCTGCAAGAATGTCGTCGAGCGTGCGCGCTGCGTTCATGGCGTGACTCCCTTCTCGGCCTCCTGCATCCCTACCAGCAGCCTACCCCGAGCCCGGCCGCTTGACAAGCCTTGACAGGGTTTCTCATCACTCCTAGACTCCACAAAACCGAGTGCCTTCACGGCCGGTGTCTCGGCGATGGCCGTGAGGGGCCTGGGGGGCGATGCGGGGGACCCCATGACCTGGACCCATTGGTTTCGACTGAAGACTGAAGAAGAA
This sequence comes from uncultured Nitrospira sp., assembly GCA_964481215.1. GTDB lineage: Bacteria > Nitrospirota > Nitrospiria > Nitrospirales > Nitrospiraceae > RSF151. The sequence goes on along the minus strand of CAYZTJ010000094.1, from coordinate 10,013 downwards.
AAGAGCCTCTTGGGGTTTCTCCGGACGATCCCCCTCTTTCAGGAGCTGTCGTCCGGCGACCTGTGGACGGTCGAGCAACAGGTCTATGTGCGTCGTTATCAGGACGGGGAGGTCCTCTTCCACGAAGGGGACCCCAGCTACGGCATGCATATCGTCAAGAGCGGGTCGGTGAAAATCTTGCGTCAAGTCCCGGACGATCGACCGCTCCTGCTGTCGACGTTGCTCCCGGGGGACTTTGTGGGGGAAATGGGCTTGATCGATGAATCGCCGAGGACGGCGACGGCGGTGGCGCAAGGGCCGACCGAGACGATCGCGTTTTTCAAGCCGGAGCTGATGAAGTTGACGCAGCAGAACGCGGATCTGGGATTGAAGATCATCTTTACGGTGGCGAAGACGCTCTCCGCCCGCCTGCGGAAAATGGATCAGGACCTACAGGACCTCACCCGATCGGGACGTTCGGTCGGAGAGCGGATGACTCGCCCGTAGCCTCCCCTGTCGATTCGCCGATCGCTCATGACGCAACGCTGGATCGATCTCTGGGTCTTACTCGGACTGGCGCTCCTGCTGGGAGTGTTTCTCTTTCTGATTGCCGAGGTGCTCCTGCCCGTCTTTCTGTCGGTGGTGATCGCCTATGTCCTGCTCCCGGTGGTCGAGCGATTGGAGCGGCGCGGCTGGTCGAGGCTCAAAGCGGTGTCCGGGCTCTTTGCCGCAGGCGTCCTGTTCGTGGTAGGGCTCGGCTTCATGTTGGTTCCCATCGTCGAGGGAGAACTCAAGGATCTGCGCGCCAAGCTGCCGGTCTATGCGGAACGGGCCAAAGGGGTCGTCGGGGCCATGCAGACGGATTTGGAGGCGCGGATGCCCGAGCTGTCGCATATCAATCTGGCCGAAACCGTCGCGCTGCATATGTCGGGCTACGTCGAGGGCCTGCTCAAGCAGTTGCCCGAGTTCCTGTTCAGCGCCTTTACCCTCTTATCGCTCTTCGTGCTGATCCCCTTCATCACCTGGTATCTCATGATGGAGAGCCGGCAGATCAAGAAGGCCTGCGTCGATTTCGTGCCGAACCGCTATTTCGAGGCCTCCCTGCACGTGCTCCATGGTATCGATCAGCACCTCACCAAGTATTTGGCCGGGCTGTGGCTCGAGTCTTCGCTGGTCGGGGTGATGTGCGCCGTGGGATTCAGCGCAATCGGCGTGCCCTTCGGCGCGGTGATCGGGATGCTCACCGGGCTGGCCAACATGGTGCCCTACGTCGGATTTTGGGGCGGCACGGCCGTCGCGGCGCTGGTCACGGTGCTGGAATTGGGGTGGACCGCCAAGGTGCTGACGATCCTGATCGTCGCCACGGCGATTCATCTGGTCGATGCCTTCGCCATCCAGCCGGCCGTGCTGGCGCGTGTGTCCAACCTTCATCCTCTCACCGTGCTGCTGGCCTTGCTGGCAGGCGGGGACCTCTTCGGCCTCTGGGGGCTCTTCCTGGCGGTGCCCTTCGTCGGGGCGGCCAAGATCGTGATCCGCAGCATGGACGCCGTGCTGCGCCGCCGAGAGCCACAGCCGGTCTAACCGAATCGTGTTTCGGCCGGAGCCGTGTTCCTAGGCTTAGCGCATGATGACCTTCCCGCTCTTGCTCCAATAGTAGTAAATCGAAAAATTCGGGAAGATCGCATCCTGAGTGTTTTGGCCGGCCACGGCAAAGAGACAACCGGCGGCGCCGACCCAGTTGTCCGAGAGCCGATACTGGATCGTCGGCTGGATGCCGAGCGTGTTGAACCCGTTCTTCACGCCGCTGTTGATCGTATGTCCGTCGGCCCTCCAGCTCAGTCCGTGAAATCCGACGATTTCGAGGTTGTACCCGATCCCCCGTTTGTCATCAAGGATGTGCTCGATAATGAGGCGTGTATTCACGATATCGGCCGGGTAGGTGGTCTGTCCCGCGTCGCTGCCTGGGAGATGGTAGGAGTAGAAGACCCCGCCGCTGATCCGAAAGGGCTGGAGATTCTTTCGCAGCATCACGCCCTCCGTCCAGGTGAGAGCGCCGAATCGGCTGGCCGGCAAGCGACCCAGGGGAGCAAATCCGCCAGGAGGGCTTTCAGTCCCCGTGATCCAACGGCTGGTCGGCAAGACGATCATGTTGAAGGTCGTCACGGACGGTCGCCAGCCGTCCGGGTCTTGCACGATCGGGCGATATTTCAGGTAGAGCTGTGTGTCCCCGAGGCCAGTATTGGTAGTCCAGGGACCGCCTTGACCTTGATTGAAATTGGCAGTGCTGCGCGCCCAAAAGGCCGATCCAGAGAGGCCGAGGTTGAATTCGAGATGGTCGGTCAGGCCGTAGGCCATCGTGACGACGGGCGCGACTTGATAGGTATGGGTCTGGGCAGGGACGCGGTTGGTGGAGAACTCATTGCCGAACCGTTTTTCGCTGATCTGGGAAAAAATAAACGGATGCGCGGTGAACTGACCTTTGGGGTGAATGTCCACGCCGCTGATAAACATGGGGCCGTTTGAAAAGGGATTCCAACTTTGTCGGTACTTTTTGATCTCCTCGTCCGTGGGCGTCCAGTCCCAGGCTTGGGCGAGACCGGCCGACAGGATCAGGCACAGGCCGCACAAGATGAGCGTATGGACGAAGACCACACGTGGTCGTTCACCCGCCTGCGCAGGACCTGCCCGCCGCATGGCTCCGGCAGGCGGGAGCCACGGCTGTGAAGCCGTGGACGCCGTCGGCCAAAGCCTTTGGCGTCGGACGAGGAAGGCGGGGCGGGGTGCTTCGGCGGGTTTCGCCGACGCAATCAAATCAGAGGGACCACGGCTGTAAAGCCGTGGGGCTCCACAGTCCTGAAAGAATGGATTCTCAGTGCGGGCGGTCGGCGCGAAGGGCATAGGCCTCTCCATACATCGTGATATATAGCTATGTGAATGTCTTTGGGTCAGTGGTCGGACGGCATGGGCGATCTTCCACGGAGATACTCCCGATGGGGTCTACAGCAAACGGTTCAGGGCCACAAAGGCCAGGCAGGCGAGCAGGGCGGAGGCCGGGAGCGTGATGATCCAGGCGAGGGCCATGTCGCGCACGGTCGTCCATTGGACGGCCGTGCGCCCTTTGAGCAGGCCGATGCCAATGATGGACGAGCTGCTGAGGTGCGTGGTGGAGACGGGAAGGCCGAGGATGGCGGCCGCAAAGACGAGCGACGACGTGGTGAGATTGGCCGAAAGTCCCTCGGCATGGTCCATCCGTGTCACCTTTTCGGCCAGCACTTCCGTCACGCGCCGGCCTCCCCAAAAACTCCCAAGGCCCATGGCGACGGCGACGCCGGCAAATGCGGCCGCCTGCATGGGTAGGCTGGGCCAGGAGGCGGCGCTGCCGAGCAGAAGTATCGCGGCGATCTTCGGCGCGTCGTTCGTGCCGCGGGCCAGGGACGTCAGCCCGCTGGAGAGCCAGTGGATCGAATCCAGCCCCACCGTGAGGCCGCGGAGTCCGGCTCGATCGCATTGGGCCGGCACCGCCGCCACGGGCATGCCCAGCGCGGTGGTTTGGAAGAGCGTGCGTGTCCCCCCAGCGGCATCGATGGCGACCAGGGCGTGCGAGGCCGGCATCAGACAGAGACAGACGCCATCCCATCGAGCGGCGAGCGCGCGAATCAGGGGATGCAGGACGAGCGACACCGTCAGCGCGAGCAGGGGACTGAGCAAGAGCGGGAACCCGATCTTCTTGATGATGCTCGGCCAGATGAGGGCCTCGCGGCCGAGTGCGATGAGGCCTGCCCCCACGATCGCGCCGGTCAAGGCGTGGGTCGTGGACACGGGCAAGCCGGTCCATGACGCGATGAGCACCCACACGATGGCTCCTGCCAACACGGATAGCCCCACAGATGCAGGCAGTACGGCTCCCGATGTAATGAGTCCCTGGCTGAAGGTCTTGACCATGGCGACGGCGACGAGGGCGGAAAGACCGGCACCCGCGACGGTCCAGGCTGTCCCCCAGGCCAGGGCCGTCCGGTAGTCGCTGACGCCGCTCCCGACCAGAGTGGCAATGGCCTTGGACACGTCGTTGGTGCCGTTGGCAAAGGCCAGGGCAAGGACGAGGACAAAGGCGAAGGATTCCATATCAAGGTTAAGGTTCAGGTTGAGGCTAAGGTCGGCGCTCAGCGCTGAGTTGAGTCCGAAGTTCTCCTGAACCTCAGCCTCGGCCTCAACCTCAACCTTCCTACGTGACCGCGCCGCCGCAGGATGATCCGGAGCCAGCCGTGCAGCCGTAGCAATGGTTGCGCGTGACGATCTGTCGCTGGTGGAGCCGAGCCGGGTCGAAGTCTTTGATATGCCGCGGCGCGCCATGGTCCAGCGGCAGATCCAGCATCTGGTTGAAGTCGCAGTCGTAGAGCGTGCCATCCCAGCCGACGGACAGCGTGTATCGACACATCACGCCGGCAGCGGCTGCGGGATTGAACGCGTTCGCCAGCCGCTCCATATAACCTTCATAATTGCCGCTCTCGACCAAGAATTCGAGGAAGCGGCTGATGGGCATGTTGGTAATCGTGTACAGGTGGTTGAACGTGACGCCGAAATGGCGATGGAGTTCCCGTTTGAACTGCGACTCCATCGCCTCCTGTTTCGGCGGGAGGAACGCCCCGACCGGGTTATAGACCAGATTCAAGATTCGGCCGCTGCCCTCGATGCCGTACCCCAGCCGGTTCAACCGGCGAAGCCCTTCGACGGACTTTTCAAAGATACCGTCGCCGCGTTGTACATCGGTCTGGGCAGCCCGGTAAGAGGGGAGAGAAGCCACAATCTCCACATCATGTTCCGCCAGGAATCCAGCCAGATCGGCTTGAGAGGGGAGCAGAAGAACGGTCAGATTGCAGCGATCCATCACGTGGCGACCAAGGCCTTTGGCCTCTTGGACCAGCCAGCGAAAGTGGGGATTCAACTCCGGCGCCCCACCGGTGATATCGACAGTCGGAATATCGGTTTGAGCCAAGGCGCGGATGCACTGTTCGGCCGTCTCGCGGGCCATGACTTCGGACCGATCGGGCCCTGCATCCACGTGGCAGTGCCGGCAGGTCTGGTTACAGAGCTTGCCGACATTGATTTGGAACACCGTGATGCCCGTGGCGCGTAGAGGATGGAGGCCTGCGGCATCCATACGCCGATCGAAAGGGGGACAGGCGGGTGCTTCGTTCAGAATGCGGAGCTGCTCGCTCGGAGCAGCGAGGGGATTGGCCCGTGCCAAGAGGGAGAGCGCCATAGGGTGCTACCGTCCGCCGATAGAGAGGAGATGCGTCTTCGGAAAACTCAGTTGGCAACAACCGAAGTCCAATGAGGAGGCCCGGCGATCTTTGAAGGCTTTGGCGACGGCAGGAGAAATCCGATAACAGACCCGCTTCCCCTCGCGCAGACCTTCCACGAGCCCGGCGCTGCGAAGGATGCGGAGATGATGGGAGACATGGGGCTGGCTCCGTCCCACGGCTCTCACCAGGTCCGTGACGCATCGATCCTGCACGAGTAACGATTCGAGAAGGCGCAGGCGTGTCTCATCCCCCAGTGCCTTGAGGACGTGGGCGCATTGCAGGTCGGTGAGAGCGGTTGTCCCCATCGTGATCAGCAGCAACTGCCGTTCGGGTCGCAAGTGACCGCAGCGCCGTTGACGGCTTGGCCGGCCCGATTGATGACGGCAAAGTAACGTCGATAGTTCTCTGACTCCAAGACCTTCAGCGTCTTCGAGCAGATTTCAAGTGGCTCGCCTCGCCGATAGACATGGTGATCATCGTCGCACACTTCGCTGAATGGACCGGTCAGCATGGCGAAATGTCCCTTCCAGACACAGGGCGCTTGCTCGGGGAGCACAGAAAGAAAGCGTGGATCCTGTGCGGTCAATGGCGTGGGAGCATCCGACAAGATGAACAGCGGCACAAAGGGCTCGGCGCGGAGGAGTGCCGCCGTCCTCGCATCGATGTCCTGAGCCACGCCACGCGCATACACACGGCCCTGTTCGTCCACCACTTGCTTGAAGGGGCCCCTCAATGTGGCAAAGCGGGCAGTCTCCGTTCCATTGCTGGGTGTCGGTTTATAACCGGTCAGCGTCAGGGACAAGAAGTGAATCCCGTCGATGGCTTGCCAAGGGACGCACGTGACCTGATGCACGCCGACAAACCCGGCTTCGACCATCCCGCCCATGTAGTCGCCGACCGTGAGGGCCCCGGACAGGCAGTCGCCCCACTTGGCCCGATCGTGGACCAAGTACTGGGGGACTGTCTGATCGGACACGATGTCGGAGATGGTGAATCGGCCGCCGGGCTTGAGCACCCGATACATTTCCCGGAAGACCTTGCGCTTGTCCGGGGCCAGATTGATCACGCAATTGGAGATCACCAAATCGACCTGGCCGCTCTCGACCGGCATGGCGTCGGCCATCCCTTTCAAGAATTCGACGTTCGAACGCGGATGGCCGAGATTGGAGGCAACTGTCGGAGCGTGCCGCCGGGCGATCTCCAGCATCGTGTCGGTCATGTCGATGCCGTAGACGCGGCCGCTGGGACCGACCCGGCGTGAGGCTTCAAAGCAGTCGATCCCGCCGCCTGAGCCAATGTCCAAGACCGTTTCACCGGGACGCACCGTGCTAAGACCGGCCGGCGTACCGCAGCCGTATGAGATTTTGAGCACGTCCTCTGGGATAAAAGACCGCAGGTCGTCGAAGTTGTAGCCGGTGGGGCAGCACATCTGCTCGCCCGTGCTCGCGGCGCGGGCGTAGCGCTCGCTAACGGATTGGGTAATGGAGTCCTCGTCGCTCATGGGTCTCCTTTGCGGCAGAAACAGGGGCAGGCGGCTCGGCAACCGTCGTATACAGGAACCTCTATATATGTGTCAATCCGCGCACTTCTCCTTGTAGAACAGTCGGGTCGAATGGCGATTCGTTACAGCGTGTGGGGCGATTGTTCTCTGCTACGGGCTGGCGGGGGAGTCCGGATGTATGAGTCGGCGCTCAGGCACGTGAGCGTCGTAGGGGGATCGCAAGGCGATCGGAGAGGCGCCGGCGACGGCCAGGGACCGTCGCCGGAACCCGTGCCCGGGTTAGCCGAGTTTCTTCAAGAGACTCAGACTCTGCTCCAAGGCTGTGATGTTCGGAAGCTTCCCGTCCGGCGTGAGCGTATCGACCAGGGTGGGCAGGAGGCTGGCCAATTGGCCGCTGGCGGCCTCGGCCGAGAGTCCGGCCTGGCCGGCCAATTGCTTGAGGAGATCCCCGCCGAGCCCCTGTTGGATCTGTTGGGCGCTGACGGGGAGATTCTGGCCTGTGCTGACCCACGAATTGACAATGTCGCCCAATCCGTTTTTCTGAAAGGCTTGCACAAGGCCATCGAGGCCCTTCCCTTGTCCCTGCTGCCCGAGCATCTGAATGGCGGCCTGGAGCAGCGGATGCTGCTGGCTCCCGCCACCTGTGAGGGCTCCGACGGCCTGCCCCAATTGATCGAGGATTCCCATGGCGCAACCTCCTGGGTGAGTGGTCTGTAGCAAGTGGGGGGGGCGAGCCTAGCACCAGGGGTGGGCAGTGAGCAAGGGGAGGCTAGCCCGCATTATTCATGAGCACTTCTGCTGCAATCGCAGATTCGCTGCTGCGACAAGCCTTCGGCGGGCAGGCTCGCCGGTCGTCCCCTCCACGTACTGTTCAAGTACGCCTCGGGGCCACGCGGCTCCGCGTGCCTGTCTCGCGACGCGACTCCGCGATTTCGCGACGAACCGTCATGAATACTGCGGGCTAGGGGTCCGAGCGCCGACCGACTGAGGAGCAATGGATCCCTCTGTGCCACGCCTGCCAATAGAACAGGAGATTGATGGCGATCACGCCGAGCCCCAGCCACACTTGGCTGGATCGGGAGAGCCCGGGCGGGTAGAGCCGCGGAAGCAGAGAGCGGCCGACGAAGTCCAGGCGATCGGCGCTCGCACCCCCGCCGTTACGGAGCCAGTCCTCCAGGTAAGTCAGGGGACAGACCCAGCCCCCGAACTCGACGGCCGCGCCCCAGGCGGCAGCGGGCAGATGCACCCAGGCGAGCCGCGGCCACCGCAGCACGAGGAGCCCGCCCAGTACTACGAAGAGCACGAACGCGAGATGGAACAGGACCACAAGATCGGCGAAGAGACCGTAGGGCATGGCGGCTAGCCCGCAGTATTCATGACGGTTCGTGCCGCAAGCGAGACGGACGCGGAGCCTTGGGGACTGTCCCCCTTCCGAGCCAACAGTACTGAGAAGCCGTTCGGAATAGTCTGCGGAAGCTGGAGTAAGGAAACAAGGGGACGTGGGGCTCCGGCGTCCAGCGCCGGAGCCCCGCAGAAGTTAGCGGAGCGCGACGGCCTGCGCAAAGGCCGGATGGGCCGCCATCGCCAATTGGAGCCCGCGAATCATGTCGGCCGGAGACGAGCGGCCGTCCTGTGCCGACAGAGGATAGTGCTCCTGGGCCAATTGGAAGAAGGCGGCCTGGCGGTCCGCCGGGACTTCCAGCAATGTCGCCAGGGACGTGAGGTATTCGCCCTCGCCTCGAGCCATATCCTGTGAGAGGCTTTCCATCGAGGCTGCCGCGAACATGACGGCCTGCCCGGACTTGGCCACTTGCTGCCGGCGGCTGCTGCTCATGTCGGAGGAGGCATCGGTCGTGCTGAACCCGATTTCACAAGGATCGGGCATCGTGGCGAGCAGTTGCAGCCAAGTCCGTTCTTTGGGCCGTTCGCAGGCAAAGCCGTTGGCAGGTGCAATGAACCAGGCGAGCCCTAAGAAGAGCAAGCCATAGGACAGTTGGCGAATACACCGCTGAGCATTCATACGATCCTCCATGGCAATCTCTAAGGTCTATTCCTTTTGCGTCGCCGAGTCCGACGATCAGAAACCGCCGAACTGACCCGACAGTCCAAAAATGGCTTGCGCGCTGCTGACCGTACCCGTCGCGGGGAAATTCGTGAAGGCCCCGCCCAAGTTCATGTGCCGATTATCGTAACCAACTTGGTTGTAGCGCCCCTCCACGAAGAACCCGAGCACTCTGGTGAATCGGTAGGTGCCGCCGGCGACGGCCTGCCAGCCGAAGGTCTGCTCGGTCTCGTTGTTCAAACCGTTTGTCACGGAGGTCCGCGCTATGAGGAGCCCGGCGCCGACGTAGGGATCGAAGGTAAAGCAGGTGCAGCGCAAGAGCGGGGTGATGCTCAAGAGATCTTGCGTCAGCGTAGAGCCGGGATTGGTGCCCGAGGAACCCCCGACGGTATGCGTGCCTTGCTTGATATGGTTGTTGACATGCTGATAGCCCATCCGCAAGCCCAAGCCGCTGGCCCACCAATAGGCGATGTCGCCGCCGAATGTCGGGCCGTTCTTCAGGGAGACGCCGCCGATCTCGTCGCCGACGACCCCTCCGCCGCGCAGTCCCATGATCTCGGCCCAGCTCCAGCCGGCGAACACGCGGGCTTCCCAGGTGGGACCGGTGACGCCATTTTTCTGCATCCAAGCCGGGAAGAAGCGGTTGACCGTTGCCTTCGACATCAGGCTGGATGACGACTTCACCGCCGGGTCCCCGTGCTGGGTCATGGTTTTGGTGTCAAGCGGAACCTCGCCGTTGAGCCGCTGGTTCCGGATGTCGAAGAAGGTCCCGTTGGCGCTCAGGACCTCCACATCGTAGGTCTTGTCGGTGTCGAGTTCGAAGTAGGCGGCGAGCTTATGGTCGTTGTCCTCTGTCGCTTCCACCGTCTTGTGATAGGAACTGTCGGTGGAGCGAACGGTGACGCTCCCGCGGGGGCCGGCGTTGGCGACGCTGACTTTCACCGTCTTCGTCGCCACGGCGTGGGCGTCCAGCGCCAGCAGCCCGACGAAACAGCCGGCGAAGAGCAGTGCAAGCAATCCTCTGACTCTCATGGTCTTATCCTCCCTGATTGATCCGGCAGCCCGCCTGCATAGCGAGCCGGCTGCGTCCCTCACTGCGTCGGCCAGAGCTGCACCGACCCTACGTAATATCCTGGCTAGTCTACCACCTAGGTGGTACCTGTCAAAT
>CAYZTJ010000093.1:0-13384 GCA_964481215.1 uncultured Nitrospira sp. | reverse complement strand
CCGAAGACCTGCTGGCCGCGGTGTTTCCCGATGCCACGGCCTGCCAGGACAATCGATCCGGGCCGCGCGAGATTCCCGACCATCCGTTGGTGGCCGAAACCATGCGCGACTGTTTGACCGAAGCTATGGACTTGGAGGGGCTGGCCGCGCTGCTCGGCCGCATCGAGCGAGGGGAGATCAGATGTCTGGCGGTCGAGACGCCGGTGCCCTCGCCGTTCTCGCATGAAATTCTCAATGCCAATCCCTACGCGTTTCTGGATGATGCGCCGCTTGAAGAACGACGCGCGCGGGCGGTGGAGATGCGCCGCGCCCTGCCGCCCGATCTGGCGCAGGAGGTGGGCGCCCTGGACCCGCAGGCGATCGCCGCCGTGGCGGAGGAAGCCTGGCCGGTGGTCCGCAATCCCGATGAGCTTCATGATGCGCTCCTCACATTGCTCTGGGTGCCCGAATCGGTTGCCTCCACGTGGGCCGCTTTCGTTCCGGCGCTGACGCAGACGGGGAGGGCAATCGAAGTATGGGCGAGGGGCGAGGGGCAAGGGGCGATAGGCGAGAATTCGGGGATGAGAGGGTGGGTGGCGACTGAACAGGCAGGCCTCATTCCGCTCGTATTTCCCAATGCCACGGGGCCAACAGCGGCCAACGTGCCGGGTGCGGAAGCCTTTGCTGATCGTGAAGAGGCTATCAAACGGATCGTTCAGGGGTGGATGGAGTCCACCGGACCCACGACGGCCGAGGAGTTGGCGGAGCGATTGGGGTTGCCGATGCAGGAGGTCACGTCGTCCTTGCTCCAGTTGGAAGCCTCGGGCCAACTCCTGCGCGGGTCTTTTCGTGAGGCGTTAGGCGTGAGGCGTCAGGCGACCGGACTTACCCCTCACCCCTTACCCCTCACCCCTCACGAGTATTGTGATCGCCGTCTCCTGGCGCGCATTCATCGTCGCACGATCAGCGCCCTGCGCAAGGAGATCGAGCCGGTCTCCGCGGCCGAGTTCATGCGGTTCCTCTGCCAGTGGCAGCACGTCCTGCCCAGCGCGCGACTGCACGGAGAGGCCGGGCTGCTCGAGATCGTCGAACAGTTGGCCGGGTTTGAAGCGGCGGCCTCATCCTGGGAACGCTATCTCCTCCCGCTCCGCATGGCCAAGTACGATCCCAAGTGGCTGGATGAGGTGTGCCTCAACGGCGCGGTCATGTGGGGACGGCTGTCGCTCCATCCCAAATTGGAGCCGGCCGGCCGCCAGATCGAGCCGGGCCGGGTCGGGCGGATCGTGCCGACGAGTGTTGCGCCGATCAGCCTGTTTCCGCGGGACGCGCGAGAGTGGCTTTTCGATCTGGCGCAGGGGGATCAGGGAGACCTGAGCCTCGCGCCGGGCACGCCGCTGAGCGGGAATGCCCAGCGGCTCCTTGCGGCGATCGAGCAGCGGGGCGCCAGCTTTTTCACCGAACTCTCCAGGCACACCGGTTTGCTGGCGACAGAAGTCGAAGAAGGGCTCTGGGAATTGGTCGCGGCGGGTCTGGTGACGGCCGATGGGTTCGACAATCTGCGCGGCCTGCTCGATCCCAAACGGCGTCGCGCCGAGGGTCGGGAGCGCGCCCGACGACCGCGATACGGAAGCGGCCGGTGGTCGATTCTGAGGGAAGTGGTCAGTTGTCAGTTAGCAGTTAACAGTGGGGAGTCGTTGACGGCGATCGCGAGACAAGCGGGTCATGCCCAAGACTCAGCACTCAGCACCCAGCACTCAGCACTGCCTGTTCAGTCCTTCGCCCGGCAGCTGCTCCGCCGCTACGGCGTGGTGTTCCGCGAATTGGTGGCGCGGGAATCGCTGGCGACGGCCTGGCGGGATCTGCTCGTCCAGTATCGACGCCTGGAGTTGCGTGGCGAGGTGCGGGGCGGGCGATTCGTCGACGGATTCGTCGGCGAGCAGTTTGCGTTGCCGGAGGCGGTGGAATGTCTTCGCGCCAGGCGGCGCGCCGGCGACACCGCGTCAGGGCCGGAGATCCGCATCAGCGGCGCCGATCCGCTCAACTTGGTCGGGATTCTCCTGCCCGGCGCGCGCGTGCCCGCCGTGCCGACGAATTATCTGGTTCTGCGCGATGGACTGCCGGTCCGGTCAGGCTCCGTGCGGGAGCCGCTGGGCGCCGACAGGCCGGGCGCGGGGCGCGCTCTCCAAGCCGACTCCGCCTAAGCACCAGATGTAGCTGCTAGTTGTCGACGGATGTGCCTGCTCGCCGTTCGCGATCAATCGCCGCCAGCATTTGCGACGGCGTCGTGCGGTCCGATGCCACCAGCCTTGGGTAGCGGGCCTGAATCCACGCCGCCACGGTCGGTTGTTCTTCGGGCGACACGCCCATCAGTGACGTCAACGAGTCGAGATACTCGCCCTGCCCCACGGCCATGTCCTGTTTCAATTGATCGAAGGTGAGATGCGCGAAGGCATTCACCTTTTGATCCTGCTTCACCTGCCCCTCGCCCGTAAACCAGGAGCGGCCGGATGAAGTGGTGCCGGTCAGGTTCGACGTGGTGTCGGTGGTCTGCTCGATCGTCGCCTTAAATGAACAGCCTGAAATTCCAAGGAGTACCGCACAGGCCAACCAGGTGGTGCGACTCATCGGTGTCTCTCCTTCCGTAGACTGTGAAAAATCACGCGGCTCACTCGGCACGCTAGCAAGGTGCCGGAACCCTGTCAAGGCAGCGCGGTGGGGAACTGTCTCTCCTCGCGGGGGCGGTACCCGCCCAGAAAGCGGCGCAGGATCGCCTGCTCCACCCGGGAACGCGCCATGCCCGGACAGGGGACGCGCAGCACGAGGTTGATGCGGCCCGGCTCGGGCAACTGGAGAATGACGCGCGGTTCGATCGTGGGGGCTTCAAGGAGGTTTTTCGCTTCCAGTTGGCGCATGTGTCTACGCGCCTCCTCCAGGAAGGGGGCGCATTCCACCTGCGCGGCGTCCAAGAGCGCCTTCTCGGCCGACTTCCAATCGTCGCCGCTCTTCAGCGGCACGGTGATGACGTGGAAGACGTAGTCTTTCATGAAGGTTTCGTTGATGAGCGGCATGGTAAAGAGCAGGCTGTTGGGAAATACGACGGACCGGCCGGTAAAGATGTGCGAGCCCGCGCCGGGTCCGATCTCCAATAGGGTGGTGGCAAAGAGATTTTGATCCAGCACGACGCCGCGGTGGCCGCTGATCTGGATGCGGTGCCCCACCTCGTAGGCGCTGCCGCCGGCTCGGAGCGCCGCGCCGCTGACGCACAAGATCAATTCTTTGGTGGCCAGCACCAGGGCGACGGCCACCGCGATCAAGGAGACCGCGAAGGTGCGCAGCTCATGTCCCCAGATGAAGATCAGCCCGACGATGAAGGTAAAGACGACGACGTTGCGGGTTGTGCCCATCCAGCGCCGCTTCACCTCGAGCGGCAGCCGCTCGCTGCGGGTGATGGCGCGGGCCACCAGCGCGCGCATGATCAACAGCGTCAGCAGCAGAATGGCCGAGTAGAGAGCGTCAAGTCCCACGGCGCGATCCACGTTGGGAAACCAGCGGCTCCACCAATCCTTGTGTTCGATGACGGTGCGGGTCACAGGGAAGCTCGTGCGGTCCAGGCAAACTCCGACCCATTGTAGCAGGGATTGCCCGATTTGCTAGAAAAGAAGGAGTCTGAAAATTGGCGGCCTTCAGCGACGGCGGCTATATCCCTCCGGCTGAGAAAGGGCGGACACCCGGGGTCCGTCATGATGCGGCGATGTCACGACGCCGGTCTGGTCTCTCCCATATGGCCGACGCGACTCTGAGACGACGCTGGAGCGTCAAGCCGTCACGTCGGCATTTGATCTTGCACCTGACTGTCTCGCTGCGCCATGACGATACCCCTCTGTGTCCGCCCTTTCAGCCGGGAGAGCGTGTTTTGCTCCACTCGGAGAAACTTATTGGACTTTGGATGGGAGAATGGCCTCGAGGCTGCGACAGGGGAGGCCCAGGGCTTGGCAGATGAGGAATTGGCGATCGAAGCGGTTGCGGGTCCGCACGATGGCCGCCAGCGAGCCGAGACCCACGCGGCCCCAGGCCGGTAAGTGCGTGACGGAGAGCGGATAGTCGGTGCCGAAAATCAGGCGAGCCTGCAAGGCCGGCTCATGTCTGAGCGTCAGCAACATTTTGAGTCGGTTCGGGAGGGTGAGGGCGGAGACGTCGCCGTAAAAATTGGGGTGGGCCTGGACCAGCCGGCGAAACGTTGGGAGAAACTTTTCGTAGAGCATGAGGCCGTAGCTGCAGGCATGGGCGGCGATGACGGTGACGCCTTCGTCGAGCGCGACCTCCAGGCGATCCGGATCACCGAGCGATTGGTCTTTCCCCACGAGGCTGAATTCGTAGCCGACATGGCTCAGCAAGGGCAGCGTGCGTTGGGCCATGGCTCGATAGAAGGGCTTGTAGCGGGGATCGGCCGGGTTGAACTGCTGGGCATTCGGCAGCACCTTCACCAACACGGCGCCGGCGTCGGCGCAGCGGTGCACTTCGTCGATCGCATCCCGCCGCTGGGGGTTGATGGAGACCCCTGCGAGAAATTCGTCGGGGTGCGCGCGAACCGTGGCCAGCAAGTAGTCATTGCTGACCAGGAACTCGGTATGGCCCAGCGTCAGCTCCCCGCGCTGATCGTAGACGCCGTCCATGCCGAGCAGGACCGCTTGGCGTACGTGCTGGGAGGCGCGCAGTTCGGTCAACAAGTCGGCGAGGTAGGTCTGATTGGCCTGGACCGGGGCTTGCGGCGAGAGGCGGTGTTTCCACAAGAGAAAGCGAAAGAGCGGGCTATGCAACAGCTTGGGCGAGATGAAACAGCCGTTGTCGCCGTCGGGCAAGGCGGCCAAATGGACGTGGCAATCGATCATGGTGCGCGCATACCGCCAAGCTGTCGATCGTGGGTGCGTCCCAGCAAGCCTTGGGCCACGATCGATCCGACCAGCGCGAGAAACATATCCCACTGCGTATCCCACTCGTCGCCCTGGGTGCCGAGAAAGGCGCTGGCGGCTTCGCCGGTCCGGCTGGCGATTCGCCATTCGAAGAGTTCGTAGAGGGCGCTGAAGGAGAGGCAGAAGCTGCACACAATCACGAAGGTCCATGCCTCCGGCTTCAGCGGCGAGCGCCGCAAGAGGACTTCTCGGAATAGGACTGCCGGCACGAACCCTTGGGTGAAATGTCCGATGCGGTCGTAGTGATTGCGGGCGAATCCAAAGGCCTGCTGCATCCAGGCGCCAAGAGGCACTTCCGCGTAGGTGTAGTGACCGCCCACCGTCAGCACCATGGCGTGAACCGTAAGCAGCCCGTAGAGCAGCGGGGTCAGCGGAAAGCTCGTTCTCGTGGCGTAGAGGAGCGGCATGCCGATCAGCACAGGCAGCACCTCCAGGAACCAGGTCAAGCGGTCCTTGGGCATCCATCCGCTCCAGAGCAGCACGAGGGCCGTGAGGCCCAGACAGCCGAGAAGCAGGTGAGGGCGTGGGGATGATGCGGTCATTGCGTGGCCGTATCTCGTCAGTCGTATTTCCTGTTTCCGAGGAATGTTCAATGATCAATTCTCAATGTTCAATTGACCATTCAACATTGATCATTGAGCATGACGGTGCGGGCGTTTCACGTTTCACGGCCCCGGAGTCGATCCATCGCGATCTGCTTGAGGGCCCGCAGATCTAATTTGCCCGTGCCGAGCACCGGCAGGGCGTCGACCTTGACGAAATTGCTCTTGGACGGGATGAACAGATTGGACAGGCCGGTCGCGCTGACCTGTTCCAAGAGCGCGGGGATCTTGGCCTCGTCATAGATATGGATGACGGCCAGGGCCTCTCCTTTGCGTTCATCGGGAATGCCCGTCACGGCGAAGAGCTGCGTCTCGCTCCCGGCCGCCAGATGCAGGGCTTCTTCCACGCGGCCGTGCGGGATCATCTCGCCCCCGATCTTGGAGAAGCGCGAGAGGCGGTCGGTGATGCTGACGAAGCCGTCGTCGTCGACCAGGGCGATATCTCCGGTAACGTACCAGCCGTCTCGCATGGCCTTCTCCGTGAGATCCTGCCGCCCCAGATACCCGTCCATCACGTTCGACCCTCGAACCAGCAACATACCGGGTTGATTCGACGGCAGCGGCGCGAAGGTGTCGGGATCGACGATGCGAACGCAGACGCCCGGCAGCGGTTGACCGACCGTACCCCGCCGCGACGCCGATTGAAAGAACCCCGCCGCCCGGAAGTCCGGACAATTCACGCTGATGACCGGGGCGCATTCCGTCACGCCGTAGCCCTCCACCGGCCGGATGCCGAAGCGATCTTCAAAGGCTTGCGACAAGCGCAGCGACAGCTTCTCCGCGCCGGTCAGCACGACGCGCAAGGAGCTGAACTGGTCCGGAGTGCACCGGCGTAGGTACAACTGGAGAAAGGTCGGGGTGGAGACCAGCAGGGTGATACGGTAGCGGCTGATGAGATCGCCGATTGCGCCCACATCCAGAGGGGAGGGATGAAACACGATGCCCACTCCTCCGCGGGTCGCAAACCAAAAGATGAGATAGCCGAACGAGTGGAAGAACGGCAGGATGCCCAAGGCGCGGTCCTGCGCGCCGACGTGAAACACCTGCGTGACGCCCTCGATATTCGAGTCCACGCTGAAGTGGGACAACATCACGCCCTTCGGCTCGCCGGTGCTGCCGCTGCTGAAGATGATCGTGGCAAGATCGTCGATGGCGGTCCGCCGGCGCTGCCCGCAGGCGCGTTCGATCAGCCGGATCGGCGCGAAGACCGCCAGCAGCATCCCGATGAGCTTCTGGCCGGGGCCGATGGAGGCGGCGAGATCGTCCAGCCAGAGGACCCGCGGCCCCTCCGGCAGGTCGAGCTTGGCCTTCTCGATGAACCTGCGGCTGGTCACAATGGTTCGGAGTTGCGCCTGGCGGCAGGCGGACTCCAAGCCGGCGCGGCCGACCGTGTAATTGAGATTGACGCTGGTCTTGCCGCAGAGCACCGTCGCCACATTTACCAGCGCGCCCGCCACGGTGGGGGGAAGGAGCAGCCCGACGCAGGTCTGGTCCTTCCAGTGCCTGCGCAGCAAGCGCGCCAGCACGATCGAGCCCGTCAGCGCTTGCAGAGACGAGACATGCGGCCTGGTCGCATCGGCCATGGCCAAGCGGAAGGGGTGCCGCCGCATGCTCTTGATGAAGGAGACATGCAACGGCCGGCGATCAGGCTTTCGGAGTCGCCAGGCGGCCTCTCCCAATTCTTGGACCGCCCGCCGCAATTCGTAGCTGGGTGTGTCGGCGGGCAAGGTCTGGCCGAACGAGACGGTGACCGGGTAGGGAATCCGCTCCGGCCATTTAAAGAGGAAGCGCCCGCCGACGAAACTGAAGATGCTGCCCCAAACCCGATCGAGATGCACGGGAACGATGGGAACGGCGCGGCCTTTCACAATCCGTTCGAAGCCGCGCCGGAACGGCAACAGCGTGCCGGTCCTCGTGATCTGACCCTCCGGAAAGATGCAGACCACTTCGCCCGCATCCAGCGCCTGACCTGCGTCCCGAAGCGCGCGGAGAATGACCCGCGGCCCTCCCTGCGACGAAATCGGAATGACCCCCATGATCTTGGCCAGCGGTTTGAGCAGCCGGTGCTCGGCATATTGCGCGTCCACGACGAATCGGACGGGCCGGTCCAGGCTGGCCATCAGCAGGAACCCGTCGACGAAGGAAATGTGATTCGGCACCAGCAAGGCGCCGCCGTCGGCCGGCATGTGCGGCGCGCCGACGACGCGGAGGCGGTAGATGGTCTTCGTCGATAAGACGATCAGCAGACGGATCAGCGCGTCGGGCACGAGCCAGAGGGCCCAGAGGGTGCCGAAGATCGTCAGGCTGCCCGCAGCCAGGAGGATCTGGCGAGTCGAGAGTCCCATGGAGGCCAAGGCGCCGCCGAGGAGCGAGCCGGCTAGCACGCCCCCGAAGACGCCGCTGTTCCAGAGGGCCAGCACCGCTCCACGCCGATCGTGCGGGGCGCGCGACTGAATCAGGGCGTCCAACGGCACGAGCAGGAGGCCGCTGGCCAGGCCCAGCAGCGCCATCAGGAGCAACGTGCCGACCAAGGCCGGCGCCGTGGCGCCCATCAGCAACAACAGGGCCGCGACGCCGAACGAGCCCAGGGGGATCAAGCCATATTCGACACGCGGCCCGGAGATCTTTCCGGCGCACATCGCGCCCCCGCCGATCCCGATCGCCAGGACGGCCAGCGGGAGACCGGACTGGGAATCGGAGAGGTGAAGGACGGCCTTGGCATAGACGAGAATGTCCTGGCCGAAGAGGCTGGCGATCGTCCAGAAGTAGATCGTCCCGATCACCGCAAGGCGCAATACGCGATCGGAGCCGATGGTCGTCCAGGCGGCGTGGAGCGTCCACCCGATGCCTCCCGATGATCGGGCCGGCGGGACGGGAGGAATGAGCCAGGCGGCGCCGAAGCCCGCCACGGCGATCAGCGTCAAGGTGGCCCCGGCGAGCCACGTCGTCGCGCCCGACGCATCCAGCAGCAGTCCGCCGCCGGCTGTGCCGAGGAGAATGGCGAGGAAGGTGACCATCTCCAGCCAGCCGTTGGCGGCGGAGAGCTGCCGAGGCGACACGAGTTCCGGCACGATGCCGTACTTGGCCGGGCTGAAGATCGCGCTGTGGACGCCCATCCCGCCCAACACAAGAAGGGGAAGCCAGCCTCCCGCCGGGTTCACCGTCAAAGCCAGCGTGCCGCCGGCCATAAGCCCGACCTCGACGAGTTTCATGGTGACGAGGATCGTCCGTTTGCTGACTCGATCGGCGACCACCCCGGCCACGATCGAGACGAGCATGAGCGGCAAGGTGAACACGATGAAGGCGGTGGCGGTCTCCGCCTGAGACGCGGCTTCCAAGTCGGCGCCGGGTCCCGAAAGGGCGGCGAGCGAGCGGATGCCCAGCAAGGCCACCATCAACTTCCAGGCGTTGTCGTTGAACGCGCCGCAAAACTGGGCGATCAAGAGGCCGCGGAGGGAACGAGAAGGAGCGGTGTGATTCGAATCGTCTGGAAGGGCGGACTTCATGACGATTCCCCCGGGACGGGCAGCCCTTCCAAGGCCATGATCCGGAGGGCGTTGGTGGTGGTGCAGGGACCGGGGCGAAGACGGTAATCGAAGTGTAAGGAGCCGGCGGCCACTGTCTCCTGGAAGTGGGCGTTGGTAAGTCGAGGAATGGTCCGCTCCAGCTCGGCCAGCTCCAGATCGTGAGTGCTGATCAGGCCGAAGCCGTTCGTCCCCGCGAGCGCTTCGATATAGGTGCGGCTGCCCAGCAAGCGCTCCCGGTTGTTGGTGCCCTTGAAGATTTCATCGATGAGAAAGAGGACCGGCGCCTCCGTGCGAATTCGGCCCGCCTCCAGCAGCAGGCGCAGCCGTTTCACCTCGGCGTAGAAATAGGACAAACCGGCGTCGAGCGAATCGGTCACGCGCACGCAGCAACGGACGCGCACCCAGCTCCAGCGGAAGGAAGCGGCGCAGACCGGCGCGCCGGCTTGGGCCAGGCAGATATTGATGCCGACCGTCCGCAAAAACGTGCTCTTGCCCGACATGTTGGAGCCGGTGATGAGGACCAGATGGCCGGCGCCGGGGGTCGTAAAGTCGTTGGCGACGCGCGCGGCGTGATGGAGCAACGGATGTCCCAGCCCTGTCGTTTCAACGCCGGAGGGACGGCTATTGCTCTGAGATTCGATGAGCGCGGGCCAGGCGTAATGGGGATGCAGGTAGGCGAAGTTCGCCAGGGCTGCGGCCGCTTCGATCTCGGCCAATCGGTCCAACCACTGGGGCAGCTCGGCCGTGATGGCGCTGCGGGCCTGTTCGAGCCGTCGGATAAACCAGAGGTCCCACGGGCCGACCGCGTTGATCATCATGTGGACCAGGGGATGGGCGCGGACGCTGAGCGCCGAGCAGATGCGGGCCAGGCGGCGCAAGTAGGCGGATGGGCGGCGCGCGCCGAAAAAGGGGGCGGCCGTCTCGCGCAGCGCCGGCTGGTGTCGACCCGGACGTTGCTCCAAGCGGGCGAAGAGCGCGGCGAGCGTCGCCAGCTCATCGCGCATGGTCATGGCGCGGTTGAACAGGTGCTCGGTGTCCCCCAGAAACCACATGTAGAGGAACACATAGAGCGCAAGCGAGAGGACCCAATAGGAAGGGAAGAGACCAGCGAGCGCAGCTCCGGCTAACCCGAGCGTGAGCAGCGCCAGCGCTCCTTCGACCATCAGGAGCCGATCCACGTGTCGAGGTCCGACGGCGTGGCTGAGCGCCTGCTGAATGCGATGGCCGTCGACTTCCAAGGGCTGGAGGAGGCGCGCGGCCAGGGCGAGGCGATCGCGAACGCTCGGGAGTGGGACGAGCTCTCTGACGAGGCGCGTGCGCGACTGCCAGGCGGCGAGCGTCGGCGGCTGTTGCAGGAACCACTCCGTCAGCCGCTCGCGGCCCATGGTTGAGACGGTGGTGTCGATCACGCGAAGGAGGGAAGTGGGTCCCACGAGGTCGAGGTCCTGCGCGTAGGGATGGTCCGACGGCGCGGGATGCGTGCGCGGCGGCAGATTCGCCCAGTCCAGGCTCAGCCTCGCGAGGTGCTCGCGCTTGAGGGTCTGCCAGCGCTGGAGCCGCTGCATCCGGCTTTCCAGCCTGCTATGATACCGGGCGACCACGCCGAAGATGACCAAAAACAGAAAGAGGCTGGCATTGCCTGCATGGAAGGCCGCCGCCTTGTAGAGCGTGATGGTGCCGACCGCGCCGACGAGAAAGATCGCCAGTCTCCATCGGGAAAAGCGCGCGCTGGCGTCGCGCCCGGCGGCCAGGAGCCGATCGCTGCGCCGCAAGAGCCTGGTCAGCCCGCGAGTCCGATCTGGGCTGCTCGGTCGCTGTGCCTCTGCCGATGCGGACATGAGAAGGCTGTTAAAAGTCTGTTTGGGCACAAGAGGTCTTGCCTGTTAAAGGCAAGGGTTGAAGTAGTAAAGCCCACAGGATGTTCAAAGAGGCCTTCCAGCGAGGCCGCAGCGAGCATGTACACGCTGAACGATGAACGCGGAACGCTGAATGGCCTGAGGTTTGAGGATCGAGGGTTGAAGAAACTGCCTCGGCCCTCCACCCTCTCCCCTCACTCGTTCCACGTTTCACGTTCATCGCTCATCGTTCCTACTTCAGCGTTTCCCCGGCTGGAGGCCTTTTTCAACATCCTGTTAGGGACCTTACCCGTATAGCCACGTAGTCGTCAACCGTCATGACCCCGGAATGGATTGCCGTCGATATTGAAGCTCCGGTCGATGCCGGCGAGCTGCTCAGCCGGCTGGATGATCCGCATGTCACCGGCGCCTGGGAGCAGGACCAGGGTGTCCGGCTCTATTGGCCGGCGGACCGCTGGAATGGCGACGTGCTGGCGCGGCTGCGCGCCCTGTTGTCCGTTGCGGACGGCATCGTGCCTCCGGTCCGCGTGCAGACCGTTCCCGCGCAAGATTGGAATACCGAGTGGGCGAAATCGGTCACGCCTATTCGGATCGGACGCCGAATCTTAGTGCGGCCCAGTTGGGCCGTAGTCGAAAAAGCCGAGGGTGATATCGAGCTGGTCTTGGATCCCAAGCAGGCCTTTGGAACGGGCCACCATGCGACCACGCAGCTCTTGGTGGAATGGCTCGAAGACAAGATTCAGGGCCACGAGCGGGTCCTGGATGTGGGGACCGGCAGCGGGCTCTTGGCGATGGTGGCGCTGCGGCTAGGCGCAGTGTCGGCGATCGGGATCGACCATGATCCGGTGGCGATCGAGTGCGCACGGGGCTACGCGCGTCAGAATGGCTTTGGAGCGGAATGTGCGCTGCATGTGGGCGACCTCGACTGGCTGGGCGAACAGGATCTGTTGACGGTCGATCTCATTCTCGCGAACTTGGATCGACGGACCCTGTTGGAAGCGGCGAAGCCTCTGTCGGGATGGCTTAACCGCGGGGCGCGGCTCTTGATGTCCGGTCTGCTGGCTGCTGATCAAGGCGAGATCGCTGCCGCCTATGCCGATGTTGGAGCGGCCGTCCGCGAGGTCCGTGAACGGGACGGGTGGCTGGCGATGGAGGTACTTAAAGTGGATTCGTGCGAGGGGACTGATTGATGGCGCGAGAACAGCCAACGCTCGCCCGGCCGCATGTGCATCAGATCAATATCTCGGACGGAGGGGTGCCGAAATTGCCGGTTGCCGAAGCGAAGGTGACGGCGAAGGGGGTCGCAGGCGATCGTCAGCGGAACTTGACGGTGCATGGCGGGGCGGATCGCGCGGTGTGCCTCTTCTCATGGGAACGCATTCAAGCGTTGCAGGCCGAAGGCCATTCTATCGGCGCCGGGTCCAGCGGGGAGAATCTGACGCTGGCGGGGCTCGATTGGGATCAGTTGAAGCTGGGCGATCAGGTGCGGATCGGAGCCTCGGTGACCCTGGAACTCACCAGCTACACTGAGCCCTGCCGGTTCAATGCCCAGTGGTTCAAGGAAGGGAACTTCAACCGAATCAACCAGAAGCGCCATCCTGGCTGGAGCCGCCTCTATGCCCGCGTCCTGGAGGAGGGGGTTGTGCGGACAGGGGATGTGGTAGTGGTGGAGAGGGCGAGGGGCTAGAGGCGATGGGCTATGGGCGGGAGAGTGACTCGGTTTCTGACCGCTTCCGACCTCTCGCCTATAGCCTCGCGCCTCTTGCCTGTGGCTGATCATGCATCGTGTCCTTGAGCCCGAGTTGATGGATGATCCTGAGCAGGCACTGGCCTATGCTCACGCTGACTTCTCACAAGAAAATCAACTATTCGTTGAACAATTTATCGAGGCGAATCCGGACTTCCAATCCGGCCATGTGCTGGACGTGGGCTGTGGTCCAGCCGACATTCCCATCCGGCTCGTGAGAGCGCTACCCGGCTGCCGGGTCACGGCGGTCGATGCCTCCGAGCCAATGCTCCGGCTCGCGAGCGAAGCGGTTCGCACCGCTGGAATGACCCGGCAGATCGACTTACGGTGTGAGCGGTTTCAGGCGCTGGCGCTGGACGAACCGGCGGACGCCACCCTCTCCAATAGTCTGGTCCATCACATCCCCAACCCCTTGCAGTTCTGGTATCGCGTGAAGCAGCTCACGAAGTCCGGCGGTGCGGTCCTCGTCATGGACCTGCTCCGCCCCGAGTCGCCCGAAGCGGCGCAGGCGATCGTCGATCGCTATGCAGCGGACGCGCCCGCCATTTTGAAACGGGATTTTTACAATTCCCTGCTGGCCGCCTTTACCGAGGATGAGGTGGCGGCGCACCTGGCTGAGCTGAATTTGAGCCGCCTGGTCATCGATGTGATCGACGACCGGCATTGGGTGGTGGCAGGGCGAATCTACTAACGTGAAGCGTGA
>CAYZTJ010000092.1:0-14038 GCA_964481215.1 uncultured Nitrospira sp. | reverse complement strand
TTTTTCGACGAGATGTTCGAGGCGCAGGGACGCCCGCGGGCAGCGGCCAGTCTGATGGTACAGAAAATCCAGTCCCTTCCCCGCGGAGAACTCCGGCGGCGCCAACAGGCGGCCGAGAGCGTCCTCCTGGCCAAGGGCGTGACCTTCAGCGTGTACGGCAATGAGGCGGGCATTGAGAAAATATTTCCGTTCGATGCGGTGCCCCGACTCATCGAGCTCAGCGATTGGGAGCGCATCGAGCGCGGGCTCTGCCAGCGTGTCACGGCTCTGAATCTCTTTGTCCATGACATCTATCACGAGCAGAAAATTCTGCGTGACGGCGTCATTCCACGCGAACTAGTGACCTCCAGCCAGGGGTTCCTGCCACCCTGCATCGGGCTGAATCCTCCCCAGGGGATCTGGTGTCACGTGTCTGGCATCGACCTGGTCCGGGATCGGGACGGAACTATTTACGTCCTCGAGGACAACTTGCGTTGTCCCTCGGGCGTCGCCTATGTGTTGGGCAATCGCCAATTGATGAAGAGCAGTTTTCCCGAACTCTTCGATGCCTACCGCGTGCGACCCGTGGATGACTATCCCAGCCGCCTGCTGGATATGCTGCACCGCCTCTCGAATGTTCCCAAGCCCAACGTCGTGATCCTGACGCCCGGGATCTACAACTCGGCCTATTTCGAACACTCGTTTCTGGCCCAGCAGATGGGCGTGGAGCTCGTGGAGGGCCACGACCTGGTCGTGATGGACGGCTGCGTGCAAATGCGCACGACGAAGGGGTTCGAGCGTGTCGATGTCATCTACCGGCGGATCAACGACGATTGTCTCGACCCTTCCGTTTTCAGATCCGATTCGCTCCTTGGCGTGCCCGGCCTGATGGAGGTCTACCGCAAGGGCCGCGTCGTTTTGGCCAATGCGCCCGGCAACGGCGTGGCGGACGACAAGGTGATCTATGCCTATGTGCCGAAGATCATCAACTATTATCTCGCGGAAGAACCGATCCTGCCGAATGTGCCCACCTACGTCTGTCAGAACCCGAAGGATTGCAAGTACGTCCTGGAGCATCTGGATCAGCTGGTGGTGAAGGTCGCCTCGGAGTCCGGTGGGTATGGGATGTTGATGGGTCCGCAGGCCAGTCGGCAGGAGCGCGAGGCCTATGCCGCCCAGATTCGCGCGAACCCGAGAAACTACCTCGCCCAGCCGACCTTGGCGCTGTCGCGCGTCCCCTGCATCGTGGACGATCACTTCGAAGGGCGCCATGTGGACCTTCGGCCCTACATTCTGTACGGGCACGACATCTACATGACACCCGGGGGTCTCACGCGCGTCGCGCTGAAAAAGGGCTCACTGGTGGTGAACTCGTCGCAGGGCGGAGGAAGCAAAGATACCTGGGTGCTCTCCGGCGCCGCGCCTGGGCGGGAGGCCTCCGCATGAGACCGGATTACCCAAGACGACCTCGCTGAGATACGACGATCTATGTTGAGCCGAGTGGCCAACGGCATCTACTGGATGAACCGCTACATCGAGCGGGCGGAAAACTATGCCCGCTTCATCGAGGTCAACCTGAGCCTGGCGCTCGACTTGCCGGAGGAGGGCATGGAGCAGTGGGATCCCTTGGTCCAGACGACCGGCGATCAGGACCTCTTTCAGGCCCAAGGCCGGACGCCGACCCGCGAGCAGGTCATCGACTTCCTGGTGTCCGACGACGCGAACCCCAACTCGATTCTGTCGTGCCTGTTCGCCGCACGGGAAAATGCTCGCTCGGTCCGTGAGATCATTTCGTCGGAGATGTGGGAGCAGGTGAATCGGTTCTATCTTTCCGTCAAGGAGCAGATCGCCGCCGGGCTCGTCCGGCGAAATCCCTACGAGTTTCTGAGCGGAGTCAAGCAGGCCAGCCACCTGTTTGTCGGCATCACGGATGCGACCATGTCGCACGGCGAAGGCTGGCACTTCAGCCGGGTAGGCCGGCTCCTCGAGCGGGCGGACAAGACCTCCCGCATCGTGGACGTGAAGTACTTCTTCCTCCTACCGTCGGGGCAAAGCACCGGCGCCTCCCTCGACAACATTCAGTGGGCGGCTCTGCTCAAGTCCGCCAGCGCGCTGGAGATGTACCGAAAACGCTATGGCCGCATCGCGCCGCGCGACGTGGCGGAATTCCTGATTCTCGCCCCGGAATTCCCTCGGGCCATTCACTACTGCCTCATCAAAGCGGCCGAATCGCTTTACGCCATCGCCGGATCGGAGCTGGAGTGGCATCGCAGCCCGGCCGAGAAGCGCCTGGGTCGGCTGCGCGCCGAACTCGCCTATGCAGAGATCGACGACATTATCGCGAGCGGCCTCCACCAGTTCCTCGACCACCTACAAGCGAAACTCAACGAGGTGGGCAGCGCCATCGCGGAGACCTTCTTTACGCTCCGCCCGACTCAGTCCGCCCCTCTGTTGGCCGAGAACCAATAACCGGCTTTGAAGCCCCGCCCAACCCTTGCCGAAATTTCTTGACCGCCTCCCGTCTTCTCCCTCAAAGTGAACACGACTCCGGGCGATAGAACAGGAAAGATCCTTCGTTTACCGTTCGCTCAGCGGAGCATAGCCCATGACCTACTGCGTCGGTCTCCTTCTGGATTCCGGATTAGTGCTGGCGTCCGATTCCCGCACCAATGCCGGGGTGGACAATATCGGCACCTTCCGAAAAATGACGGTGGTCGAGCGGCCGGGCGACCGAGTCCTCGTGCTGCTGAGCTCCGGCAATCTTGCGGTGACCCAAGCCGTCGTCAGCCTGCTCGATCAGCGGACCGCAGAAGATCAACCCAGCCTGCTCACCGTCCACTCCATGTATCAGGCAGCCTGCTTGGTCGGGGAGACGCTGCGGGAAGTGCAGAAACGCGACGGCGTGTTTCTCAAGGAACGAAACATCGACCCGACCGCCGGCTTTCTTCTGGGAGGCCAGATCGGCGCCGAACGGCCCAGACTCTTCAATATCTATACGGAAGGCAACTTCATCGAAGCGACACCCGATACGCCCTATTTTCAGAACGGCGAAGCGAAATACGGGAAGCCGATCTTGGATCGAGTGGTGACGAATGCCACCAAACTGACGGAGGCCACGAAATGCGTCCTGGTGTCGTTCGATTCGACCATGCGCAGCAACATCTCCGTCGGCCTCCCGATCGATCTCCTCTGCTATGAGCGCAACAGCCTGAAGGTCGGGCACTACCGGCGGATCTTGGACGGGGACCCGTACTTCGAGAGGCTCTGTCAGCAGTGGCAAGACGGACTCAACCGACTCCTCGAGGAACTTCCGCCTCCCGAATGGAAGGGCTGAGGGACGACCACGTCCTGCCCCCAGCCACCGTCATCGAGCGACAGACGCTTAGCCTCCTCCAGGCCGAGGCATCTCGGCCGCGCCGTCAGGCTCCGGCAAGGCTCCGCCACTTGGCGCGGTATTCCTGCACGGTCATGACGACGGTGGCGTGGCTCCAGGTGAGCGGGGAAACGGAGAGCGGCGCATGGGTGTAGGGATGCACCTGCTCGGCCAGCACGCCGGAAGGCAGGCCGTGCTGGGCGCACCATTCGAGGTGCGTGACGGCTTCGCGCAATTCCGCGCCTGTCTTGGCCGACGCGATAATCCACTGGGCCAGCCAGAGGGTGCAGATGAACCAGGGATTGCCCGGCACATTCGCGATGTCCTGACTCTGCTGGTGATAGTAGTCATTCTCGTAGCGGGCCACGCCGCCGACGGGCGTCTTCACCCAGAGCCGCTCTTTGATGGCGTTCATCGTGGCCACGATGCGCAGATCCTCGGGGGGAAACATCCCGAAATACCAGAGGCCGTAGAGCGACGCGTCCAGGACCTGGTCGAATGACCAGGTCTTGTCCGGCTTCTGGTTCGCCATCCGCACAAAGCGGTTGAGTTCCGGCCGATAGAGCACCTTTTCCGCTCCGGCTTTCATCTGCTCCGCCGCCACTCGATAGCGTTCGCTGGTTTCCACCTCGCCAAAGGCCTGGGCGAAGCGCGCCGCCGCCGTCAGTCCGGCCCACACGGCCGAGACCGTAAAGGCCAACACCCCGCGCCGCTCCTCCCACAAGTCGTAGGAGGTCTTCGGCAATCCGGTCTCCGGATGGCGATACTCCATCAGGAACTCGGCCGCGCGGATGATCAGCGCGCGATAGAGCGGCTTGATGAATTCCACGTCTTTCCACTTCTCAAAATGTCGCCACAGCGCCCATAGCACCAGCGCCGTTTCATCTTCCTGAATCGGCAGGTCTTTCTTGCCGTCGCGAATCCATGGGTGCCAACTCGAGGCCAGCGTCCGGTCCGGATTGTACTTGTGGAGCAGGTACCCCTCTTTACTGATCACATCACGGCAAAACGCATAGAAGGGGCGGGTGATGTCCAGATAGCCGGCCAAGTCGAGCGCATGCGCGACGAGGGCCCCATCGCGCGGCCACATATAGGAATAGGTGTCACGGATGGTGGAGGCGATGTCCGAGTCGTTCGCGGCGATGATGGCGCCGCCGTTGTCCACTTGGGTGCGGATGACGAGGAGGCTCAGGTCGTAAAGCCGCTGCACCGTCGCCGGCAGTTCGCCATCCGCGCCGCGATGCACATCCAGCCAGAGCTTCCAGTAATGCGCCGTACGCTGGAGGAAATGCCAGGGCCCGCGCTGCCGCACCGACCGATTGAGCCGCGTGACGTCCTCGAAGTTGGCGCCGACGGCCATCCAATAGTAGGCGGTCTTGGCCGCCTGCGGCGGCAGGATGAGGTGGAGCGCAATGGTGGAATCCACCGATCCCTGGGCGATCGGATTGCCGGAGAGGTGCCCGTCTTCGGCATCCTTCCAAGTTCCGGCCAGACTTTGCACGCCCGCGTGCCCGCAGGCCCACTGTTCGATCCCGACGTGCCAACCATCGACCGTATCCTTGGCATCCTCCGGCCGCTTCCCCGGCGTGGCCCCGTTGAATAAAAACCAGCGCGCGCCCTTGTAGTGAAAGACGGCCCGCCGCTCCGGCTCGTAGTAGGCCGTATCGCCGACTTCGTGCGAGGAAATGTTCAGATCGTGGTGGAAGAAGAGCCGCACGTCCCGCTGCCGCCCGGTGGGATTGCTGACGTCCAGCCGCCGCACAAAGAGATGTTGGTGAAAGTCCACGGCATCATGGCAGACGATCTCCACCTCCAACTCCGGATGCTGGAGCACCACCTCGGTTTCGAGCGTGCGATCGGCATAGCCCATACGGCGCGTCCAGCCCGGATCATCAATCCACTTGAACCGCCCGTCAACCCACACGCCGAAATGCTGGACCGAGCCCTTGGTATGGTTCTCCAGGCCGACGTGCGGCCAGTAAAGATCGCGCAGTTGATAGCTCGCATCGAAGTTGACGAGCAGCGACCCGTTCCCAAGCGGGAGGTCACGAGGCATGACGCGCTCCTGTTCGTGAGAGGGGAGGGGCGGACGAGAGCCCGGCGGTGACATCGAGAATCGCCGTCTCGACGATCCGCACCATCTTGGTCAAGTCGGCCATAGACATGGTCAGCGGCGGCATGAGCACGATCACGTTGCCCAGGGGACGCAGCAGCAGTCCGCGCTCCCGGGCGACTCG
Organism: uncultured Nitrospira sp.; assembly: GCA_964481215.1. Lineage (GTDB taxonomy): Bacteria > Nitrospirota > Nitrospiria > Nitrospirales > Nitrospiraceae > RSF151. The sequence goes on along the minus strand of CAYZTJ010000092.1, from coordinate 8,449 downwards.
CGCCACGCGATGACCGATCCGCTCTTCAAGGGCATAGGCCTCGCGCGACGTTCGATCTCGCACCAATTCGATGCCAACCATGAACCCAACCTGGCGGATGTCCCCCACATGGGGATGGTCGGAGAGAGGCGCCAGCAGCCGGCGCAGGGCGCGGATCTTCGGCTGCAACTTGGCCAGCGTGCGTTCCCGGCGAAAGACCTCGAGATTGGCCAGGGCCACCGCGCATCCCAAGGGATTGCCGGTGTAGCTATGCCCGTGAAAGAAGGTTTTCCATTCCGCATAGTCACCGAGAAAGGCCGAGTAGATCTTCTCCGTCGCGAGGGTGGCGCCGAGCGGCAGATAGCCGCCGGTGAGCCCCTTGCTGATCGCCATGAGATCCGGCGTCACACCCTCGTGCTCGCAGGCGAAGAGCCGTCCGGTTCGGCCGAAGCCCGTGGCCACCTCGTCGACGATCAGCAGAACGCCATATCGCGCGCAGAGGTCGCGCAGACGCGTCAGGTGTCCGGGCGGCGCCGTGATCATGCCGGCTGCGGCTTGCACCAAGGGCTCAACGATGACGCCGGCCAGCTCCTCATGGCGGGTTTCGAGGAGGCGCTCGACGGGCTCCACGCAGGCCAACTTGCAATCCGGGAAGGTCTGCTTCAGCGGACAGCGGTAGCAGTAGGGCGCGTCGGCGGCAAGAGAGGGAAAGCAGAGGCCGCGAAAGCGTCCATGAAAGAGGTCCATGCCCCCCACGCTCACCGCCCCGACGGTATCGCCGTGGTAACTCTGCGTGAGATGGAGAAAGCTGTGCTTCGGGCCGGCCGAGGGCTTGCGCTGTTGCCAGTACTGCACGGCCATCTTCAGCGCGACTTCGACCGCCGTCGAGCCGTCGTCCGAATAGAACACCCGCGTCAGCCCCTTGGGCGCCGCCCGCACCAACTCGCGGGCCAATCGAATCGCCGGCGGATTGGAGACGCCCAGGAGGGTGCTGTGGGCGATCTGCACGAGCTGCCGACGGATCGCAGCATCCAGGCGCGGGTGCCGGTGCCCATGGACGTTGACCCAGATGGACGAGACGCCATCGAGGTAGCGGCGGCCTTCCGTATCGATTACGTAAGAGCCCTTGCCCTTGGCGATGATCAGCGGAGGTTCCTGCACCCACTCGTGCATCTGCGTGAAGGGATGCCAGAGGCAGGCGTGGTCCCACTGAGCGAGTCGGGCGGTGGTGGGTTGGCGGGTCATCGCAGCAGCCCCATTGGGCCGACTGGGGCGGATTATAGGGAGCCGCTCGCGCTTTGACAACCCGTCAAGGGCTCCCTATAATGCATCAATTCACGCCTCATGACTCAGGACTCTCAGCGGCTCATCCGCAATTTTTCCATTATTGCGCATATCGATCACGGCAAATCGACCCTCGCCGATCGAATCCTCGAACTGACGGGTGCCATTACGGCCCGAGAATCCCGCGAACAGATTCTCGACGCGATGGACCTCGAGCGGGAGCGGGGGATTACGATCAAGGCCCATGCCGTGGCGATCCAGTACCGGGCGCCGGACGGGCAGACCTATGCCCTGCACCTCATCGACACGCCGGGACACGTCGACTTCACCTATGAGGTGTCCCGCAGCCTGGCGGCCTGTGAAGGGGCGCTCTTGCTGGTCGACGCGACGCAGGGCGTAGAGGCGCAAACGATCGCGAACGCGCATCTGGCTCAGGCGAATCATCTTCGAATCCTTCCGGTGATCAACAAGATCGACCTCCCCAGTGCGGACGTGGAGGGGGTCAAGCACCAGATCCACGAAGTCCTGGGACTCGATACCGACGAAGCCCTGTTGGTGAGCGCCAAGGAGGGCCTGGGCGTGCAGGAAGTCTTGGACGCCGTCATCAAGCTGGTCCCGCCGCCGAACGGCGATCCCCAGGCGCCGCTCAAGGCCCTCGTCTTCGATTCCTGGTTCGACAACTACCAAGGCGTGATCGTGCTGACCCGCGTCATCGACGGCGCGTTGCGCCCCGGCATGAAGATCCGCACCATGTCCAACAACCGCGTCTTCGACGTGTTGGAGGTGGGTATCTTCACGCCGAAGCGCACCAAGACCGACCACCTCTCGACGGGACAGGCGGGTTACGTCTGCGCGGGCATGCGGGAAGTCGCCGATACGAAAATCGGCGACACGATCACCGAAGCCGACCGGCCGACCGCCTCGCCCTTTCCGGGCTATAAGGAAGCCAAGCCGCTGGTGTTCTGCGGCCTCTACTGCACCGACACGGCCCAGTTCGAAGACTTGCGCGATGCGTTGCAAAAGCTCCGACTCAACGATTCGTCCTTTGTGTATGAACCGGAAACCTCGCTGGCCTTGGGCTTCGGCTTTCGCTGCGGGTTCTTGGGACTCCTGCACATGGAGATCATCCAAGAACGGCTGGAACGGGAGTATGGGCTCGATCTGATTACCACGGCTCCGACCGTCGTGTATCAGATCATGACCACCGCCGAAGACATCCTGTACATCGACAACCCGGCCAAGCTCCCGCCCGTCGGCAGCATCGCGACCTTTGAAGAACCCTATATCATGGCGACGGTCATTACGCCGGAGCGGTACGTTGGGAGCATTCTGCAACTCTGCCAGGATCGCCGGGGGACTCAGAAGGGCATTCACTATCTCGATCCAACCCGCGTGATGCTCAACTATGAATTGCCGCTGAATGAAGTCATCCTCGACTTCTACGACAAGCTCAAATCGAAGACGCAGGGCTACGCCTCGCTGGACTATGAACTCACCGGCTATCGCGAGGGCGATCTCGTGAAGGTGGACATGCTCCTGAACGGGGAGACGGTCGACGCGCTCTCCTTCATCGCCCATCGAGACCGTGCCCAGATGCGGGGCCGGCAGATGGCCGAGAAAATGAAAGAGTTGATTCCCAAGCAGATGTTCGAGATTGCGATCCAGGCCGCCATCGGGAGCCGCATCATCGCACGGGAAACCATCGGCGCGATGAAGAAGAACGTCACCGCCAAGTGTTACGGCGGCGACATCTCCCGCAAACGCAAGCTCTGGGAGAAACAAAAGGAAGGCAAGAAGCGGATGAAGCAGGTCGGCAAGGTCGACGTGCCTCAGGAAGCCTTCCTGGCCCTCTTGAAAGTCGGAGATGAGTAGGACCTGGCTATGAGCGCCTCGGATCCATCGGATGACAAGCCAGCCGGCGCCGGGTCGGATGCCTCCGTGTCCGCCTCGTTGACCGAGGCCCCCACGCCGGTCTCAGCCACCAGCCGCAAGTCGATCTTCCGCGAATATGCCGAGGCGATCCTCGTCGCCATGATTCTGGCCTTCGCGATCCGCATCTTCGTCGTGCAGGCCTTCAAGATTCCCTCGGGCTCCATGATCCCGACGCTGCTCATCGGCGATCATATCCTGGTCAGCAAGCTGACCTACGGCGTGCAATGGCCGGCCGACTGCCGCTTCGAATGGACCGGGCCGGTCAACCTGTCGCCCAGCCGCTGGCGCCTCCCAGTCAATTGCTATACGTCCAAGACCCTCATCGGGTTCGGCAAGCCCCAGCGCGGCGATGTCATCGTGTTTCGCTATCCGGAAGACGAAGAGAAAGATTTTATCAAGCGCATCATCGGTCTGCCGGGCGACCAGGTCGAAATCAGACGCAAAATCGTCTACATCAACGGCGCCGCACTGGACGATAAGGGTTACACGCAGCGGGTCGATCCCGGCGTCATCGATCCGCACATCAACCCGCGGGATAATTTCGGTCCGATCACCGTCCCCGCGGATTCCTATTTCGTGATGGGCGACAATCGCGACCAAAGCCTGGACAGCCGCTTCTGGGGCTTTGTGAGCGCGGATAAGATCAAGGGCAAGGCCTTTCGCATCTATTGGTCCTGGAGCGGTGCGGACACCATGTCCCGCTGGGTCCGCTGGGAACGCATCGGACAGGCCATTCAATGAGCCGAACCAAGAAGCCACAACCGGGAACCTCGACCCAGCGGGCCGGGCGCCAGGATGATCCCGGAGTGCTGATTCGGACGCGGCAGGCCACGCTCACGAAGCATATCCAGGCTTTTTCGACTGCGCGGGTGCTCGTGATCGGCGACCTCATCCTCGATCACTTCGTGTGGGGCAAGGTCAGTCGCATCTCACCGGAAGCACCCGTTCCCGTCGTGCACGTCGATTCGGAGACGACCACGCTGGGCGGCGCGGCCAACGTGTATAACAACATCGTGGCCTTGGGCGGCCAGGCGGATATCTGCGGCGTGGTTGGGAACGACGAAAGCGGCCGTCTCCTCTTGAAAGCCTTCGGAACCAGCCGGGCGGGGCGTGGCGGGGTGGTCATCACGCAAGACCGGCCCACCACGAGGAAAACCCGCGTGGTCGCCCATCACCAACAAGTCGTCCGGTTCGATGTGGAATCCCGCGCCGATCTCAATGCCGCCGTGCAGCGCCGCTTGCTGCGCTATGTCGAGTCGCGACTACGCGATATCCAATGCTTGGTCGTTTCGGACTATGCCAAAGGCGTGATCACCTCCTCCTTCATGGGGGAGCTGATTCGACTCGCCGCACTCCGCAAACTGCCGATTCTGGTCGATCCGAAAGTTGAGCACTTTTCCTACTACAAAGGCGCGACGGTCATTACCCCCAATCATCATGAGGCCTTGCAGGCCGCCCGCCTTCACGGGGACGACGACCAGGCCATCGACCAAGCCGGGGAGATAATTCGACAGCGGCTGGGCTGCCAGTCGGTGTTGATCACACGCGGTGAAAAGGGAATGAGTCTCTACGAGGCCGACGGCTCCAGCTGGCACGTCCCGACGATGGCCAAACAGGTCTACGACGTCACCGGCGCCGGCGATACGGTGATGGGCACTTTGGCCTTGGCGATCGCTACCGGCGCCTCCGTCCAGAATGGCGCGCTTCTGGCCAATCAGGCTGCCGGCATCGTCGTCGGCATGGTCGGTACGGCGACCACGACGGCGGCACAGCTCACTGACGCGGTGATGCATGCCTAACAGGCTGCTGGAAAAGCCCGCCAGCCGGGGACCCGTTGACTCCTCATTGCAACGGGTGATCGCGTCGCTCAGAGACTCGATGTGCGGAGAAACGTACACCTCGCCTCTTCGCTTGCTGCGGCCTTGTTGGACGGGCTTTTTGAGCAGCCTGGGAGCGATTTTATTCTGGAGCGTGATCCACCCAGCGCTATGTCACGGAGCGAGATGATGTCTCTGCAACGCTCGGCTAAGTCCCCGGAGACCGGCGCGACGGTCATCATTCCCGCCCGCTACGGCTCGTCTCGTTTCCCCGGCAAACCGCTTGTAAGCCTCTGCGGCAAGCCGATGATTCAGCATGTCTACGAACGGGCCAAGGCGTCGGCCGGCGTGCGCCGCGTCCTGGTGGCGACCGACGATCGCCGCATCGCGGAGACGGTCGCCAGCTTCGGCGGAGAAACGTGGGTCAGCACCGCGCCCTTTCGAACCGGCACCGACCGGGTCGCCGCGGCGGCCAGGGAACTGTCGGGGACTGTCTTCGTCAACCTTCAGGGGGACGAGATTCCGCTCGATCCGGGCATGCTGAGCGATCTCATCCTGCCCTTTCTCGAGAGCGGCGCCCCCATGGGAACCTTGATGCGCCCGCTGACGGACCCGGCCGAGCTCTCGAATCCCGGCGTGGTCAAGGCCGTCGCCAACGCCGCCGGTGAGGCGCTGTATTTTTCCAGGGCGCCGATTCCCTGGGTTCGCGATGCCGCGCCGGGCACCCCCGCCGTGGGCTTGCATTACATTCATTTAGGTGTATACATCTATACGCGGCCGACGCTGGACCGGCTGGCGAGCTTACCGACCAGCCCCCTGGAGGAGGCCGAGAAGCTCGAGCAGTTGCGGGCGCTGGCCAACGGGATCACAATACGCGTCTGGACCACCCGGCATCCCTCCCTTCGGCTGGATAGTCCGGCCGACGTGGACGGGGCGGAAGCCGCCTTGCAACGGTTGGTGGCCTGTTGAAGAACGATTCGACCGGACGATCCTCATGACGAGAGTGAGGGGACACCTATGGGCAAACTGATTTTTGTCACCGGCGGCGTGGTTTCATCCCTGGGGAAAGGGTTGGCCTCCGCCTCGATCGGGAACCTCCTGGAAAGTCGGGGACTCAAGATCACCTTGCTGAAGCTCGACCCCTACATCAACGTCGATCCCGGCACGATGAACCCCTACCAGCATGGCGAGGTCTTCGTCACCGATGACGGGGCCGAGACCGACCTCGACCTCGGCCACTACGAGCGCTACACCTCGCTCACGTTGACCAAGCAGAACAACTACACCACGGGCCGCATCTACGAAAGCGTGATCCAAAAAGAACGTCGCGGCGACTATCTCGGCGGCACCGTGCAGGTGGTCCCGCACGTCACCGACGAGATCAAGAGCGTGATCCTGAGCGTGACGCAGGGCACGGACGTGGCGATCGTGGAAATCGGCGGGACGGTCGGCGACATCGAGAGCCTGCCGTTCCTGGAAGCCATCCGGCAGCTGCCTTATGACGTGGGCCGCGAGAACGTCCTCTATGTCCACCTGACGCTGGTGCCGTTCATCGCGGCCGCCGGCGAGCTGAAGACCAAGCCGACGCAACACTCGGTCAACAAGCTGCGCGAGATCGGTATCCAGCCCAACATTCTCCTGTGCCGGACGGATCGCTACCTGCCGCCCGACCTCAAGGCCAAGATCGCCATGTTCTGCAACGTCGAGAAAGACGCGGTGATTACGGCCAAGGACGTCGAGACCGTCTACGAGGTGCCCTTGGTCTTCCGCAAAGAAGGCTTGGATGAGTTGATCGTCAAGCAGCTCAAGCTCGAGACCGCGCCGCCGAATCTCCGCGAGTGGGACGCGATGGTGCAAAAGATCAAGCATCCCAAGCACGAGATCACGATCGCGCTCGTCGGCAAATACGTGGGCCTCAAGGAGTCCTACAAGAGCCTCACCGAAGCCTTGGTCCACGGCGGCATCGACCACGACACCCGCGTCCGCATCACGTGGGTGGAATCGGAAGAACTCGAAAAGCAGGGCGGCGATCAGATCTTGCGCGACGCGGACGGCATTCTCATCCCCGGCGGATTCGGCCATCGCGGCATCGAAGGCAAAGTGCAGACGATCCGGTACGCGCGGGAGCGCGGCATCCCGTTCTTCGGTCTGTGCCTGGGCATGCAATGCGCGGTGATCGAATTGGCCCGGCACGTCGCCGGGCTCGCCCACGCCAACAGCGCGGAGTTCGATCCCGCGACGCCCCATCCGGTCATCCACCTGATGGAGGCCCAACGCGGCGTGACCGACAAGGGCGGCACGATGCGTCTCGGCGCCTATCCCTGCGCCATCCTGGAAGGCAGCCAGGCGCACAAGGCCTACGGCGTGACCGAGGTCCGCGAGCGGCATCGCCATCGTTACGAATTCAACAACGCCTATCGCGAGACGCTGACGCGGCACGGATTGGTCTTGAGCGGAGTCTCGCCCGACGACCGCCTGGTCGAGATCGTGGAGTTGAAGAATCATCCCTGGTTCCTGGCGACACAGTTCCATCCGGAATTTACCTCGCGCCCCCACCATCCGCATCCGCTCTTCAGCGCCTTTGTGGGCGCGGCGCTGCGGCGGAAGTGCGGGCGCTGAGCGCACGGAGGATCACGGAAGGTGGCGACGCCGCATGAAGTCGAGGTCGGCTCGATCGTCGTCGGGGGTACGCGCCCCCATGTGCTGATCGCCGGGCCCTGCGTCATCGAAAGCGAGGGCCATGCGGTGGAGACGGCGGGCCGCGTCGCCGAGATTACCCGCGCCCTGGGCCTCCCCTTCATCTTCAAGTCCTCCTACGACAAGGCCAACCGCACCTCGATTGCGTCGTTCCGCGGCCTGGGCCTGCGGGAGGGACTGCGGATTCTCCGCCGGGTCAAGGACCAGCTCAAAATACCGGTGCTGACGGATGTGCATTCCGTGGAGGAAGCCGGCGAAGCCGGGCAGGCCGTGGACGTCCTGCAGATTCCCGCCTTTCTCTGCCGCCAGACCGATCTCTTGGCGGCGGCGGCCAAGACCGGTCGCGTCGTCAACGTCAAGAAGGGCCAGTTCTTGTCTCCGTGGGAGATGACGAACGTCGTGAAGAAACTCGAGGATTCCGGGACGCGACGGCTGTTCCTCACGGAACGCGGCACGACCTTCGGGTATAATAACCTCGTGGTCGACATGCGCAGCCTCCCGGTCATGCGCCGTCTAGGCTACCCCGTGATCTTCGATGCCACGCACAGCGTCCAATTGCCGGGCGGGGGAGGCACCGCCTCCTCGGGCCAGCGTGAGTTCGTCCCGACGCTCGCCCACGCAGCAGCCGCGGCCGGCTGCGACGGCTTCTTCATGGAGGTGCATCCGACGCCGGAAACGGCCCCCTCGGACGGACCCAATATGGTGCCGCTCCATGCCCTGAAGCCCTTGCTGGAACGGCT
>CAYZTJ010000091.1:0-14135 GCA_964481215.1 uncultured Nitrospira sp. | reverse complement strand
CCAGGTGGAAGAGCCCATCTACATCCGGCCCGCCGAGCGCGTGACCTGGCTGTAACGGATGGAGGACCCGTGGGGGAAGGTGCCGCTTCCCCCGCGGACCTCGATCGGTTGGCTTGGAGTCAGAGGGCCCACAGGTTCAAACGAACGATCAAAGGCCGAGGTCGAACAGACCTCGGCCTTTGCTATTCCGGGTGAGCGCCGCGTGAACGCCGCCCACGCCGCCTCCCTTCTCATCTTACAACCCACCATGTCTCGCTGGATCAGGAGATGTGTCTGCGTCGCCGCAGCGTCGGGGTTGATCTTGCTCTCTGCGGGGTGCGCCAAAGAGAATGAGGTCGTACCGCTCACCATCCCCGAGAGAACCGGTTCGTTGATCGGCTCCACGAAAGCGTTGCAGGGCATGCGCGTCGGCGTGAAGCCTTTCGAAGACCGTCGACATGAGCCCAGCCTGTTGGGCATGAAATCCGGCCGCTTCGGCTCGCTCGACTCGTACAACTTTGTCGTATCGGGCGCCGATGTCGGGCAAGCGGTCGCCGACGGTCTGGTGCAGTACCTCGCCGAGCACGGAGCGGAGGCCGAAACCGTGCGAATCGGCGCGCCGCCTCAGACCGATGTCATGATCTCCGGTGAAATCATCGATCTTAGCGCCGACGCCAACCCGGGCTGGTGGTCCACTCGCGTCACGGCGAAAGCCTCGCTCTTGATCGAGTCCGAGAATCGCGCCGACGGCGCCCGCGCGAGGATTACGGCCGGGGCGTCGGACGCGCGTTCGGTAGGCTGGTTTAGGCCGGCTCATGCGCAATCCCTCCTCAATCAGGTGTTGCTGGAAAGCTTCGCCAAGTGGAAGGCGAGCGTGAAGGTTGATGGCAAGAGCATTCAGCCCAAGTAGGATCGGATCGGGAGGATGGGACGCCAGCGGCCGTTACCGGGCTTCCTGCTCCGACGAGGCCTGCGCGAGTTGCCGCTGAATCTCCGCAAGCCGGTTGAGGGCCTCGATCGGCGTCATGGAGAAGAGGTCCATCTGGCGGACTTCATCGAGCAGCGGATGGGGCCTGGGGAGGGTGGCGTCGGGCGAAGAAGTGCTGAGCGCTGAGGACTGAGGGCTGAGGGAAGGATCGGGCGAAGCAGCGACAAGTGACGCGTGATCCGTGACGAGTGCAGGGGGGGGAACGGAACTGGAAGAGGGTTGCTCAAGTTGAGCGAGGACTTCACGGGCTCGATCGATGACCGTCGCCGGGAGGCCCGCGAGTTGGGCGACGTGGATGCCGTAGCTGCGGTCGGCCCCGCCTTCCATGATCTTCCGTAGGAACAACACCTCGCCGTCCCGCTCGGAGACCGCCACGCGATAGTTCTTGATGCCCTCCCGCGTGTCGCCGAGCTGCGTCATTTCGTGGTAGTGGGTGGCGAAGAGCGTCCGCGCGCCGAGCCGCCGCCGGTCGTGGATGTGCTCCGTGACGGCCCAGGCGATACTCAACCCATCGTAGGTGCTGGTGCCGCGACCGACCTCGTCCAGGAGGATCAGGCTCCGCACCGTGGCGCAGTTCAAAATCTGCGCAGTCTCGGTCATCTCGACCATGAAGGTGCTCTGCCCCGCGGCCAGGTCGTCCGAGGCGCCGACTCTCGTAAAGATCCGGTCCACCAGTCCGATCCTCGCGCTCTGCGCCGGCACGAATCCGCCCATCTGCGCCATGAGCGTGATGAGCGCCACCTGCCGGAGATAGGTGCTCTTGCCGGCCATGTTCGGTCCGGTGAGCACGTGCAGGCGGTTGGCGTCGAGATCGAGCCTGGTATCGTTGGGGATGAATCCCCCCGCCAGCTCGAGCCGTTCCACCGTGGGATGCCGTCCCTGCACGATCTGGAGCGTGCCTCCCTCATCCACCGTCGGGCGCACATAGCCGTAGAGCGCCGCCGCCTCCGCCAACGAGGCCAGGACGTCCAGGGTGGCCACGGTCGAGGCCATGGCCTGGAGGCGAGGGACGTTGGCCGCCACCTGGGTTCGCAGGGATTCAAAGAGCTCCTGCTCCAGCGCCGCCAGCCGCAGCTCCGCGCCGGTCACCTTCTCTTCGATCTCTTTGAGCCGCGGCGTCGTGAACCGCTCGGCGTTGACCAGGGTCTGTTTCCGCACGAAATCGGGCGGCACGCGGCTCAGGTTCGCTTTGGTGACCTCGATGTAGTAGCCGAAGACCTGGTTGAAGCGGACCTTCAGCGAGTCGATTCCCGTGCGCTCGCGTTCCTGTGCTTCCAGCGAGACCATCCATCCCTTGGCGTCTCGGCAGGTGCGCCGCAGTTCGTCCAACCCGGGATCGTAGCCGTCGCGGATGACGCCGCCGTCCCGAAGCGCCGTCGGCGCCTCCGGATGCACGGCCCGTTCGAGCAGCGCGCAGACGTCCGGCAGGGAGTCCCAGCCGTCGTGCAATCGGGCGAGCAGGGGCGCGCGCAGGGGCGCCAGCGCCGTCTGGAGCTGCGGCAGGGCGGCCAAGGATTGCTTGAGCCCCAGCATTTCCCTGGGCGTGATCGTGCCGACGGAGGCCCGGCTGCCGAGCCTGCACAGGTCCGACATCGAACGGAGGACCTGTCGGAGCGCCGCGCGACCTTGATAATCCGAGACCAGCTGTTCGACGGCTGCTTGCCGCTCGACGATCGGCGCCAGCTCGATGAGCGGCCGCTTGATCCAGTCCTGAAGGAGCCGGCAGCCCATGGCGGTCACGGTGCGGTCGAGCACGGAGAGGAGCGTCGCGGCCGGGCGATCCGGGTGGTCCGCGCCGGACGGCCGGAGCAGTTCCAAATTGCGAATCGTCGCCGGATCGAGCGCCATCTCGCGGCCGGATTGCTTGACCAGCAAGCGTCGGAGATGGCCCAGTCCGGCGGTCGGTTGCGATTCGCGCACATACTGGAGGATGGCGCCGGCCGCCTGGAGTCCGCGGGTCAGGCCGCGGCATCCCAAGCCGTCCAACGAGGCCAGGCCGAAGAGTTCCATCAGGGCGCGCTCGGCCTGCTTGCCGTCGAAGGCGCTCGCCGGCCTGGCGCAGAGGCGGAACTGGCCGAGCGGCGCGAGGGACGGCGCCGAGGTCTCGAGTCCGTCCGGGACGAGCAACTCTTTCGGCCCGAGGCGGCTGCACTCATCCACGAGGTCTCTCAGCGCGTGCGGGCCTGCGAATTCCTGAGTCCAGAAGTCGCCGGTGGACGGGTCCAGCGCGGCCAGCCCCAGAAGCAGCTTCCCGGCCGGGACGCTGTGCGGCGCCGGGAGCGACACCGCGACCAGGTAGTTCGACTCCGTCGGCGAGAGCAGTTCCGTGTCGGTCAAGGTGCCCGGCGTATAGAGGCGGACCACTTCGCGGCGGACCAGGCCCTTGGCCGCTTTCGGGTCTTCCACCTGCTCGCACAGGGCCACGTTGCGCCCGGCCTTCAGCAGCTTGGCGATGTAGGTCGTGGCCGCGTGGAAGGGCACGCCGCAGAGCGGCACCGGGTCCGGCCGGCCCTTGTCCCGCGAGGTCAGGGCGATCGAGAGGAGGCGCGAGGCTTCTTCCGCGTCCTCGTAGAACATTTCGTAGAAGTCGCCGACGCGGAACAAGAGAATGGCGTTCCGATAGGCCCGTTTGATCTCGCGATATTGCCGCATCAGCGGAGTGAGGTCCGCCTCAGTCATCGAGGGCCTCCTGGGATTCCCGCCGGCCCCCCTCGCGGAGGGACGGCTCCCCCCTCTTGAGGCTGTGCCTGATGCGTTCGAGATCGGCCTCCGTGTCCTGCAGCGACTTCGTCATCCGGCGAATTTGAATCCGGGCCTTGGCCCAGGCGGGAAAGAGCAGAATCGTGGCGATGACGAGGCCGACCACGAAGGCGCTGAAAATGGGCTTGTAGACTTTGGTGGAGGCTTCTTTCAGTCCGAAGAGATAGCGAAAGGTCACTTCCTGTTCCTGATTCTGCAGGAAAAACGTCAGCGACAGGATCAGGATGATGCCGATGAGAATCAGGCGAATCATGCCCGCGCCCTCCGCGATCGGCGGGTCGGCGCGGACTTGGCGGCGCGCGCCGGCGCCAAGCGCTCGAAGGCGGCGCGCAACGTCCGATACGTCGCCTCCAGATGTTCGGGCATCACGCGCGTTTCCGCGAACAGGGGCATGAAGTTGGTGTCGCCGTTCCAACGGGGCACGAGATGAACGTGCACATGCCCTTCGATGCCGGCTCCGGCCACCCGCCCCAGATTGAGGCCCACATTGAAACCCTCCGGCTTCAGCGTGGCGCGCAGGACTTTGAGCGACAAATTGGTGAGCGCGAGGAGTTCCAAGGCGGTCTCGTCCGGCAAGGCTTCCAACGATGCCGCATGGAGATAGGGCGTAATCAGCAGATGCCCGCTGTTGTAGGGGAACAAATTCATGATCACGAACCCCAGCCGGCCGCGATACAAGATCAGATTGGCCGGATCGCGCCGCTGTGTGGGCTTCACACAGAAGATGCAGCCCTTGGGGCGATCCGCCCGCTTGATATAGGCCATCCGCCAGGGCGCCCACAGAACGCGCCTCACCGCCGCGACCTCGCGGGTCGTCGGTTTCGATGCGGCGATCGATTTCGCACGCGCCGAAGCAGCCGCTGCGCGATCGGGCCCGTGGCCGAGAGAGCGAGCTGCCGCGCGCGGGGATTGCGGTGTGTCATGCGAATCTCCAACCGATCCGGCGGGAGCGCCGCCCCCGCCTTCTCCGCCCATTCGATGGCCAGCACGCTCCGTCCGTCCGCATAGTCCCACAAGCCCAGCTGTTCGATGGCGGTCGGCTCATCCAGGCGGTACAGGTCCGCATGCGCCAGGCGCAGTCGGCCGGCGTACTCGTTGATCAGCACGAACGTCGGACTGCTGACTTGGTCCGCCGCGGCCTGGAGCCCGGAGGCGAGCCCGCGCACCAGCAAGGTCTTGCCCGCGCCCAGCTCGCCGTAGAGCGCGAGGACTTCGCCGCCTCGGAGCGCCGCGCCCAGCCGCCGGCCGAACCGTTCCGTTTCGGCCGGCGAGCGGGAGGCCAAGGTCCAGATCCCGATTTCCGGGGCCGATCGCTTCGCGCGCGACGGTGGACGACGGGCGGCCACCTCAACGGCCTGCGAGCCGGGCGAGCGCCCGGGGGATCCGCTCCAGCAGGTCCCCGGCGATCATGCCGGCCTGTCCCATGTCCGCGGCGGCCACGTCGCCGGCCAAGCCATGGAGATACACGCCGAGGCAGGCTGCGTCCCAGGGCTCCACCCGTTGCGCCAGCAAGCCGGCCACCATGCCGGTGAGCACATCGCCGGTGCCGGCGGTGGCCATCCCGGCATTGCCGGTCGGACAGATGGCGATCTGGCCGTCCGGCCTCGCGATGACCGTGCGCGCCCCCTTCACAATCACGATCACCCTGCGCGTCGTCGCCATGCGAGAGGCCGAGCCGACGCGATCCGCGTTGATGGATTGCGGCGTGGCTTCCTCCACCAGCCGGGCCATCTCGCCCGGATGCGGCGTCAAGACCAGCGGCGCCTTGCTTTCGCCGAGCAGATGCGGTTTGCCCGCCAAGGCGTTGAGCGCGTCGGCATCCACCACGGTAGGCTTATCCAATCGTGGGAGTAAGGTTTGCACCAAGTCGACGGTTTCCGGATGGGTCGAGAGGCCCGGGCCGATGGCCGCGGCGGTGCGCGACGAGACGAAGGTGAGCAGGCGATCGAGTCCGCTGCGGGCCAAGGTATGGGCTTTGGTGTCGGGCATCGGGGCCGTCATGGCTTCCAAGAGTTTGGCTTCCAGGGTCGCATTCACGCCCGCGGGCGTCGCCACGCTCACGAGGCCGGCCCCGACGCGGAGCGCGGCCTTCGCCGCCAAGGCGGCGGCGCCGGTTTTGCCGACCGACCCTGCGATGATGGCGGCATGGCCGAAGGTCCCCTTATGGGCCGAGACCCGCCGATCCGGCACGAGTCGCGCCATGTCGGACTCGGTGAGCAATGAAAGGGCGGTCGCGACCTGGTCCGAGAAGGACTGGGGGATGCCGATGTCCCCGACGTGCAGTCGGCCGCTGTGGTCGATCCCTGCGCCGGTCACGAGTCCCAGCTTGGGGTGGCCGAAGGTCATCGTGGCGCTGGCCCGCACCGCCGCTCCCATGACCGCGCCGGTATCGGCATGGATGCCCGAGGGAAGATCGACGGCGACGATCGGCCTGCCGCAGGCGTTCATGGCCTCGATGGCGCTGCGATAGGCGCCCGTGACTTCATGGGCCAGGCCCGTTCCCAGCAGCGCGTCGACCAGGAGGCGACTGTCGGTCAGGAGCGCGTCGAGGCGCTGGCGATCCGGCGCGATGACGCTCGCGCGGGAGGCCGGCAGCTTCTTCCACCGTTGCCACATGGTCTTGGCGTCGCCGCGCAGCTCGGCGGGATCGTTGAGCATCACCACCCGGACCTTCACGCCCTCCTTGGCGAGCCGTCGCGCGGTGACCAGGCCATCGCCTCCGTTGTTGCCCTTGCCGCAGAGGAGAGTGACGGCGCCGCTCCGATCCGCGCCGAGATGGTCCGAGACGAGCGAGGCCGTGTGGGTTCCGGCCCGCTCCATGAGCGTGAGTCCGGGAATGCCGGCTTCGGCGATCGTCCGCCGGTCGAGGGCCTGCATCTGTGCGGCGGTCAGGATTTTCATAGAGACGGCATCCCCGGCCCGTCGCGGCGGGCTATTCGCCGGTCAGCATGACCTCGGCGATGGCGTACTCCGCCTCGTGGGCCAAGCTCACGTGGATGCGCGTGGCGCCCAGGCCGGCCATGAGTTCTTTGACGCGGCCGCTCACCTGAGCCGTCGGCTTGCCCGACGCATCGTTGACCACTTGAATATCCACCCAGCGGATGCCCCCGGTCCATCCGGTGCCGAGCGCTTTCAACACCGCCTCCTTGGCCGCGAAGCGGGCGGCGAGGGAGGCGTAGGGGGCGGCGCGTTTCAGGCAGTAGTCCCGTTCCGCTTGCGTGAACAGCCGGGTGAGGAACTGGTCCCGCCACCGTTCGGTGATGGCGCGCATGCGGGGAATGCTGACGAGATCGAGCCCGATGCCGATGATCTTCATGCCGGATGCGCGGGCGGACCGCCCAGCAGGGCTTTCATCTCGCGAACGGCGCGATCCATCCCGACCAGGATGGCGCGGGCCATGATGCTGTGGCCGATGTTGTATTCCTCGATCTCCGGAACCGTCAGCAGGCGCGAGACGTTCTGATAATTCAACCCGTGGCCGGCGTTGACCCGCATCCCCAGCTTGCTGGACAGTTTGGCCGCTTGGACCACGTGGTCGAACTCGGCCTCCACGTCTTTGAAGTTGTCGGCGTTGGCATAGCGGCCCGTGTGTAGCTCGACCAGATCGGCGCCGATCTTGTGGGCCGCGCGGATCTGCTCCAGATCGGGCTCGATGAAGAGGCTGACGGGGATATCCCCTTCGTGCAGTCGGGCGATGATGTCCTTGATGCGCTCCCGGTGGCCGGCGACGTCCAGCCCGCCCTCGGTGGTCAATTCCTGGCGGCGTTCGGGGACGAGGGTCACGAAGTCGGGCCGCATGGAGAGGGCGATCTTCACCATGGCTTCGTCGGCGGCCATCTCGAGGTCCAGCTTGGTCTGGACGGTCTGCCGCAGCAGCTGGAGATCGCGATCCTGGATGTGCCGGCGGTCTTCACGGAGATGGACGACGATCCCGTCCGCCCCCGCCAGCTCGGCCATAATGGCCGCGGCGAGGGGATCGGGCTCGCGCCCCCCCCTGGCCTGCCGGAGGGTGGCCACGTGGTCGACATTGACGCCTAGTCTGGCCATGATGCCTGATCCGTATGCGACGCTGGTGAGAAAGAAGACAGGCGGATGAACGACGATCGCGTATTATTGCAGAAAGGCCGGGGGGTGACAAGCAAGGCCGCGCCGGTCGCCGAGGGTGGGCGATGGGGCGGAACCGGGAGTCTCCGCCGCGCAACTCCCGATAAAATTTGACTGATTTTGGCCATCCCTTTAGAATGACCTTTCCCGAATCAGCATCGAGACGGTTCCATCAAGGGGGCGCCAACTCGCCCTTCGTTCGAGGATTCATGGAAGGCTTTTACCGAATCAAACGGCTCCCGCCCTACGTATTCGCCCAGGTGCAGGCGCTCAAGCTCGACGCCCGGCATCGGGGCGAGGACATCATCGATTTCGGCATGGGGAATCCCGATCAGCCGACCCCCCGCCACATCGTCGACAAGCTGGTGGAGGTGGCCAACAATCCCCGCAATCACCGCTATTCGGCCTCCAAGGGGATCACCAAGCTGCGCCACGCGATCGCCGGCTGGTACAAGCGCAACTACGACGTCGATCTCGACCCGGAAACCGAAGCCATCGTGACCATCGGCTCGAAGGAAGGCATCGCCCACCTGGCCCTGGCCATGGTCGGGCCGGGCGACGTGGTCCTGACCCCGACGCCGACCTACCCGATCCACATGTACAGCGTCATCATCGCGGGCGGCGAGGTGCGGGGGATCGAGTTGCGCCAAGACAGCGACTTTTTCGAGGACCTGACCCGCGTCTATCGCCAGACGCTGCCGCGGCCGCGGATGTTGATCATCAATTTTCCCCACAATCCGACGACGGCCGTGGTGGACCTGGAATTTTTCAAGAAGATCGTGGCCTTCGCCAAAGAGCACAACGTGATCGTCGTCCACGATCTGGCCTATGCCGACTTGGTCTTCGACGGATACAAGGCGCCCAGCCTGCTGCAGGTCCCGGAGGCCAAGGACATCGGGGTGGAGTTCTACACCCTTTCCAAGAGTTACAACATGCCGGGCTGGCGCGTCGGCTTCTGCGTGGGCAATCGCGAGGTGATCGGCGCGCTGACCAAGATCAAGAGCTATCTGGACTACGGCATCTTTCAGCCCGTGCAGATCGCCAGCATCATCGCGCTGAACGGTCCGCAGGATTGCGTGAAAGAGATCGTCAATCGCTACCAGCGGCGGCGGGATGTGCTGGTCAACGGCCTCAACCGCGTCGGGTGGCACGTGGATAAGCCACGGGCGACGATGTTCGTCTGGGCGAGGATTCCGCCGGCCTTCCGAGGAATGGGCTCGCTGGAATTTTCCAAGATGCTGTTGAAAGAAGCCAAGGTCGCCGTGTCGCCGGGAATCGGCTTCGGCGAGGGCGGCGACGAACATGTGCGCTTCGCCCTGGTGGAGAACGAACATCGCACCAGACAGGCCATTCGCGGGATCAAGAAAGCCCTGAAGCTCGAAGGGGAGCCGGTATGACCGCGCGTACCCGCATCGGCGTCGGGCTGGTCGGCTTCGGCACGGTCGGCGCCGGCGTGGTGAAGATTCTGCAATCCAACGCCGCGCTGATCCGCCGCCGCGTGGGCGTGCCGGTCGATGTGATTCGCATCGCCGACGTGGACGTGAAGCGGGACCGCGGCGTGGATCTGCCGCCCGGGGTGCTGGTCAACGACTACCAGCACGTGCTGGCGGATCCGGCGGTCGATATCGTCTTGGAACTGGTCGGCGGCTACGACATCGCCAAGAAAGTGATCCTGGGCGCCATCGCCAAGGGCAAGCCGGTGGTGACGGCCAACAAGGCGCTCCTCGCCGCGCACGGCGAGGAACTCTACGAAGCCGCGGTCCGCGCCGGCGTCGATCTCGGGTTCGAGGCCAGCGTCGGCGGCGGGATTCCGATCATCCGCGCCCTCATGGAAGGCCTGGCGGGCAACACGATTCTCTCCATCTACGGCATCATCAACGGCACCTCGAATTACATTTTGAGCCGGATGACCAGGGAGGGGCACGGCTTCGAGCAGGTGCTCGCGGACGCCCAACGCGCGGGCTATGCCGAGGCGGACCCGACTTTCGACATCGCGGGCATCGATTCGGCCCACAAGCTGGCCATCATGGTGAGCCTCGCCTACGGCACTCCGGTGAACGTGAAAGACGTCTTCACCGAGGGGATCACCCGCATTACGCCGGTGGACATCGCCTACGCCAAGGAGTTCGGCTACACGATCAAGCTCCTCGGCATCGCGAAGTTGGCCGACGGCGACATCGAGGCGCGGGTGCATCCGACGATGATTCCGACCCGCTCGCCCATTGCGCAGGTCGAAGGGGTCTACAACGCCATTCAGCTCGTCGGCGACGCCGTCCAGGACATCGTGCTCTACGGCCAGGGCGCGGGCTCCATGCCCACCGGCAGCGCGGTCGTCAGCGATGTGGTCGCCATCGCGCGGAACTTGCTGTCGGGCGCGGCCGGCCGCGTGCCGCCGGCGTCGTTCAAACAGGATCAGCGGCGGCCCGTGCCGATCCGGCCCATGGAGCAGATCCGCTCGCTCTACTACATTCGCTTCATGGTGGTGGACCGGCCGGGGGTGCTCTCGCAGATCGCCGGCGTGCTCGGGAACCACGGCATCAGCATTTCGTCCGTGTTGCAGCAGGGGCGCAAGGAGGGGCAGACCGTGCCGGTCGTCATCATGACCCATACGGCGGTCGAACGGAACGTCCAGCACGCGCTCAAGGAAATCAACGGCATGCCCTTTATCTCGGAACCGACCACCCTTGTTCGCGTGGAAGGGCCGGACGAATGAGCGGCGAGCGGGTCATGCCACGCAGGATGGGCGGACGGTAACGGACAGACCATGTCGCGCTGGCGCGGGATCATCGAAGAATATCGCAAGTTTCTCCCGGTGTCGGAGAAGACCCCGATTGTCACGCTCGGCGAGGGCAACACGCCCCTCATTCCGGCCAGGCGGCTGGCCGCGCGCATCAAGCCGGGCCTCGACATCCATCTCAAGTACGAAGGCGCCAATCCCACCGGCTCGTTCAAGGACCGGGGGATGACCATGGCCATCTCCAAGGCCCTGGAAAAGGGCGCGCGCGCGGTCATGTGCGCCTCCACCGGCAATACCTCGGCCTCGGCGGCGGCCTACGGCGCCCGGGCCGGCCTCACCGTCTACGTCTTGATCCCCGCCGGCAAGATCGCGCTTGGCAAGCTGTCTCAGGCCATGATGCACCATGCCAAGGTCATCCAGATCGAGGGCAATTTCGATCAGGCGCTCACGATCGTCAAGCAGATCTGCGCGACCCATCCGGTGGAGCTGGTGAACTCGTTGAATCCCTTCCGCATCGAGGGACAAAAGACCGCCGCGATGGAAATTTGCGACCAGCTCGGCGCGGCGCCGACGCTGCACGTCCTGCCGGTCGGCAACGCCGGCAACATCACGGCCTATTGGAAGGGCTACAAGGAATACCGGGAAGCCGGGCAAGTCCGGGGGGCGCTGCCGCGCATGATCGGCTTTCAGGCGGCCGGCGCGGCGCCGATCGTGCTCGGCAAGGTGGTCGAGCAGCCGCAGACGATCGCCACGGCCATTCGCATCGGCAACCCGGCGAGTTGGACCTCGGCGTCGCAGGCTGTGGACGAATCGGCCGGGCGCATCGACATGGTGACCGACGACGAAATCTTGGAGGCCTACGGCCTCATCGCCGCCGAGGAAGGGGTGTTCTGCGAGCCCGCTTCGGCCGCCTCCGTCGCCGGCTTGATGAAAATGGGACGGCAGGGCCTCTTGAAGGGCGACGAGGTGGTCGTCTGCACCCTGACCGGCCACGGTTTGAAAGATCCCGACACCGCCATGGGCGTCTCCGTGAAGCCCGTGACGGTGAATGCAACGCACGAGGACGTCTCCCGCCTCCTCAACCTCTGATTGCCCATGCGCTGCCCGCGCCATTGCTATCAGCAGGACCTCGCCCTTCGAGCGGCATGACCATTCCTCCTATGGCACGAGACGGACTCCGATGAAATACGTCGTGCTCCATGCTGGCGGCTTCGCCGGGCCATCCATGCCCGACCTGGGCGGCAAGACGCTGCTGCAGGCGGCCGCGACGCCCGCGCTCGATCGGCTGGCGGCCGGCGGGGAGTTGGGCCAGATCGCCTTCCCGAACGACGGCTGTCTGCACGAAGCGGAATGTCTGCAAATGGCGCTGCTCGGCTATGCCCCGAAGAAGCAATACCCGGGGCTGGCCGCGTTGGAAGCGGCCGGCCTCGGCGTAGCCGTCGGTGAACAGGACATCGTGTTCCGCTGCTGGATGGTGACCTTCCGGACCGGGACGCAGCCCGGGAAAGACCTCGATCTCAAGAAATTGACCCCGCAGTTGATCATGGACGATGCCACGGCCGGCGGCATCTCGTCCGAGGAAGCGCGTGAGCTGATCGACACCATCAACGAGCAGTTGGGGTCGGAGACCATTCAGTTTTACCCGGGCGCGGGCCATCGCCATCTCATGGTCTGGGTCGACGGGAAGCCTCGGATCACCTGCCATGATCCGCACCTCGCGGCCGGCAAGCCCCTGGGGCCGTTTTTCCCGACCGGCGAGGGGTCGGACATGCTGAAGAAGTTGATGGAGGCGGCGATCGTGATTCTGCGCGACCACCCCGTCAACGATCAGCGGCGGAGCGATCGATTGAAACCGGCCAACTGTCTGTGGCTCTGGGGCCCGGGCCGGTCGGTCCACTGGCCCAACTTTGCCGAGAAGCGCAAGCTGACCGGGGCGGTGCTTTCCACCAGCGACGTGATGCGCGGCGTGGGCGTCTGCGCGGGGCTCGATGCCGTCGATCCCGCCGAGTTCCACGCCGACGGCGCCCTCTTCTCCGGGGTGGCGCCGGCCGCCCTACGCGAGTTGCAGCGCAAGGACTTCCTCTACGGCTTTCTCGACCTGCCCGGCGGCGCCGGCGCCGCCGAGCAGGTGAAAGCGGTCGAAGCCATGGACCGGCAGGTGATCGAGCCCTTGCTGCAGGGCTTAAGCAAGCTGGGCCCCCATCGCCTCCTGGTCATCGCCGACCCCCTCAGAACCCCCCTCCCAGCCGGTGCTCCCTTCCCCTCCGCCCCCGCTGTCCTGTATGATGCCAAATCCTCCAAACCCGCAGGGGGAGGGCGCCGGCTGACCGAACTCGAAGCGGCGAGCCTCTGTCCGACGGGGTGGGATGCGGCGAAGGTGATGGCCAGGTTGTTGGGGTAACGGTCGGTCGAGTCACATGTCCTTGGTGGTCCAGAAGTACGGCGGGACCTCGGTGGGCACCGCCGAGCGGATTCGCCGCGTCGCCGATCGCGTGGCGGAGACCAGGCGGCGCGGCGATGACGTGGTCGTGGTCCTGTCCGCCATGAGCGGCGAGACGGACCGGCTCATCAAACTTGCGCAGGAGATGTCCAAGTCGCCCGATGAACGGGAGATGGACATGTTGCTTTCGACGGGCGAGCGGGTGACCATCGCGCTGCTGGCCATGGCGCTGCGGGAGCGCGGGGTGAAGGCTCGGTCGTTCACCGGCCGCCAGGTCGGCATCATCACCAACAGCAGCCACACGAAGGCCCGCATCGCGCGCATCCATGCGGAGCGGGTGAACGAGGCGCTGGGCAAGGGGATCGTGCCGGTCGTCGCCGGCTTTCAAGGCATCAACGAACGGGACGACGTGACGACGTTGGGGCGCGGCGGATCGGATCTCACGGCCGTGGCCTTGGCCGGGGCGCTGAAGGCCGATCGCTGCATTATTTTTACCGACGTCGACGGGGTCTACACGGCCGATCCTAACGTGGTGCCGGGCGCGCGGCGGCTCGACAAGATTTCGTACGAGGAGATGTTGGAATTCGCCAGTCTGGGCGCCAAGGTGCTCCAGAGCCGGTCCGTGGAGTTTGCGGCGCGTTACGGGGTGCCGGTCGAGGTGCAGTCCAGTTTCAAGGAAGGGCAGGGTACGCTTGTGACGCACGAAGATGCCGATATGGAACGGATGACGGTCTCCGGCGTGACGGGGGACCGCAATCAGGCCAAGATCACGATCGTGGGCGTCCCGGATCGGCCGGGCATCGCCGCGCGGATCTTCGGCCCGATCGCCGAGGCCAATATCATCGTCGACATGATCATCCAAAATGTCAGCCAGGCGTCGCTCACGGACATGTCCTTCACCGTGCCCCGCGTCGATCTGCCGAAAGCCATGCCGCTCGTCCAGAGCATCGCGAAAGACATCGACGCCAAGTCGGTGGCGGTGACCGATTCCATCGCCAAGGTCTCGCTCGTCGGCGTGGGCATGCGGTCGCATTCGGGCGTGGCCTCGCGCATGTTCGAGGTCTTCGCCCGCGAGGGCATCAACATCATGATGATCAGCACGTCGGAGATCAAAATCTCCTGCGTGA
>CAYZTJ010000090.1:0-14183 GCA_964481215.1 uncultured Nitrospira sp. | reverse complement strand
CGGTGGACGGCACGATCTATTTCATCCCGATCGGCGAATTTCCGGCATCTCAGTTTGCCGCGGTCACCGCGCGTTATGCCGGCGCCTGGCACTTGCCGGTCCGGCGCCTTCCGCCGTTGCCGCTCGACGACAGCTTGTGGGATCGGACGCGTCATCAGCTGGTGGCGGAGCGGGTGATTGCCAAAATGCAGCGGGACTATGCGGAGCAGGCCGCCGCCCCCAACGCCGTGTTGATCGGCCTTACGGCGCAGGACATGTACCGGCAACAGTCTTCGTGGCGCTACGCCTTTTCCCATCGGGAAGGCGGACGTTATGCCGTAGTCTCCAGCGCGAGAATGCATCCCCGCACCCTCCCCCTGCATCTTCCCCACGGCTCCTTATTCGCCTGGGATCTGAGAGACGAGGAACTGGCCGTCTGCCGACTGACCAAGATGGTCGGAAAGAACGTGGGCGTCCTCTACTATCGGCTCGCCATGACCGACGACCCGACGAGTCTGCTGTACAACGATATCGGCGGACCGAGCGACCTCGATGTGATCGAAGAACGCTTCTGAGCCTGCACGTGTTCCGTTTCTCTCTTCCGGATCTCCCTCATGACCGACCAGCAGATGGCCTCTGCCTGCCGACGTCAGCCCGCAGCACAGAGACGCATCCCGAGGAGTTCACGGCCAACGACGATTTCCTCCTCGCTAAATTCCCCCAGCGCCCAATAGAGTCCGATCAGCAGCGGGCTGCCGAGTACCAGCTTCAGAAACACCCACACTCCAGCGGCGGGCCAGAGTATGGCGAACCCGATCATCACTCCCGCGGCCAGGAGAGCTCGGCCGAGACTGGCGCAAGGGAACCGCACCTGGCACTCACGCACAGCCAGCCACGTGGCCGTCACCGCTGCCGCCACACTCAACAGGCATGTCACCGCAGCGGCGCCCACCGACCCCCAGCGTGGCACCGCTAGCACATGGCCTCCGAGCGCCAGCAGCACTAACGGAGCCGTGACGAGCAGTAGCAGCCGCGGTTTCCCGTAGACGACCAAGAGCGTCAGGCTCATCGTCGTCACCAGCATGACGAACGCGCCCGCCGTGAGGACCGTCAACAGGGTCCCCGCCTGGGCGAATGCCTCTCCGAAGATCAGAACGACGAGTGGGTCCGCCGTTCCGCCGATCAGTGCGGCCAGCGGGCACAACAAGATCGCCGCACGGACGACGTTGCGGGAAAGTTCGGCCGCACGCGCGACGTCTCCGGTCGAAACCACGCGGCTCACGGTCGAGAGCACGATCGGTGCGACCACGGCGCCGAGCAGCCCGGGCAGCAACGAGAGGTTCTGCGCCGCGCCGTACAGCCCCGCTTGCCCGGCCGAGCCACCCAGGGCTTTCAACGAATAGAGATCCAGCCGGGCGAACAACGCTCCGCACACCGACGAGAAGAACAACGGCATCGCATAGTCCCAGAGTGGCCATTCGGTCCAGGATACGCGGCGGAAAAGCGCGGGGCGAATGGCCCGGCGGGCCAGGACCAGCTCCCCCACCGTCCCTCCGATCATCCCGAGAATGGCGCCCATGATCCCCCACCCGGCGAACACGAAGCCGATGATGAGCACGAGACGAACGGTCCAGCGGCCCGCGCTCAAGAGGCCGCACCGGCCGAACTGTCCCAGTCCAGTCAGAATTTGCCTGTGGGACTGCGTGAGACAGGCGAGAGGAACGTCGACCGCCATCAAGCCGAGGTACCGGGCAAGATCCGGCTCTCCCATCATACGGCCGAGCGGAACGGCCAGCAGCCAGATCGCCGCCATCGCGCCGGTGCCAACCATCAACTGCAGATTGACGGCGGCGGTTCCCACCGGCTTCCAATCGGCAGCCTCACTCACGTGCTTGATCGTGGCGCGCGCGAAAATCGCGTTCAAGCTCCATTGGATCAGCAGGACGAGGGAGACGGCCAGTACCAGCAGACCGTAGCCGTCGGCTCCCAACTGCCTGGTCAGGAACCCCGCCGTCACCAGCGCCGTCAGGGGGAACAGCGTCTCCGCCAACAGATTGCGGATGCTGCCTTCCATCATGTGACGGCCCGGTTGTGCCGTCCACTGGCTGCCTGGCTGGGTGACGGTCGAGCTGATTGGGAGAGGACGATCCATATTTGCGCCGCTTGGCTCCATGCCGCGACCGGTCACCGCCTAAACGGACTCCGCCCAGCGCCGCATGGCGTCCGGCGCAATCATGGTCCAATACATACCCACCATTTCCGTGGCGCGAGCGATGCACGACATAACGACGACCAACGGAAGAAGGAGTACCCGCCTCACCGGATGGACGTCGAGCAGCCGGCTGACGCGGAACCAACGAGGGACATCGAGCCCAACGTGCCAGAGCATGGTTATCATCGGCTCGAGCACCTTCGTGTTTGCGATCCATCGATTGGGGTACCGATCGTTCATGCGCCGGAGCATGAAGACTTCATACCCATAGCGGAAATGCAGGCACTTCAACCAATAGCTCCAGGCGAAATAATGCGTCACCCGCTGACGCGGCTGCAGCACGAGTTTGGCACCGCCGTCGAGGAACGACTTGGTCAACAACGGCGCCCCGCACAACCGCCCGAACATCGTGTTGTATTGATGCCGCCGGAAGGTGTCGGCGCGGAGACCGAAATTGTGATCCATGAAGCCGACGGGAATCGGAAGATACCGCTCAGGATCGACCACCTTGCCCACAACCCAACCCCAGGTGATCGAGGCCGCCGCCAACCGCGTGGCCTGATCCCATCGCCAGCCTGTCCTGCTCTTGAATAGGCTGAGCCCGATGGAAACGTCCCCGCCGCTTCGAACCCCCTCCACGAGCGAGGATAACCAGGTGCGATGGGGATACACGTCGGAATCGGTAAAGGCCAAAATCTCAGCCGTCGCCTCTTCGGCACCACGGTTCTTGAGGCGGAGATACGAAAGCCCATTGGCCTCCACCGGGCGGATTATCCAGAATGGCGCGCTGTCCGCATACTGTACGCGCCAGTCCGCCACCTGCTCGCTGCTCCCCATGAGGATCACTTCCACCTGGCTGGGAGGAAAGTCTTGCTGCTTCAGAGCCTCGATGGTATTGACGGCTTTCCCGAGGTCCCTCGACTCGTTGTATCCTTCTACGATCACGGACACGGTCGGCTTTGCCGAAGTCGAGACACTCATGCGAGACCCTCCATTTTCGAGTCCAGTGCTCCACGCTTCCACGGCTTGGATGCAGGGGGCGATCCGTTCAGCATGTCGGCGTAAACGTCGAGAAACTCCCGGCATTGCCGCACGACGGTGAATCGCGCAAGGGCCCGCACTCGTCCCGCGTCACCCATCGCTTCGGTCTTGGCCCGGTCGGACAGCAACTCCAGTAACTTGTCGGCGAGAGCTGTCGCGTCGCCGGGAGGCACCAGATATCCCGTGCGTCCGGCATCGACGATATCGACGAGGCCTCCCGTGTCGCTCGCGACGACGGCCGTGCCGCGCATCATCGCCTCCGCCGCAACTAACCCGAACGGTTCGGCCCAGCGGGATGGAACCACCTGGGCCCATACCGTCGACAGCGACTGCTCCAACCGTTCCCGGGGCAAGCGCCCGAGGAAGGACACCCGCTCTTCCACGCCTAGCGATCGCGCGAGCGCTTCGAGTGCTTGACGCGCCGGACCGTCTCCGGCGATGAGAAGTCGCGCCGCAGGCAGCTCGCGTGTCACCGATTCGAAGGCCCGCAAGAGCACGTCGACGCCTTTTTCGGCGACTAATCGGCCGGCAAATCCGACAAGGGGCTGGGCGGCGAGCACACGCGTGACAGTCCCCGCGACCACTCCGTTTTCAATGACCTCGACGGACTCGAGCCCTTCTGCGACCAGAGAGCGTTGCACAGCGGGGCTGTTGGCGACGATTCGCTTGAACACATGACGCCAGCGACGCCACAACCAGAGCTGGAATTGCAGCGGAATCCAGTCCCGTAACGGCAGGCACCGGTCTCGGTAACACGCCATGCCGGCCGAACTCCTGCACACTTCGCCCGTCGGCAGCAGCTTGGTTCCGGTTGGACAGATCGGCCGGTACCACACGACATGGCAAAGCGCCGGCACCCGCTGCAAAAGCGGCAGAATCATCGGCGACAACTGGGTCAGGAACATCCGGACGTGGACGACGTCGGGCTTGAATTCCTTCAACACGCGGCGCAAGCGAAGATAGGCCCAGGGGTTGACGGTCTGCAACAGCGTGCGGAATCGCGACAGCGTTCCGAAACAGAAAAAATCTGACTTCAGCATTCCCTCCGCCGCGCCCGCGGAACTCGAAAACACGCGCGCATCGTGGCCCTGCTGACGCAACGTATCGCGCAGGGCGAACGTCAACTCCTCCGCCCCTCCGGCAAGGGTCCCGTAGTCGTTGACGATCAAGACTTTCATGGACGGGACGCTCCCATCATCCTGCGCCCTTACAACATGCCTTGCTCGCGGTACCAGCCGAGCGTGTCGCGAATCCCCACGACGAGCGGCACATGCGGGGCGAAGCCCAGCTCACGCTGCGCCTTGGCAATCGACATAACCTTGTCCGAGATGAACAACTCGTACTTGTGAGCCCAGGGGAGTTCGTACCCCAGGTTGTGGTAACTCCAACGATTGAGCCGGTACCACATCCGATAGGGAAGCGTCGGGAGACGAACCGACGAGATGCGAGTCCCCACCTCTTTGGCGATCAGCTCCACGAATTCCCGGATCGGGATGGCTCGCTCAGTGGCCAGATTGTACGTACGCCCTTCGATCCCCGTGACCGTGCCGCACAGTTGCAACCCTTGGACGATGTCATCCACGTGACACGTATGTGTATGGTTCGTGCCTGATCCGATGAGGTGGAAGTGCCCGGACGCAATTGCTCGAAACAATCCGATCCAACTGAGCGACCGCCGGCCCAGGACGCCGGGAAATCGAGCGATGACCACAGGCAGGCCGTTGCGTTCATGTTCCGCCGCCATCAACCGTTCGGCCGCCAGCTTCGACTCGGCATAGGGGCTGCCCTGTGTGGTGGGGCTCTCCTCATCGACGGGGGGATGATCGACCACCCCATACACCGCGGCGGTGCTACAGAACACGAGACGTTTGACGCCCGCTCGGCGAATCGCTTCCGCAATGCGTTTCGTATAGTCGACGTTCGTCACGAAAGATTCCGTCTTGGATTTCCCCGTTCGGCTGGTGGTGGCCGCCAGATGGTACGCCACGTCACAGCCTTGCATGGCCGATTCGATCATCCGCTGATCGCTCAACTCCCCGCGCCGCACTTCGATCGACGGATGCGTGAGGCGGGAGAGGTCGGCGGTCGGTCTGGCCACCGTCTTGACCTTGTGCCCTTGGCGGACCAGTGCCTCGACCAGATGGCCGCCGAGAAACCCCGTCGCTCCCGTGACGAACACGTTCATGTTCCGATTCATCTTCGCATCTCACCGTCGTTCGGTCTGCTCAACGCAGCTGAAACCCGCCTCCGTTTCTATCTGTCAATCTTATAGATCAACGTCCCACTCGACTTATGCTCATAAATCAATTGGAACGGCGGGGGAGCGTGAGTGGCATCTCTCAAGCCACGCAATCCGTTCCAGTAAGTCTGCTCATGATCGCTGTAGATGATGTACCGCACTCCTCCGTCACGAGCCTTCTCGGCATACCCCTCCCATGAGTCGGCAACTTGCGCCGCTACCACCTTCAATCCCGTCAGGTAGCCGATATGAGGCTCAACGGCCATGATGAGATCGTCGGAAGTCGACTGAGCCTTCAGCACGCGGGCGACCTCCAGCAGGTACACAGGTTCAGCACTCAGCGTCCTGGATACCGTCAAATAGCTCGTATACGCGGTGGTGGCAAGGAGCAGCGAGCACACGCCCCACGGAAGGGCAAGCCGCTTCCTGGCATCTTGAGGATGCCCGTTCGAGAACTCACGAAGGACATAGAAGGGTGCGCTCGTCACGCACAAAAAAAGCAACGGGAACAGGAAAAAGTAAAACCTCGGCGCGAAACTGGCCAGCCCATGAAGGGCATATCCTAGGGCACACACGAAGAAAAACACGAGTTGAGGACGGGTGACACTTACCAGCCTGACTAAGAGACCTGCCCCCGCAAATAGGTATGCGGGGAAACCCAGGACATCAAAACTCAACTTGACCGCTCGGTTCTGTAGGACGTCCTTGGCGTACATCAGAATCCATGTGCCCGGATCGTGCATGAAAACGACGCCTAATGAGCTGAACTTATGTCCCATCTCATCCAATGCCCAGCCGTACGCGTCACCTTTCGGATGGTAGAAATGTGCTGCAATCTGCGCATGCATATCGCTTGCGAACGGACTGCCGTTCACCTTCCAGTTGTAGGCAAGCCACGGAAGCATGACGACGAAAGCGGCCGCAAGAAAGGCCGAACTCTTGGAGATACGCTGGCGCAATGACTCGCAGTTCGGATTGACCAGAATGAGGGCGGCAGGAATTCCGGCGATCACGAAGACCGCGTTGTAGCGAACGACGTATGCGAGGCCCGCAGCCATTCCCGCTTGCACGCATTCGGCGGTCGTGATTTGCCCTCGAAGCAGCAACCAAAGAGGAATCACGAGAAAGAGATTGGCCGGCATGTCGGTTGCCGCGAGAAAGGAGTATGGAAGGAGCGAGAGCAATACAAAGAGCGTTGTAACGAAGGCCTCACGCCCGCCGAAAAGTCTCTTGAGGAGGAGGTAGCTGATCCACCCGAGACAGGCCGTCGCGATGGCCGAAATAACTTTCCCAACGGCGAAGAGATCAGGACTCACCATGGCCCCCGCCGCCAGCATCAGCATGTACCCGGGTGGGTAATGTGGATAGGTGTAGGGACGACCTCCCAGAATTTCCAGAGTGAGTGGGGCATACTTGCCGTAAAAATCCGTTTCTACTCCCCAGTTTCCCACCTGTCTGAGTGCCGCCACATACAGTGCCGCGGCGCCAATGAGCACACAGCACACGGCAGCCCAGAGATCATATTCGGCACCGGAGTCCAACTCCTCCACCGATCCCTCCGTTCCCGCTCTTACTCGCGCCATCGGTTTCTTGGAGAGAATGTCGAAGTTCTCACGCTTCTCACCCCTCCACCTCGGCAAGCCTGTCCCGGTCAGTCAGATACCGTTCACGATGAAATTCCATGTCGGACAGCCGCTTCATCGCCTGCCCCCCACCGAAGGCATACCCGATCATCTCACCCGCCCCGTCCACGACCAGCCCGATAAACAAAAGCGGCAACACGCGGGGGAATACGCCGGGCGCCCGTCCCGGCCGCTTGAGTTCACGGATGATCCGTCGGAATCGGACGAATGGAATGAGCGGAGCGGAAGCCGCATAGAGCAACCGTCGCCACAGCGGCCAATGCCTGGCACGAGCGGACGCGAAGAGCCTTCCCCCATCCAGCCTCAAAGGAATCCAGGACGTCGACGCCGAAAAGTTCTGATGGTACGTCCTCGCCGCAGGCTCAAGATAAAGTTTGTAGCCCTTCTCCCTCAGATCCCATTGGAGAATGCTCTCGGCTTCCAACATGGCCTCCAACCGGTCTCCGTACGCGATCAACACCTCTCGTTTGTATGACCCGTTGTGCCCGGGCAAGTGTTCGGCAACGCCGGATGGCACCGGTTCCATCCACTCGGCATATTCGATGATGAGATTCACCCAGCTCACCAGGCTGTGGGGATTGGCATTCACGATCGCCGGACCGACGGCAGCCCACGGTTCCCCATGAGCGCGTATCAGAGCCTTCGCCCATCCCTTGGCGGGAAACGAGTGATCTTCTACGAATGCCACAACCGGGGCCGCCGCTCGACGCACCCCCTGGGCACGAGCCCTGGCCGTCGACGTCATGTCACCGACCTCGACCAGCTGATGGCTGTGGAAACAGGAGAGCTCTTGGGCGTCGACCATCGAAGAGGCGATTGAGGGGAACACCAACACGACTTCGAGTTGATCGCAACTCTGTTGCGCTCGCAACCGACGGACGGTCTTCCTCACGGTCTCATACTCATCGGGCGAAATCACGATGACCGACAACGATGGGCGGCGTTGGTCTAACATACTGGCTCCTGGCTGCGGTTCGGACAGGCTGCCTCAGGTCCTCTTCAGCACTCGGTCTCTCTCTACCAACTTGTTTCTCCACCACTCATAGAAAAATCCACCGGCATTGGCGGCTTGCGCCACCCCGAGAAGAAGCGCCAGCGGAACGGCCTTGAAACCATACCCCCAGGAGAAAGGGTAGCGGAACATTTCTAAATAGAACGAAAGCGGTTCGACTTTGAGGCTGCGCCCTGTGCGCGCAGCCCGTACGCAGTGGAAACAATAGGCCCCGCGGCCATAACTATGGTGTTGGCGGATAAACGACGACAGTGTCAGCGCATGGGCATGGTGAACCACGGCCTCGTGGGCATAGAGCATTCGCAAGCCCCAATGGCGCCAGCGATCACAAAGCTCACGATCCTCCGCCGCCGCCCGCGGATAAGTCACGTCGAATCCTCCGACGCTCAGGAACAACTGTTTCGGAAACGCCACGTTGTTCGAAGGGAAGAACGTGGCGTCGTCCGGCACCTTGTTGAAGTACTCATTCAAATAGGAGATCAACAATTGGCTGGCCGTCGAGCAGAGGTTGGTTGAAAGCGCGTTGATCGTCCGGCCACCGGCGGCGCAATCCGGCGAGGCGCGCATCCGGGAGGCCAATGTGTGCAACCATCCCGAACCCGGCACACAGTCGTCGTCGGTAAAGGCCACGATGTCTCCCTTGGCTTCAGCGACGCCCCGATTCCGCGCACCCGCAGGACCGGTATTCTCTTGTCTCAGAAGTCTCACGGCAATTGTCGTGCTCACGCCTCGCACGATCTCGTCCAGCCGGACCGCCCCCCCGTCATCGACGACAATGACTTCAAAACGATCAGACGGATAGTCCAGCGCGGCGCAGGCCACCAGACATTGCCGTAGCTGCTCCGGTCGGTTGTAAGTTGGAATGACGATGGAAATGAACGGCGCTGATTCCGACGTCATATCCCTACCCTTGAACCGCCACGCTCCGCACTCTCACCGGCGAACTCACGATGGTGAACGTCCATGGTGCTGCCAAGTTTCGCCGAGGCCTCAGCCGCAGCAATCACTTCAAGAGAGCGATATCCGTCAACCAAACTCGGCATTCTCGGGCCATCTCCGCATATCGCCGCCACGAAAGCCTCTAGAGAGCGCCGATAGGACGGCTCGTTCCAGGGTGAACAAAGTTTACGCACCAGATAGGCGGCACGCCGAAAGGACGTGACCGCCTGCAAGACTGGAGGAAGGTGGGTAGGATCTGCGCCTGCACGCAGTGGATGCGCCTCCAAAGACCGGTAGCGATCGACCAGGAGCGTGCCATCCTGTCCCACAATTTCAAACCAGTCCTCATCGTCTGCACACAACGAGAAACTCGATTGCACCTCGAAACCATCGGTGAGCCGCACCGCCACCTTGGCCTGGTCGTCTTCTGTCCGCCGTGATGTCACCTCAGCATGAACCGACAGGATGTCCTGTTGAAAGAGATATCGAATGAGATCGATGTGGTGCGATGCAAGGTCGAGCAACACTCCACCACCGGTGGCGCGGCTTGTTTTCCAAGTCGGCAGATCGCGTGGCGGCGTGGAAAACCTCGACCGCGCATACCCGAGACGACCCAAACTTCCATCCCGAAGATGCCGGCGCGCAGTTTCGTAGAGCGGATTGAAACGATAGTTGAATCCGACCATGCCGATCATGCCGGTTTGTCTCCAGACCGACATCAGGTCATCCGCATCTTGAAGTGAAGACGCGATCGGTTTCTCGACGTACACGTGTTTTCCCGCCCGCATCGCTGCCACGGCCACCTCAGTATGCAGACTGGTCGGAACGCTGACAATCACCGCATCGAGGGCCGGCATCGCCAACACCTCGCGGTAATCAGAGCAGAGTCGAGCGGCCGGCGCTCGTCGTCCAGAAGCCTCCAGGCCGGCGAGATCGGGTTCCGCCAGCGCTACCAGCGTCGCTCCCTTTAAGGTTTTCAATATCGGGAGATGGACCGCCTGCGCGAACCACCCGCAACCGATCAAGCCCAGTTTGACCGAACTGGTCTGGTTCATTGAAGTGCCCCGCGTGATTACGGCTACGTCTTCCGTAGATTTACGATCTTGTTGTACATCGTCCCCACCGCCCAGCCGATAATTCCCCCGGACAAACCGCCGTAGAGGAGGCCGATGATACTCCCAACCCACGTCACGGAATACCCTGCGAAATAGTTCGACAGAAGCCCTAAATGCGCCCCTGCTGCCGGCCCATCCTTGATCACGAGCCACACCGTCATCAGGAACAACCCGACTCCCCCGATCACCGCGCACACGAGTGCCAGGGCCTCGGTCTTGAGCCGTGCCAGGCTCCGGCTAACTTCGTTGATGTCACGTCGCTGTCTGTCCATGGTGGCCCCCTCGTTGATCGACTACACCCTGTCGAGCAAGCGTCGGCGCTCCTCACGGCTTTCACGCCATCGTTGAAATTTTGCGTAGTCCGTCAATGCGCTATTCCGCAGTGCCGCAGCCAACGCGCCGATGGAGAAGCCGGCGAGCGCTCCTTCGAACAACCCAAGTACCGCGCCGGACCAGGTGACATTGAATCCCCACAAGTATTGGCCGACGAACGAAAGGTTCGGCCCAACAACCGGCCCTCCTTTTAGCAATAGAACGGCCGATGCGACGAAGAGCCCCAGGCCAGCGACCGCGCCAACCGCGACCCCCAGCGCAATGGGATCGATTCTCGCGAAGGCCGCTTCGATGGCCGCATCTTCCTGTACGTCCAGTTGAGACTCAGCGGCCACGGAGACCTGTGCCGGAACGAGTTGATCCCCGGCGTGGTGTGCAGAGCTCCGGCCCTCTTCGTGATACTCCCTCTCTGTATTGACAGACCAGACGTCCCAACGTTCCCCGGTGATATTCCGAGCTGCGTAGACGCCGGTCAGCATCGAATGGTCCTGGTTGTTGTAGCGATGCAACCCGTTGCGTCCAATAGTCTGCATATTCGAGAAGGTTTCCAAGTACCGGCGTATGGTTGCGACGCTATCCTGGTAATTCTGGTCGTAGACGGGATAGGCCTTTTCCATACGGACGACGGTCCCGTCCTTGACCTCACGCGAATCGATCAAGCCGATCTTGGCACATTCCGCAACGCCCAACTCGATGAGCCGCTCGTTAGACCACTTCCATTCCTCGTCCTTGTCCCAAAGAAAATATTCCAGCCCGAGGGAGGTCTTGCCCGGCTCGGGAACCATGTGGGGGCTCCAGTTCTTGTAGTTCTGGATCCGGCCGAGTTTCACCTCCGGAGAATGGACGTAGAGCCAATTGTCAGGAAACACAGCGGCGCGATCCACCATCAGCACCACGGTCAGGTAATCCCGGTAACGAAGCGCTTGTGCGGCTTTCAGCACCTCATCGGGAGGCAACGGGTCGAGAGCGAACGCCAACTCTCGAAGCGGCATGGTCGAAATGAAATGTTCCCCTTCATAATCGACGCGTTCTCCCTGCTCGTTCCAACCCGACACACACTCCACCCGCCCCTTCCGGTGCCGTACGCGGCCGATCTTCGCACCATGCACTGTCCTCGATCCCTGTTCCTCGATGAGCGCGCGGCATCGCTCCCACATCATCCCCGGACCGAATCGAGGGTAGTGGAATTGTTCGATGAGAGAGGTCAGCGTCGAGCCGTCCATGCCTTTCGATGCACCGAACAACGCGTTTCTCAGAGCCTGCTTGAGTGACAAATTCTTGATCCGCTGAGCCGCCCAATCGGCGGAGATTTCGTGGCAGGGGATTCCCCAGACTTTTTCCGTATACGTCTTGAAGAAGATGCTGTAGAGCCGGTATCCAAACCGATTGGACACCCACTGTTCGAAGTTCTTTTCATCGTGAATGTGGAAAAACTTCGCCTTCAGGTAGCTCAATCCGACAAGAAAGGACTCGAGCGGCCCCAGTCCGGCCAAGGCATTCAACGGCTTCAGCGGATAGTCGAAAAAATGCTGATTATAGTAGATGCGTGAAATCCGAGGCCGAAGGAGAAACTCCTCCCCCAGCATCTCGTGCCATAGGTCGTTGACGAGCGGGACTTTGGAGAAAAATCGGTGGCCGCCGATATCGAATCGATATCCCCGGTAGTTGACGGTCTTGGAAATACCTCCCACTTGGTCGCTCGCTTCGAGAACGGTCGAGGTTACACCCCGCTTGCTCAGTTCGTAGGCCGCGGTCAAGCCGGCAGGTCCGGCACCGACGATGATGGCAGTGTGTTTCTTCATCTATGCTCTGTACCCTGAACAGGACACGAGGAGATCGCGCGGGGAACTGTGCGATCATGCGGGCCGGGGCTGCCATCCATGACATGCCGCAACGTTCCGAGTATGAAACCCAGTCCGCTGTAGAGAAAGTAGAAGCCGTGCCAGATGACCGCCTGTACCGCAAACCACACTCCGCGTTTCCGCCAAAAGAAATGATAGAGTCGCGCGTTCAAGGCCGCGACGGTGCCCGCCAACCCGGCGGCCGGAACCAACAGGATTGGCTCCCAGACACTTCCGGCCAGCGCGCCCACCATCAGAAAAGCCCCGGCCACACTGGCGCGTCCGGTCGCGCCAGTATTCAAGTCATTGACGAACCCGCGATACTGATGAATGAGCTGGGTCCAGGGTACCGCACGCTGAAAGACATCGGCAGACAGCATTGAGCGCACACTCCAGCGTTTCCAATGTTTCACTTGGAGCGACTTTTCCAGCCGAATGATATGGCCTGCGCCCTTTAGGCGATATCCCAACTCAATGTCCTCAATCGACGGCCTGGTGTAGCCTTCATCGAATCCTCCCAGTTCACAAAAGACCGACCGGCGGATGGCGCCGCAGGCTCCCCAAAAAGTCGAGGCGTCTTCGCGGCCATTCTGGTGCATGAAATGATGCAACAGGTTTCGATATTGAGACAGGAAGTTGGCCTCGCCCGGCTCATCGTCGTAGGACCCCATCACTGCCGCCACATCCGGCGCCTTTACCAAGAACTCCTTGACCCGCCCTATAAGGTCCCGCGGGACCGTCACATCGGCATCGACAAAAAACAGGATGTCCGATTGAGCGTTGGCCGCGCCAAAATTCCTGGCCCTGCCCGGTCCACCCGCGGTGGGAAACCGGTACACGGACACTCCGGCCTGTTCTGCGAACTCCGAGGACCCGTCGGTATCGCCATCTCCGACTACGATCACTTCGTCTGGCGAGGGCTTGGCGTTGGCGACCGAATCCAGACAAGCACGGAACTTCGCCCCGCCGTTGTACACGGGAATGACGACTGCGACCGAAAGCGAGTCGGACATCATCGAATATCATCCGTCTGAGAAGCTCTGTATCTCTTGCTACTTGGTGTGACCATCTGAGATGTCCGCCTTCCCTGATTCGCTCAACGAATGAACAGATTAGATTACCGTGACAGTCCAGACAAGTCCGACTTGGACGGGGCCCCTCCCCACTTAAGGGGGAGGATACTTCGCCGCAGTGAAGACAATCGATTCTTGCCGACCGTTATCAGGCGGACCAGAGTGTCGTGGTTCTATACACACCGGTTCGGAGGCCGTCGAAGGAGCACCTGTCCAGTCCCCGGTACGGGCCCAATAGCCGAAGGCCGCCCTGTGATGCGCCGGCACTGTTGAGATGATAACTGGTGCCACCCTGGTCAACAGGGAGAGTACGCTGAGGATATCTCCGATAGCAGCCTGCGGTTGCCCCCTTGACCGCACCGGCGGCCCGGGACATCGACGGCGTGAACTGGAACACCGACAACCACTTCTCTCACTGCCTTCCTAAAAAGGTCGAGTTGCCAGTGGCTCCCTCCGAAAGCGGGAGGAAATCCTCGCGCCGGTGCCGTCATTTTGCGTCAGCATGTTGGGATGAAGTCTTGAACCTGTCCGGGTTTCGCTGACACAGCCTGCAGACCGCCATCTTCGAATCATACGTCCATCAAGCCTTTCCATCCTTCCCCCTCTTTCTCGGTAGGCACGCGGCCCCAGCTTTGCACTGCGTCATGGCTCACCACGTCGAAAGGAGTCGACGATGTCGTACCTGAAGATCCTGATGCTGGTGAGCTTGATCCCGATTCCGATCGTGAGCGCCACGCTGCTCGCAGAACGGATGAG
>CAYZTJ010000089.1:0-14328 GCA_964481215.1 uncultured Nitrospira sp. | reverse complement strand
CTTCGCTTGCTGCGGCCCGGGTACCCGCCTGGCGGGTGCGACGGCCTTTGTGAGCGTCCTGCGTGGACACTGGTTCTCATCCGCGATCTCGATGCCTGTGACGAGTGCGAAGCGCCATTCCTGTCTTTCCGCAGCCTGTTAGGCCGTTGCCGGCTTGGCCGCCACGGGTTTCGGCTTGCTGCCCACGGAAGGCCGATGGCCCTTCCGAGTCCGGGCGTTCGTGCGGCTGCGCTGGCCGCGGACGGGCAGGCCCTTCCGATGCCGCAGCCCCCGGTACGTGCCCGTATCGACGAGCCGCTTGATGCTCATGGCGACTTCTTTGCGCAAGTCGCCCTCGACCTTATGATCGCGCTCGATCGTCTCGCGGATCTTGACGATCTGGTCTTCGGTCAAGTCCTTGACCCGGATCGCGCCGTCCAGACCGGCTTTCGCCACGATGCCGCGCGCCGCGGTGCGTCCGATGCCAAAAATATAGGTCAACCCGATATCCAGCCGCTTCTCCCGCGGCAGGTCGACTCCCGCTATCCGAGCCATAATTCCCCCTCGTAACCCGTGATGCGTGATCCGTGCCGTCATGGGCCGGGGACTCCGCAGCCCCTTCACCCATCACGGTTTACGAATCACGTCTGCTATCCCTGCCGCTGCTTGTGCCGCGGGTTTTCGCAGATCACCCGCACCACGCCGCGACGGCGAATCACACGACACTTCGAACAAATGGGCTTGACCGACGATTTCACTTTCATGATTCCGCTCGCTTCCCGCCGCTCTTCGATTCCTCTTTCTTTTCCCTAACGTCTCACTCTTCACTGTCCACGGCTTACTTAAATCGATACGTAATTCTTCCCCTCGTCAAATCATAGGGGGAGAGCTCGACCGTCACCTTGTCCCCGGGAAGTATGCGGATGAAGTGCATGCGCATCTTTCCCGATATATGCGCCAGAATGCGGTGCCCGTTGTCCAGCGTCACCCGAAACATGGCGTTCGGCAGCGTCTCGGCGACGGTTCCCTGGACTTCGATGACATCGTCTTTCGGCATAATGCGCTGGGCCGATCTCCTAGCCCGTCACCGGCACGCGCTCCGTCGAGAGCTGTGTGAGGATGCGCGGCGGTCCGCTGGGCTGAATCGCGATCGTATGCTCGAAATGGGCGGACAGGCTCCCGTCCTGCGTCACGGCCGTCCACTGATCATCCAAGATCCGCACCTCATGCCGTCCCATGTTGATCATCGGTTCGATAGCGAGCACCATGCCGACTTGCAGGCGCGGCCCCTGCCCCGGGCGCCCGTAATTCGGCACTTGCGGCTCTTCGTGCAGCTGGCGGCCGATGCCGTGGCCCACGAATTCCCGCACCACCGAGAAGCCCGCTGCTTCCGCATGTTGCTGCACCGCGTGCGAGATATCCGAGAGTCGATTGCCGACGACCGCCTGCTGAATCCCGGCATAGAGCGACTCCTCGGTCACCCGCAACAGCGTCGCCACGGCGGGCCGAATCGGCCCCACCGGCACGGTCATGGCGGAGTCGCCGTAGAACCCGTCGACAATCGCGCCGAGATCCAGCCCGACGATGTCGCCCTCCTTCAGCACACGCTTCGACGGAATCCCATGCACTACCTGTTCGTTCACCGACACGCAGAGGGTCTTCGGGTAGCTGCGGTAGCCCTTGAAGGCCGGAATGCCTCCGCGCGCGCGAATCGACTCTTCCGCCAGCCGGTCCAACTCGTCCGTCGTCACCCCCGGCCGAACCGCGTCCTTCAGGATCTGGAGCGTCTCCGCCACCACGCGGGACGCGCGGCCGATCGTTTCGATCTCCTCCGCTGTCTTGAGGATGATCATGTGAGTCGATGGGCGGCCAGAATATCGGTCAGGCGACGTTGCACCACGTCGACCGGTCCCGCCCCATCCACATCGGACAGCAAATTTTTCCCGCGATAATACTGAATCAGCGGCGCCGTCTGCTCCTCATAGACTTTCAGGCGCGCTTCGACCGTTTCCCGCTTGTCATCCGAGCGCTGCGCCAGTTCGCCGCCGCAGCGATCACACACGCCCGCGCGCGCCGGGGGGGCGAAATCCACGTGGAAGACCGCCTGACACTTCGGACAGCTGCGCCGCCCGGTCAGCCGCTTGACCACGTCTTCGCGGGGCACGGTGATATTGACGACCCGGTCCAACTTCGCTCCTCCGCCTTCCAACATGCGCCCGAGTTCTTCCGCCTGGGCCACCGTCCTCGGGAATCCATCCAGCAAGAACCCCCGCGCGCATCCCGGCTCGGCGAGCTTCTCGCGCACGATGCCGACGACGATCGAGTCCGGCACCAGCTTCCCTTCGTCCATGCAGGCCTTCGCCTGCAAACCCAACGCGGTCTTGTTCCGAACCGCCTCGCGCAAAATGTCGCCCGTGGATATCTTGGGGCGACCCCATTTTGCCGACAATTGATCGGCCTGTGTGCCCTTCCCGACGCCCGGGGCGCCCAATAACACCAGCCGCATGCGTTGTCTCTTACCCGCTCCGGCCTCGAAGCCGCCCCTTGGCCAGGAATCCTTCGTAGTTTCTCATCAGCATGTGTGATTCGATCTGCTGGGCCGTATCCAGCCCCACGCCGATGACGATCAAGAGCGACGTGCCGCCGAAATAGAACGGCACATTCAGCTTATAGATCAAAAACTCCGGAACCACGCAGACCGCGGCCAGATACAGGGCGCCGGCGAACGTGATCCGCGTCAGCACGCTGTAAATGTAGTCCGAGGTCCGCTGCCCCGGCCGGATGCCCGGGATGAATCCGCCGTACTTCTTCATGTTGTCCGCCATGTCGACCGGATTCAGCACGACGGCCGTATAGAAAAAACAGAAAAACAGAATCAGCCCGACGTACAGGATCGTATACAGCAACGACCCGGGAGCCAACTGGCTCCCCAGCGACTGGACCCAGGGCACCTGTATGAATCCGGCAATCGTCGCCGGAAACGCGATGATCGAGGAGGCGAAGATCGGCGGAATGACGCCGGCCGTGTTGAGCTTGAGCGGCACATGCGTGCTCTGCCCGCCGTAGACGCGCCGACCGATGACCCGCTTGGCATATTGCACCGGGATCTTGCGCCGGCCGCTCTCCAAAAACACGATGGCGCCGACCACCGCCAGCATCAGCACAGCCAGGCCGACCAGCAGCAAGAAGCTCAATTGCCCGATCTGATAGAGATCGAAGGTTTGAGCCACCGCGCTGGGCAGCCGCGCCACGATCCCCGCAAAGATGATCAAGGAGATCCCGTTCCCGATGCCCCGCTCGGTGATCTGCTCGCCGAGCCACATCAGAAAGGCAGTCCCCGCCGTCAAGGTGATCACCGTCATGAACCGGAATGGCCACCCGGGGTTGAGCACGAAGGCGCCCTGGTTCATGCCTTCCAGCCCCACGGCGATGCCGAATCCTTGAATAAAGGAGATCAGGATCGTGCCGTAGCGCGTGTATTGGATGATCTTTTTGCGTCCGCGTTCCCCTTCCTTCGCCAGTTTTCCTAGGTGAGGGATGACCACCGTCAACAGCTGCAAAATGATCGACGCGCTGATGTAGGGCATGATGCCCAGCGCGAAGATCGTCAGCCGCGAGAGATTCCCGCCTGAAAAAATATCCAAGAACCCGAGCAGCGATCCTCCCTTTTCCTGAAGAAACTTGGCCAGCTCCTCGTTGTTGATCCCCGGCGTGGGCACGTGGGCTCCCACCCGGTACGCCACCAGCATCCCCAACGTAAACAGGATCCTGATCCGGAGTTCAGGGATCTTAAAGATGTTCTGGAAGCTGGCGAAGAGTCGCTCAAACACCGCCGATGACCTCAGCCCTCCCGCCAGCGGCCTGAATCTTGTCCAGCGCCGACTTGCTGAACTTGTGGGCCTGGATCACGAGAGGGCGACCGAGATCCCCGGAACCGAGCACCTTGATAGGACGCGTTTTCCGACGCACGAGACCCGCCTCCACCATCGTATCCGGCGTCACTCGCTCGACTTTCCCCAAGGATGCGAGCGCCTTCAGATTCACGATGGCGTACTCGATGCGGAAGGGGTTCTGAAACCCGACCTTCGGTACCCGCCGGACCAAGGGCATCTGGCCGCCCTCAAACCCCGGCCGCTTGCCTCCGCCAGACCGCGCCAGCAAGCCCTTGTGGCCTTTCGTGGCCGTCTTGCCGTGGCCTGACCCCGGTCCGCGACCGATCCGCTTCCGTTGACGCTTGGATCCCGAGGCGGGCGATAATTGGTGGAGCTTCATGATGCCTTCACTTCCAAAAGGTGAATCACTTTTTGAATCATGCCGCGCACCTGCGGAGTATCGGGACGAATGACAGATTGACGGATCCGCCGCAGCCCGAGTCCATAGAGCACCTGCCGATACCGCTGGGCGGTGCCGATGGGGCTCCGTTTCAAGACGATGGTCAATGACCGAGGGGTTGCCATGATGAGTGGACGTCCTTCCCTGCCGACCTAGGAAACCGCCAGTGCCTTGCGAGCACGCACCACTTCGCCTGGATCGCGCAACTGCAGCAAGCCGTTCAAGGTCGCACGGACCGTATTGAACGGATTCCCGCGCCCCAGCGTCTTGGCGATAATGTTGTGCGCGCCGGCCAACTCCACCACGGCGCGGACCGCGCCGCCGGCGATAATGCCCGTCCCGGCCGCGGCGGGCTTCAGCAACACTCGTTCCGCGCCAAAAATCCCATGGACTTCGTGAGGAATCGTGTCGTCTTTCAACGGAACGTGCACGAGATGCTTCTTGGCCTGGCCCACGGCCTTCGAGATGGCGACCGGCACCTCGGCTGCCTTGCCCTTGCCGATCCCCACATAACCGTGGCCG
Organism: uncultured Nitrospira sp.; assembly: GCA_964481215.1. Lineage (GTDB taxonomy): Bacteria > Nitrospirota > Nitrospiria > Nitrospirales > Nitrospiraceae > RSF151. The sequence continues at coordinate 9,495 of CAYZTJ010000089.1, read as the reverse complement.
TCACCGACCACCACGAGGGCGCAGAAATTGAACCGCTTGCCGCCCTTTACCACCTTCGCGACGCGGTTGATGAAGATGACTTTATCCTTCAGGTCGAGTTCGTCTGGATTGATTCTCACTAGGGCTTGCTCCTCGCCGACAATCTAGAAGTGAAGTCCACTGGCGCGGGACGCATCGGCCAACGCCTTGATGCGGCCATGGTAGAGACGGCCGCCCCGATCGAAGACGACGGTCTGGACGGACTTGGCCTTGGCGCGTTCAGCCAACAGCGTCCCCACCGCCTTCGCCGCCTCAATCGTGGCGCCAGACTTCACGGCCTTTTTCACCGCCGGGTCCACGGTCGACGCGGCGGCCAGGGTGCGGCCCTTCACATCGTCGATGATCTGGGCATAGATATGCGATTTGCTGCGGAACACGCTCAGCCGGGGCCTGGCCGACGTGCCGAACACCCGCTGCCGCACCCGCTGCCTCCGCCGTTCGAGCTTATCCGCTTTTTCGATGGTATTCATGGAGCCTGCCTACTTCCCGGTCTTGCCTTCCTTCTTGCGCAACTGCTCGCCCAGATACCGTACGCCCTTCTGCTTGTAGACATCCGGCGGCTTGATGGCGCGGAGATCGGCGGCGGTCTGCCCGACCACCCGCTTGTCGATGCCCTTGATGGTGATCAGCGTCTGCTTGTCCACCTTCGCCTCGATGCCCGCCGGCAACTGATAGACGACCGGATGGGTATACCCGACGTTGAAGCTGAGCGACTTCCCCTGCAACTGGGCCTTATAGCCGACGCCCGTCACTTCGAGAGACCGCTCATACCCCTTCGTCACGCCCCCGATCATATTCTGCAGTTCGGCCCGCACCAAGCCGTGGATGGCACGGGTGTGCGGATCGTTGCCGGACCGCGTGACTTGCACGACGCTGTCGGCCACCTGCACGGCCAGCCCCGGGGACAGGTTCCAGGCCAGATGACCGAGGGGCCCCTTCACCGCCACCTGGTCCCCCGCCACGCTGACTTCCACGCCCTTGGGAATCTGAATCGGCTTCCGTCCAATACGAGACATGCGATCACCACACCTGACAGAGAACCTCGCCGCCTAACTTCGACCGCTTCGACTCTTGGTCTGTCATGAGCCCTTTGGAGGTCGACAGGATCGTGATGCCCATCCCGCCGCGCACCGGCTTCAACTCCTTGTGCCCCACGTACACCCGGCAACCCGGCGTGCTGATCCGCTTCATCGAGGAGATGACCGGTCGGCCCTCACCGTGGTACCGAAGGGTCACCGCCAGGGCCGGATGGCCATTGTGCATGCCACGCTCATAGCCCTGGATGAATCCTTCGGTTTTGAGCACGCGCAAGACTTCCGCCTTCATCTTGGAGGCAGGAATCGTCACCGTGGCATGGCCGCGGCGTGTGGCGTTCTGGATACGAACCAACAAATCTGCGATCGGATCAGTCACCATGGTGCGTTCTTTCCCGCTCTACCAACTCGCCTTGGTCACGCCGGGAATCTCTCCGCGCAAACTCAAAAAGCGGAAACAGATCCGGCACATCTTGAATCGTCGCAAGTACCCGCGCACCCGCCCGCACAACTGGCACCGGTGATAGGCGCGAACCGGGAACTTCGGGGTCGCGGCCGCTTTGTTTCTCAGCGCTTTTCTCGACACTGCCGACTCCTCCCCCTGCTAGGTCCTGAACGGCATCCCCATATGACGCAACAGAGCCTTCCCCTCGTCATTGGTCCTGGCCGTCGTCACCATCGTGATGTCCATGCCGTGAATGGAGGCCACCTTGTCGTACTCGATTTCCGGAAAGATCAACTGTTCCTTCAGCCCCAGCGTATAGTTGCCGCGCCCATCGAACGACTTGGGCGAGACGCCCCGGAAGTCCCGAATGCGGGGCAGGGCCATACTGACCAACCGGTCGAAAAACTCATACATGTGATTGCCGCGCAGCGTCACTTTCGCCCCGATGGGCATGCCTTGACGCAGCTTGAAACCGGCGATGGCCTTCTTGGCGCGGGTGACGATCGCGCGCTGTCCCGTGATCATGCCCAACTCGGTCGTGGCGCTCTCCAACAACTTTACGTTTTGGATCGCTTCGCCCATCCCCACGTTCAGCACGATCCGCTCGATCCGCGGCACTTGCATGGGGTTCTTATACGAAAACTCCTTCATCAAGGCCGGCACGACCTGACTCCGGTAGAATTCTTTCAACCGGGGCGGAGCGGACGGACCCTTGGGCTTTTTCTCGGAGGGCGCCGCCTCCTTCTTGTCACCCTTCGGCGCGGCCTTCTTGTCGGCCGGTTTACCTGCTGCTGGCTTGCTCTCTTTCGCCATGGACGTACGACCTATGAGGCTTAATCAATGACTTGGCCGCCGGGACGAGAGACGCGAACGCGCCGCCCATCCGGCTGCACCTTGATGCCCAATCGAACGGGTTTGTTCAGATTGGCGTCGAAGTACATCACCTTGCCGATCGCCAACGGGGCCTCCCGTTCCAAGATACCCCCCTGCTTATTCTTCTGATTGGGCTTGGTATGCCGCTTGATGATGTTCAACTTTTCCACGAGCACCCGGGCCTTGGCCGGGTCGACCGACAGGACCTTGCCGGTCTTGCCCGCGTCCCGCCCCGAGATCACCATCACCGTGTCTCCCTTGCGAATCTTCGATTTCAACATCGACGCCGCTCCTACAAGACTTCAGGGGCCAAGGAGATGATCTTCATGAACTTCTTCCACCGCAGCTCCCGCGCGACGGGGCCGAAGATGCGGGTGCCGATCGGCTCGCCTTCCTTGTTGATCAAGACGCAGGCATTGCGATCGAACTTGATGTAGGACCCGTCGTCCCGCCGGACGCCTTTGGTCGTGCGCACGATCACCGCGCGGCTGACATCGCCCTTCTTGACCGTCGCCTGGGGAATGGCTTCCTTCACCGCGACCACCACCACGTCGCCGAGCGAGCCGTAGCGCCGCTTCGAGCCCCCCAGCACGTGAAAGCACATCACCTGCTTGGCGCCGGAATTATCGGCGACGTCCATGTACGTATAGTTTTGAATCATGCCTTACCTGCCGAACCGCCGCTCCCGCGCCCGCTTAGGCATCCCCTCGCCGCAGCACTTCGACGACCCGATAGTGCTTGTCCTTGCTGATCGGGCGGGTCTGAATCAGCCGCACTTGATCGCCGACCTTGCACTCGCTGCGCTCGTCGTGCGCCTTGAGCTTCGTCTCGCGACGAAGCACCTTCTTGTACATGGGGTGCGCGACCACGCGATCGACGGCGACCACGACGGTCTTCTGCATCTTATTGCTGACGACCCGCCCCACCCACTCGTGCCGCTTTTCGGTCGATGCGTCCATCTAGCCTCGCCCCCCTGTAGCCGCGGCACGGCGGGCCGCCTCACGCCGAATCGTCTTCACGCGCGCGAGCGCACGCCGGGCCTCCCGAATTTTCATCGGATTCTCCAAGCGGCCGGTGGCCATTTGGAGACGCAAGTTGAACACCTCTTGCACCAAGGCCTGCTCTTTGTCGGCCAACTCCTGATCCGCCATGTCCCGCAATTCTTTGACGTCCATCAGATCACCGCTCCGCGTCCCGCTACAGCTCGTCCCGCGAGACAAACCGAGTCGCCACCGGCAGCTTGTGCGCCGCCAGACGGAAGGCTTCCGCGGCAATGTCCCGCGTCACGCCGTCCATCTCATAGAGCACCCGCCCGGGTTTCACCACGGCGACCCAGTACTCGGGATTCCCCTTGCCCTTACCCATTCGAGTCTCGGCCGGCTTCTTCGTGATGGGCTTGTCCGGAAAAATCCTGGTCCAGACCTGGCCACCCCGCTTGACGTATCGCGTGATGGCGATACGGGCCGCTTCGATTTGCCGACTCGTAATCCGGCCCGGCTCCATCGACTTCAAGCCGTATTCGCCCAGCGTCAGATGCCCGCCTCGATAGGCCTTGCCGCGCATGCGGCCCTTCTGCATCTTGCGAAACTTGATCTTCTTTGGTGCTAGCACAAGTTAACTCCGCGTTCCAAGGACCAGGACCTAGCGGCGATCCAAAGCCGGTTCCGGCTTTTCCGGCTGCACGGCCGTCACTTCGCCCTTGTAGATCCACGTCTTGATGCCGATTTGGCCCATCGTCGTGTGCGCTTCGGCGAACCCAAAGTCGATGTCCGCCCGCAACGTATGCAACGGCACGCGGCCCTCTCGATACCATTCTGTCCGGGCGATTTCCGCGCCGCCGAGCCGCCCGGCGCAATTGATGCGAATCCCCTGCGCCCCGAGCCGGAGCGCCGCCGCCACGCTGCGCTTCATCGCCCGGCGGAAGGCGACCCGTTTCTCCAACTGTGTCGCGATGTTCTCGCTGACCAGCTGCGCGTCGAGTTCCGGCTTCTTGATTTCCTTCACCGTGATATAGACCTGCTTCCCGTACTCTTTCTCCAAGCCGGCCTTGAGCTTGTCGACCTCCGCCCCCTTGCGACCGATGATGATCCCCGGGCGGGCCGTGTGAATGATCACGCGGGTCTGATCGCCGGACCGCTCGATATCGACCTTGGCCACGCCGGCATGCTGGAGTCGCGCCTTGACCACCTTGCGAATCTGGATGTCTTCGTGCAGGAGCTTGGCGAATTCTTTCCCCGCATACCAGCGGGAACTCCAGGTCCGCGTGTAGCCGAGTCGATACCCGATCGGATGCGTTTTCTGTCCCATGCTTTGCGTAGCCCTCTCTATGAGCCGGCTAGGCCCCGGCGTCCGGCGCCGAGACGACAATGGTAATGTGGCTCGTCCGCTTGTGAATCGAATTGGCGCGCCCCATCGACCGCGCGCGGAATCGCTTCAGGGTCGGCCCCCCGTTCACGAAGGCCTTCGTCACCTTCATGTTTTCGCGGTCCCCGATCTCCTTCTGCTCGCCGTTGGCGACGGCCGACTGCAACAGCTTCGCGATCACCTTGGAGGCGGCGCGCGGGGTGTACTTCAGCACGGCCAGCGCGTGCGGGACCGACTGGCCTCGGATCAAATCGACGACCACGCGAGCCTTGCGCGGGGCGATTCGAACGTATCTCAAGGTGGCACGAGCTTCCGGCATGGCAATGTCTCTTCTCTTCGTTTCGGCGGCGGCAGGCGGACTCTCCACGCCCGTTACTTCAACGCAACCGCTTTCTCCGTCCTCGCCTGGCCGTGGCCTTTGAAAAACCGGGTCGGCGCGAACTCACCCAGCTTATGGCCAACCATGTTTTCCGTCACAAACACCGGGATGAACTTCTTCCCGTTGTGCACCGCCAAGGTATGCCCGATCATGTCGGGAATGACCGTGGATCGGCGGGACCAGGTCTTGACCATCTTCCGGTCCTTCGCCTCATTCATCTGCGTGATCTTCTTCAGCAGCGGCGCATCGACAAACGGTCCCTTCGTCACCGAACGTGGCATAGCAGACTCCGATCGGCCCTATTTCTTGCGCCGCGTGATAATGAACTTGTCGGTCGCTTTGTTCTTGCGCGTCTTATAGCCCTTGGTCGGCAAGCCCCACGGGGACACCGGGTGCGGATTCCCTTGTCCGGACTTTCCTTCGCCGCCGCCGTGCGGGTGGTCGACCGGATTCATCACCACGCCGCGATTGTGCGGCCGGCGGCCAAGCCAGCGGGACCGGCCCGCCTTCCCGACGGCGACGTTCTCGTGCCCGACATTCCCCACCTGCCCGACGGTCGCCAGGCAGGTCCCCAGGACACGGCGCATCTCGCCGGACTTCAGGCGAATCTGAATATAGTCCCCTTCGCGTCCCATCACCTGCGCCAGCCCGCCCGCGCTCCGGATAATCTGCCCGCCCTTTCCAGGGCGCAATTCGATGTTGTGGATCGTCGTGCCGAGGGGCATGCTGGCGAGCGGCAGCGCATTCCCGATGCGCACTTCGGCGTTGGGCCCCGCGTGCACCGTGTCGTTCACCGCCAGCCCGTCGGGAGCCAGAATGTACCGCACGTCCCCGTCGGTGTATTTCACGAGCGCGATCCGCGCCGTGCGATTCGGATCGTACTCCAACGCCACCACACGACCCGGCACGTCGAACTTGTCCCGCTTGAAGTCGATCTGACGGTACAGGCGCTTGTGTCCGCTCCCGCGGAAACGCACCGTCGTCCTCCCCATGTTGTTACGACCGGCACTCCGCGGATGCGACGCGGTCAAGCGCTTTTCCGGCCGCTTCTTGGCCAAGGACTTGTCGACCAGGGCGTTCATCCCGCGGCGAGCCGGCGAAGTAGGCTTGTATTGTTTCAGTTCCATAATGTCACAGACTCATGAGGCCGGAGCCGCCGCACTAGGCGCTCTCGAACAGCTCGAGCTTCTCCCCTTCCTTGAGGGTCACAATCGCCTTCTTCCAATCCGATCGCTTGCCGGCAAACCGCCCGAGCCGCTTCACCTTGCCGGACACGTTCATCACGTTCACCCGATCGACCCGAACCTTGAGGAGCGCCTCGACGGCCTTCTTGACCTCGAGTCGATTGGCATCCGGGGCCACCAGGAATCCGATCTTGTTCCCGGATTCGCGCATGGCGGTGATCTTTTCCGTCAGCAACGGACGAATCAGCACCCGATGAAGTGATGGCTTCACGACCACAACTCCTGCACTCGCACCAGCTCCCGTTGCGGGATCACCACGGCCGCATGGCGGAGCACGTCATACACATTCAACCCTTCGGGCCTGACGACCCTCACACCGGCCAGATTGCGCGCGGCGCGGTCCACGTCGGAGCGCCCTTCTCCTGCCACGATCAAGGTCGATCCCGTGAGTCCCAATTGGCGCAACGCTTTGGCCAACAACTTGGTCTTGGGCTGCTCCAGCGTCAGATCCGCCAACACGACCAACTCGCCGGCCGCAGCCTTGCTCGACAAGGCAGACTGTAGCGCCCCGCGGTACTGCCCCTTCGGCATATTGAACCCATATTGGCGCGGCTTCGGACCGAACACCGTGCCGCCATGCCGCCAGATGGGCGACCGCACCGATCCCGCCCGGGCGCGACCCGTATGCTTCTGCTTCCAGGGTTTTTTCCCCGACCCGCTGACCTCGCCCCGATGTTTCGTCGAGGCCGTGCCCTGCCGCGCCGAGGCTCGCTGCATGATCACAGCTTCATGCACCAGGGGCACATTCGCCTCTTGGCCGAACACGTCGCTCTTCAGCTCTACCGAGCCGACTTTTCGCCTGTTCAGATCGAGCACATCCACGGATGCCATGATGCGTTAGGCCTTCTTTGATTTCCGAACGAACACGATGCCCCCGGTCGCGCCCGGCACCGCGCCCGAGATGAACAGCAAATTTTCATCCGCTCGCGCGTCGACGACTTTCAGACGCTGGACCGTGACCCGCTCGGCGCCCAAGTGTCCCGGCAAGTCCTTCCCCCGCCAGACACGGGAAGGGTAGGCGCTGCTGCCGATCGACCCGGGAGCTCGATGGAACATGTGGCCATGCGTCTCCGGACCGCCGGCATAGTGGTGGCGCTTGATCACGCCCTGGAAGCCTTTGCCCTTGGAGACTCCCTGCACATCCACCCATTCGCCCTTCTGGAAAACATCCGCTCTGACAACCTGACCAACCGCCACCTCGCCGACCTTCTTGAACTCGGACAGGTGCTTGCTCGCGGAGACGCCGGCCTTCTTCAGATGGCCCATCTCGGCCTTCGGCAGGCTCCGCTCGCGGACATCCTGAAAGGCCAGCTGGACCGCCTCATACCCATGCTTGTCCTTGGTCCGAATCTCCACAACCTTGCAGGGCCCGGCTTCGATCACGGTGACAGGCGTCAGCCGGCCCTGGTCGTCATAGACCTGCGTCATCCCCAACTTTTTCCCGATGATTCCGTTCGTCATCTGATCGCGCTCAGCTGTCGGCTGTCGGCCTACAGCTTGATCTCCACATCGACGCCGGCCGAAAGATTCAACTTCATCAGCGCATCCATGGTTTCCGGCGTCGGCTCCATAATGTCCAGCAACCGCTTGTGGGTCCGGATCTCGAATTGCTCGCGGGATTTCTTATCGACGTGCGTCGCCCGCTGCACGGTGAAGCGTTCCACCCGCGTGGGCAAAGGCACCGGGCCGACGATCTTGGCGCCGCTCCGCTGGACCGTGTCCACGATCTCGGCGACGGATTGATCCAAGATCCGATAGTCGAATCCCTTGAGGCGAATTCTGATTTTTTGGTCGACTCTCACTCGATTCTTTCGTGAGGCGTGAAGCGTGAGGCGCCAGGCGGTGCCGGCATGTGCCCGACCATCCCTGACCCCTGACCCCTTACCCCTTACGCTCCCCGGTTACGCCAGGATTTCGGTGACGATGCCGGAGCCGACGGTCTTGCCGCCCTCCCGCACCGCGAACCGCAACCCCTGATCCATCGCGATCGGCGAGATCAACTCCGCCGTCACGCTCACATTGTCCCCCGGCATCACCATCTCCACCCCCGGATTCAACGCCACCACCCCCGTCACGTCCGTCGTCCGGAAATAGAACTGCGGCCGGTACCCGTTGAAGAACGGCGTGTGCCGCCCCCCCTCTTCCTTCGTCAACACATAAATCTCCGCCTTGAACTTCGTGTGCGGCGTGATGCTCTTCGGCTTCGCCAGCACCATCCCCCGCTCCACGTCTTCCTTCTTGGTGCCCCGCAGCAGCACCCCGATGTTGTCCCCCGCCTGCCCCTCGTCCAACACCTTGCGGAACATCTCCACCCCGGTCACCACCGTCGTCTGCGTGGGCTTCAGCCCCACGATCTCGATCTCATCGCCCACCTTCACGATCCCCCGCTCGCACCGCCCCGTCACCACCGTCCCGCGCCCGCTGATCGTAAAGACGTCTTCAATGGGCATGAGGAAGGGCTTGTCGATCGGCCGCACCGGCGTCGGAATATAGCTGTCGACCGCCTCCAGCAGCTTCATGATCGACGGCACCCCCAAGGGGCCCTGATCCCCCTCCATCGCCTTCAACGCCGCCCCCTGGATGATCGGCACCTTATCGCCCGGGAACTCGTACTTCGTCAGCAGCTCCCGCACCTCCAGCTCCACCAGGTCCAAGAGCTCCTTGTCGTCCACCTTATCCGCCTTGTTCAAAAACACCACGATGAACGGCACGCCCACCTGCCGCGCCAACAGAATGTGCTCCCGCGTCTGCGGCATCGGGCCGTCCGCCGCGCTCACCACCAGGATCGCCCCGTCCATCTGCGCCGCCCCCGTGATCATGTTCTTGACGTAGTCGGCGTGCCCCGGACAGTCCACGTGCGCATAGTGCCGCTTGTCCGTCTCGTACTCCACGTGGGAGATGGCGATCGTGACGATCTTGCTGGGGTCCCGCCGCCCCTGGCTCTCGCTCGCCTTCGCCACTTCGTCGTAGCTCACGAACTTCGCCATGCCCCGGTCCGCGCACACCTTCGTCAGCGCCGCCGTCAGCGTCGTCTTCCCGTGGTCCACGTGCCCGATCGTCCCCACGTTCACGTGCGGCTTCCGCCGCTCAAATTTCGCCTTCGCCATCGCGCCCTCC
>CAYZTJ010000088.1:0-14758 GCA_964481215.1 uncultured Nitrospira sp. | reverse complement strand
ACCGCGCAGCGCCTGTCTTGCCTTTGCCTGAGGTGCATGCTAGGCTCGCCGTCGCTGCTCATGGCTGATCGGCCTGCAGCGTGAGTCAGCGGTGAGGACAGGCCGTCATCGATGTTGTGTTGCCCCGGGAATCGATCGGACCACCGCCTTCAGCCGCCTCGCCTGAGTGACTTCAGGCCGCTGTGCCGCATTCCGGATCGTCTCCTGTTCAAGACAGCATCACCTCAGCGAAGGAGTCCGCAATGGGTGCGAAGATCTATGTGGGCGGCCTGCCTTACTCCACGACCGATGCGCAACTCAGCGACTTGTTTGCCGTTCACGGGGCCGTGGCCTCGGCCAAGGTGATCACGGATCGGTTTACCGGCCAGTCCCGCGGGTTTGGATTTGTGGAAATGAGCAGCTCGGACGAGGCCCAAAAGGCGATTACCGCGTTGAACGGGACGGAATTCGGCGGACGCACCCTGACCGTGAATGAAGCCCGCCCGCAAGAACCTCGGAGAGGCGGGGGCGGGGGCCGCTTCGAAGGCGGTGGAGATCAGAACCGGCCCCGGGATCGTTGGTAGGCCTGAGGGCGGGCGCGAGGAGGGTTGGGGCATGAGACGGATCGGGCTGAAGCTGTTGCGCGCCGGCGTGGCCGGGGCCGGCTTATTGCTGGCCGGGTGGGTCGCCGCCGGCCCCATGATGACGATCGCCGATGGCGTCCTGGTCACGCTGGAGTACACGTTGACGCTCCCGGATAAGTCCGTGGCTGATACGAACGTGGGGAAAGAGCCCTTTTCCTTCGTCCAAGGGTCTCATCTGATCGTGCCTGGATTGGAGAAGGCCCTCGCAGGGCTCAAGGCGGGCGATCGGAAACGTATCGTTGTTCCGCCGGACCAGGCCTATGGAACCTATGACGGCGCCAAGCGTCTCACGGTCCCGCGCGCAAAGATACCGGCCGACGCGACGGTCGGCTCCGTGTTGCAGGACAAGGCCGGTCGGCCCTTGAGGGTGACGGAGATGAGCAAGGATTCGGTCATTCTGGACGCCAACCATCCCCTCGCGGGCAAGGAGCTGACCTTCGATGTGAAGATTCTGAAGGTGGAGGAAGCCCCGCCGGAGGAGAAGAAGCCCTAGGACCGGAGCGGCTCGAGGCAAGGAGGCCCGAGAACGACGAGGCGGCCTCTCCCGGTGGGAGGGCCGCCTCTCGTGTGTTCGGCGCTGCAGCGCCTCGGGCCGCTACGTTGACGTGACTCGCCCCGCCGGGACCAGTCGTCCTCGGGCTGCCGCGAGCGACAGCGGGCGCCCGAAGGCCTCCCCAACTTCCTGCTCCAGCAAGAGCCAGAGGTCGTCGTCCAGGCTCTCGACTTCTTTCACGAGCGTAAACAGTTCGGCCAAGGGATGACGGCCTTGCACCAGGGCCTCCACGTCCGGATGGAGATCCGGCCAGGTCAGGCTTTGGATCGCCTGCTTCAATGCATCGGCCTTGACCTGGCAGTCGATCAGGGGCTGAAACTCCGAGGAGCCTCGATGGGCCAGTCCCAGGATATGGTCCAGGACGCTGAGGGCCAAGAGCTTCTTGTCCTCTTCCGCCGATCGCCGAACCTCCGCCTCCGACAGCGACTGGAGCAGACTCTCCAACTCGCGAAGGGAGCCGATTCCCTCCGGTGACGGCGTCGGCCCCACGGCCAGGTGGCGCGCGACGTCCAGCGCGCGCGTCCTGAGCTCCTGAAAGGTGGTGCGGGACACGGCCAACTCCTGGATCACCTGATCGTCTGGCGGACTGCCGGACACGCGAAGCTCCTCGGCCACCCGCATTAGCCGATTGCTCAAGTCGCCGAATCGTTGCGAGATCGAATCGAGGTCTCTGGCGAGATCTGCTTGTGTATCGCCCATGGACTCCTCCTCCGGCCGTCGGTGGAACGGCGGTCTAGCATAGGGGTATGGTGCGCGAACCCTCGGCAAGGCGGCACAACTCGCGCGGCCCTGGAGGCCCTCTGGGGTGAGCGCCCTCGCGCGAACGGCCTTTCCCTCCGGACTCTTCCGGTGAGGGCGCGATATCGCAGCACGCCGGTGTGCCTTGGTCGGCCATCTCGCGACCTCCCGATCATTCCGCGGTCGGCGCGGCGCCGTGAATACAAATTTCTACGTAATTGACGTGTCGTGCGACGATACGCTCTGTGGCCCCTTCACCAGCTATATCTAGAGGTTGGTTTTGAATCATACACAATATATTGTGGTAGTCAAGGGATGGCATGGGGAGTCCGTCAATCCTCGCGACTCGCGCAGGGCATCGACATGGGCGAACTCACTCGCTTCCTCTAAGTTTTTCTCCTCTGGTGGCCGATACAAGAGATAGCACCTCGGCATGCTCCGGCTCAGGGATGCGGCCATCCCCGACCAGCGTGAGGACGCCAACCAAGGAGAAGCCCGATGGACCCCATTGATATCCACGACAAGGTGCAGGTCCTCGCTCAAAAACTCTTGGCGGAAGCGAACGGCGACCGGGTCCGCGCCCTGGGGCTCCTCGTGCTGGTCATCGAAGGGTCGGATCTCGATGACCCCTCCCACTACATCCAGCTGATCACCGAAGTGCGGAACGTCTTGATGCCGCCGACGGACGCCGACCCGAAGCCCCGGCCGATCCAGCACTTGGCCGGTCCGCTGTCATGGGAAGGGATTCAGCACTGCGTCCGCTGCGGGAAAGTCCTTGCGCGGAGCAAGGACCGCGAGCATGGCGGGTTTCCGTCTGGCTTCGTGTTCCAGGTGGGCGCCCGGATGTGCGAGGGCGACTATTACGATTTCGATCCCTGCCGCTGACGCCGGCGGCGGTTCCTCAACCTCCGCTTCTCCCACACGTCGCCCGTAGCCTCGCCGGCCGACGCCCGACCGTCACCGGCCGATCTCGATCAGCGGACTCTCCGTCACGTGAATCGCCCCACGTGGATTCCGGTCCAGCCGATTGGCCCGGAGCAATTCCCCGTCCTCCGGCGTCGTCCGACATTCGGGCGTCCGGACCAACCCCCATTGCTGATTGTCATGGCAGTGATTCTCCAAGACCATCGCCTCCGCATGGTGGAAGAGCAGCATTCCGCTGAGCATGTTCTCCCGACATTCGTTGCGAACGAGATCGGGCCGAGTCTCCGGGTCGCGGACGGCGATCCCGAAGTGATGGTTGTCGAAGCAGAGGTTCTGGGCCAAATACGGCCGCGCGCCGGCGAACGCGAAGATCCCCGACTCGCGATTGCGGCAGACTTCGTTCTCGATCAAGGAGGGTTGCGACTGCGGCCCGTAGATGACGACCCCGGAGAGGATGCCCTCCATGGCTCGGCAGTGGGCGATCGTGCAGGAGGAATCCAGCAGATTGATGGCGGAGTGCTGATCGCTGCCCACGTAGCGAAAGGTCATCCCGCTGACGTGGCCGGACGGCACCCGTTGGAGATAGAAGGGCCCGCCGCGCCGCGAAAACACCTGCACCACATCGCGGCCGGCGCCGATGAGCCGCACCGGCCGCTCGACCAGAAAGATCTTGTCCTCGTAGACGCCCGGACGGATGAAGATCTGGTCGTCCGGTCCGGCGTCTTTGAGCGCGGCGCTCGGCCTCGGATAGGCGGCGCCGTCGCGTCCATCGACGATGAGGGTTTGCCCGCCGGCCGGATTGGCCGGTGGCTCTTGCAAGATCGGCGGAGGAGCCGGCGGGCGCCCGCTCGACGCTGGGTCCGACATGGGACCGTCAGTATACGCCAGACGCGGGGGAGGAGGGGAGCCGTCAGTCCAACGAGGGGCCCGGCCGGCCCGGCTCGTCGGGGGGCGGCGGGGACCCGCCTTCGTCATCCTCTTCGAGCTCGGCTTCCTGCCGGAGCCGGCTGTCCGAGGGATGCAGCCCGTACTTCTTGAGCAATTTGTAAAAGTCCGCGCGGTAGCGGCCCGCCATCTGCGCGGCGCGCGAGATGTTCCCGCTGGTCAGCTGGAGGAGTTCGCGCAAATAGTTCTGCTCGAATTCCTCCTTGGCTTCGGTGAGGGGCTTGAACTGGCCCTCTCCCGTCGTCGCGAGCGCCGGCATCGACTCCGCCGTGATCATGTCCTGCGTCGCCATCACGACCGCTTTCTCGATAACATTCTCCAGCTCACGCACGTTGCCCGGCCAGGAGTAGACCGTCAGCTTTTGAATCGCGTCCCGCTGGAATCCGCGAATCTGCTTGTTCATCCGCGCGGCGCTTTCCTTCAAGAAGTGTTGGGCCAGCACCGGGATGTCATCCCGCCGCTCGCGGAGGGGCGGCACGTGCAAGGGCACCACCTGGATGCGATAGTAGAGGTCCTCGCGGAACTTGCCGGCCTTGACGGCCTCGCTGAGATCCCGGTTCGTGGCGGTGATGATGCGGACGTCCACCTTCCGGGCATACTCGGCGCCCACTTCGCGCACTTCACGCTCTTGAATGGCCCGGAGCAGCTTCACTTGTAAGGGGAGCGGCATCTCGCCGATCTCGTCGAGGAACAGGGTTCCGCCTCCGGCGCTCTGGAACAGCCCCCGCTTGGCCCCGAAGGCGCCGGTGAACGCGCCGCGCACGTGGCCGAAGAGTTCGCTCTCGAACAGATTGTCGGGGATCGCGCCGCAATTGACCGCGATGAAGGGTCCGCGCGCGCGCTTGCTGTTGCAATGCACGACGCGGGCGATCACCTCTTTTCCCGTGCCGGTTTCTCCGGTGATGCAGACGGTCGTGTCGGTATCCGCCACCTGCGCCACCTGTTGGAGGAGCACCTGCATCTTGGCGCTGCGGGCGACGACGTTTTCGAGCCCGTAGAGCTCCTTGACCAGCGACTTGAGACGCTGAATTTCGCGGCTCATGCGGGACTGCGTGAGCGCCTTGTCGATGCAGATCTTGAGCTCGGTGACGTCGAAGGGCTTGATCAAATAGGTGTAGGCGCCCTTGCGCATCGCCTCGACGGCGTTGGGGATGCTGCCGTGGGCCGTCAGCATCAGCACGGGCAGCGCGGGGTTGATCAAGAGGAGTTCCTCCAGGACCGCCAAGCCGTCCTGTCCCGGCAAACGCAGATCGGTAATGGCCAGGTCGAAGACCTCTTTCTGCGCCTCGGCCACCCCATCTTCGCCCGTGGTACAGGTCGTGACGCTGAATCCCATGGCCATGAGCCGCATCTTGAGCAGGTGCAGGAGATTCTGGTCGTCGTCGACGACCAAAATCCGTTCCTGCACGGGAGAGTCCTTCACATCCGGGGTCCGTTCTCGCGGTGGTGTGGCCGTTGTCGTGCTCATCGTGGTCTCGCTTTATCCCTCAGTTCCTGGTCGATTTGCTTCAACGCTTCCATCTGCGCCGTCAACTGTTTCAATTTCTTGTCTCGCTGAGCCAGCGCCTCTTGGAGTTCCTGGAGCGAGCTGGCGCTTTGGTCCTTCGCGCGGGTTGCTTGGTGCACAGCCAATTCCTTGTCGAGCAGGTCCCGAATCAGTCGGTCTGTGGCGACCGCAAAGGGCCCCTCTCGTTCCGCCCCGATACGCGGATCCTGCAACACCTGAAGCCAGATGGCGCTCGACGCCGCCAGCCGGCTCTTGGGGGCCGTAGCGATGACTTTCTGAAAGTGCTTGGCCGCCATGTCCCGGTTTTCGTAAAGCGCCAGCAGTCCGCGATGGTAGTGGACCCGCTCGCAGGGCCACTTCTCCCCGCAGTAGGCGAAGAGAGCCTCCTGCTCCTTGGCCATCGCCTGGAGAAACTTCACGTCACGGGCCTCGGGCTGCAGCAGAGGCGCGGTGGCCGCCAGCACGGGCGGCGGGGGCGGCGGCGGGGTGGCCACCCGGACTTCCGGAGGCGGCGCAAACAGACTGCAGGCCTGCCACGCCAACATCGCGGTGGTCGGGAGAATCGCCCGCGCCAGTCGATGGATCATGCCGCAGCCCCCCGCTCCTTCCCTGCCGGCAAGACGAAGTGCATGGTCGTACCCTTGCCGGCTTCGCTCTCGGCCCAGATCTTTCCCTTGTGCGCTTCCACGACCTTTTTCGCCAAGGCCAGGCCCAGTCCACTGCCCGCGAGGCCCGGTTTGGCCTGCCCTCTGCCCTGGTAGAACCGTTCGAAGATGTGCGGCAGGTCCTCCGCTGGGATTCCCAATCCTGTGTCGGAGACCGACACCCGCACGAGTCCCGGTTTGTGCTGGACTTCCATGGCCAGCTTCACCACGCCCCCCTCGCTGCTGAACTTCAAGGCGTTGGACATGAGATTGTCCAAGACCTGCTCGATGCGCGAGGCGTCCGCGGAGACGCGCAGCCGATCACCCGGCAATTCCGTGAGAATCTTGATGTGCTTACGGTCGGCCAGCAAGCGAACCTTGTTGATCGACACTTCGGCGATGCGCTTGAGGTCCGTCTGGGCGAATCGGTACTCCATCATGCCGGCTTCCATCTTGGAAAGATCGAGGAGCGTAGAGATCAGCCGGATCAACCGTTCGCAACTGTCGGCCATGATCAGGAGCGTGTCCCGTTGATCCTGCGTCAGCGGGCCGGGGATTTGGTCCAGCATCAGCTGGGTCCCCTCGCGGATGGAGGCCAAGGGTGTGCGGAGTTCGTGAGAGATATGGGCCAGGAACTCGGCCTTCATGTCGTCCAGTTCCTGAAGCTTCTTGGCCATCCAATTGACGGTGTCGACCAGCTCGCGCAGCTCGCTGGGCGCCTTCACTTGGACGGCCTTGCCGAAGAGCCCTTGGCCGATGTGGCGGATGTGTTCTTGGAGGCGACGCAAGGGATGGAGAATGCTGTAACTGGCGATCCCGGCCAGCGCCAGGGCCAGCAACACGGCGACGATAACCAACTGTTCGGTGATCACCTCCGCCTGCACGGTGCGGGCATGGGAGTCGCTGAGTCCGGTTGTGACCGCCCCTTCGTGCAGCGCGATGTAGGACTGAAGCGAATCGGTAATCCGCGTCATGAGGGCATCCCGCGCGCCCTCGTACTGGTGGGCCGCGTCTGAGGTCGATTCCGCCGTTTCCTGAGCGGTCGAGAGGACCAGGCGGCGATAGTCGTCATGCAGCCGCTCCACGTCGCCGAGCAGTTTGAGCTCCTGTTCGCTGGTTTCCTTGAGCCGAAGGGTCTGCAGATCGCGCCGAAACTCCTGCGCTTCATCTTCGAACGTCTTCAGGAAGGCGGGGTCTTTCAGCACCCGGTATTTCTTCTCGCTGCCCAGCTGGGCATAGAGATTGGTCAAGAGCCGCTTGGCCGATTCGATGGCGGGATAGTGATCCGAAACCAGGCCGGTGCTGAGGGTCGTGAGTTGTCGAAGCTGGACCAGCGCGTACATGTTCACCCCTGCCATCACCACAATGATGGCAAAGAGCGCGAAGGCCAGTCGCCAGAAGACGGACAGTCTCACCTCACTCCCTCACCCAACGAGACGGAATGAACAGCACAATAAGACTGTCGGCAGTTCCCTTCACAACTGTAGGCAAACCACTACAGATCGAACCCATGATAAATCAAGCGGATACATTATGGTAGATCACAAAGGATGAAGGCTGTTCCATGCACATCCTTGCCCGTTGTTGCCTGAAGCCGCTCCGCAAGAATCTCCAATCCCCTACGCAGATCAGGCGATCATGATTTCGACCATCCGACGGGCGGCACGGCACTCCCTTTGCTTAGCAAGAAGGTATGCCGGAGTTTTCAGCCAGAACCATCAGACTTCAGTATCCGCAGATGCTGGAGCAACCCGCCTGTCGGCGTTGCGGGGGATTTCTGATTCCGGAAGAGCTCGTGGAGTTCCTGAGCGACACGGGGCCGGTACGGCTCCCGGTCCATCGGTGTCTCCAATGTGGGGCCCATACCGACCCCATTGTGCTGCTGAACCGATCCCTCCAGGACAACGGGGGGTCCCATCAGCGGAGCCGGGCTCGTCACCGGAAAAAGATTCAGCCCCTCTGCTCCACCTCGGCCGGGGAGAAGCCTGCGCGCAAGGCCGGGTCGGCTTAAGGCGTTCGACCCTGAGCGCCGGGCCGCAGACCCCGCGACGGGTGTCCCCGGACGCCGGTCACCGCATGGCTCAAGGCGCCCCCCGCCGGGCGCTTTTCCATCCGGCCGATCGACGCCCCCGCTTAGTCGATCGTCCCTCCTCGTCACCAATGAGCAAGAACCGATCATGTGGTCCCGCTCTGTCCGATTCGACCCAGTTTCCACCGCTCTCCAGAGACGGCTGCTAGACTTCCATCGTTAAGGTTCGACTTTTCCCGATCGGGCATCTCGCGTTTCGCGTTCGGCGGACGATCGGGTATTCACGTCGGCCTCCAGGCCTACGCCTCAATCCAAGCCGGGCCGGTATCGCCATGACCAAACGCACGGCACAATCATCCTCGCCCAGCCAGCCGCCCAAGAAGGACGCGGCACGCCCTCCGCTCGAAGCGGCCCGCTCGGCCATCGAGTCCGGCAACTATTCCGAAGCCGCCGAGCTGCTCAAGGCCCTGCTGGAGAAGGAGCCGGGGCATGAGCCTGCTCGACTTCTCACGGCACAGCTCCATCTCAAGTCCGGCAGCCTCATGGCGGCGAAAGCGGCCTTCGAGTCCCTCGCCCAGGATGCGATGCGGCAGGGGGCCTTCGACCGAGCCGAGGGATACTTGCGCGAGTATCTGGCCGCCGCCGCGCGCTACGTCCCATTTCTTGAGTTGCTCTCGCAGGCTTGCGAGACCCAGAGCAAGACCGATCAGGCCGTGACCGAGCTGGGGAAGGCCGTCGCCATCCTGCTGGAATTTCCGGATCCTGACGATCGAGCCCACGCCGAGCGACTCTATGAGAAGGCCAAGACCCTGGCGCCGGACCATCCGGAAGTGGCGAAGATCACCGCCGCCCTGGCCCCTCCGACTCCTCCGCCTCAAGAAGCGCCGGCGCCGGAGTCGGCGTCACCGGAAGCCGCTCCCGAGCCGGTCACCGCATCATCGCAGCCGCCGGTGGCGGAGCAGACATCCGCCCCGGAGGCCCAGACTGAATCCGTCTCTGCGCCGACCGCCACGGCAAGCCCCGCGTCGTCCGAAGTTCCCGTGTCAGAGGCCTCGACCCCTCAACCTGCGACTGCCCCGGAGCCAAGCCCAGCGCCCTCAGAAACCATGGAGCCAGCGGCGGAGACGACGTCATCGGCCTCCGTGTCTCCACCTCCCGCCGAGCCTCAACCGGTTCCTGAGGTCACCGTGCAGGCGGCGGAGCCGGCGCAGCAGAACTCGGCGCCGGTCGCTTCCGTTTCCGCGACCACTCCGCCCGCAGACTCATCCGGTCCCGTCGAGTCGACGGTGAGGACAGAGCCCGCTCCCTCGACGAACGACGTTCGTTCCGAGCCCGCGGGGCCGTTGATCCGCCGAGAGGCGCAGGTTGCGGAATCGTCCGCTCGAGCGAAAGCCGATCAACCGGTCGAACTCATCTCCCTCGAAGACTGGATTAATGAACCGCTCGCACCGGAGCCCCTGGCCCCGGTCCGGCCCCAGCAGCCAGCCCGAGCCTCGAGCGGGGCGATCTCGCTTCCGGATCACTCGACCGAGTCCGAATCACGAGGGGACCGTGGGGCCGGATGGACGCGGAGGCTCAAAGACACCGTCGTCGCCGCCCTGCATGGCGAGTTCGGACGGAAGCAACTTGAGACTCAAGCGGAAGCTGCACCCGATTCTGCATCGGTCCGTGACCATCCGGAGCCTGTACCGCCAAGCATGGCCGAACAGGCCGTTAGGCCGGCCACGGCGGAACCAGCAGGAAGGCCTGCACCAGAGACGGACTCGGCGGCCGCCGAGGGGACGCGGTCGAGCACGAAACAGACTGAGCCGAGTGGAGCTGGCCCAACCTCGCAGGCGACGGTGTCGCCCATCGCGTCCTTGGATCCCGATCTCAAGGCCGAGCTGGCCACCTTCTTGAGAGAGAAGACCCCGCTGACGGATCGTGCGTCAGTCTTCTCCCCCTATGCCGAGACTCGCAGCGAGGAAGAACCGCCGGCTTCAGGTGAGGCGGCGCCGACAGCGGAGGCTCCGTCACAGCCCGCTCACGACCCGACCATGGAGCCCCAGGTCACTGCCTCCGAGCCTGCTATCGCCCCCTCCGAAGAGATCGTCTCGATCCAGGAAGAGCCGGTCGCAGCGAGTCAGCCCGAAATACCACTGGAGACGACTTCCGCGGAACCGGCTTGGGCGGTGCAGGATGAAGGGCTGCCGGCGGAGCCGCAAGCGGTGGCACCACCCCCTATCGCCCCTGAGCCGGACCCAGAGCTCCCTGTTGCCGAAGAGGCGCAGCCGGAGTCCGTCGCCGGGCAATCGGAACAGGAAGCGACATCCGTCTCGCTGGTCGCGGACACCCAGACCTTCATGCTCGAAGAGCCGCCTGTTGCGGTCGCGCCGCCCGAGGCGGTTCACACGGAAGAACTCGACGAGCCCCCAGTGATCGCTCAGGTCCAGGAGCCTGAGCCCTCGGCCCCGCCCCCCGATCTCCACGAAATCGACCAGCCTTGGCAGCTGGCTGAAGAGACCCTGCTCACGACGATGGCTCAACCGGCTTACCCGTATGTCGAGAGGCAAACAGAGGTCGCTGCATCGGTCGAGGAACCCTCCCGGGTGCCGCGCGCGGAAGCGGAGGAGACGTCGGATCAGATCAACGAACTACTGACTGTCAGCGCCGACGAGGAGCATTCGCCGGATCCGGTGCTCGAACAGACGTCCGAAGCGCCGCACCGTCACGACACCCATCCCTGCAGGCTCTGCCAGGAGGCGGAAGCCGAGGAGGCGATCCAACAGCAGTCCGAAACCCCGCCGCATGCGGAGCGACCGCCCTCCCGGATTCGTCTCCCGCGTCCCTTGCGGCAGGTGAAACGATGGGTCCGCGCCGGACTGTCCGTGGTCACCGATACGACGCTGACTGCGACGCACCTGGTCGTGCGGCTCGTGTTGCTCTTGACGACGCTGGGGATCGGCCTTCCCGCGCTTGGCTTGGTCGTGATCACGGCCGCGTGGCTGGTGATGGAGCAGAAGCCCAGCGCCGCTTATCTCGAACTCTCGCAATCGCCGCCGCGCGCCTCGGAAGAGCCGACGCGCAATGGTTACTACCTCTTGCTGGGATTTGGGGCCGGGGAATCGGTCGACCCGATTCAAGCCGGCTATTCCAAATGGAAAACCACCCGGGAGGACCAGTCTCGGCAATGCTTCGGACTCACGGCGGGCGCCCGACCGACGATCGCCTTCACCGCGGAGACACGCGCCCTCGCCCTCTGGCTTCAGGCGCAGGACCCCGTGGCGGAACTGCAACGCGAGCGGCAGCTCGTCCAACGTTGGGCGGCCCAACACGGTGTCTTGATGTCCCGCTACCGCACCTGGCTGAGCCTGCCGTTCGAGGATCGCGGGTACGGCAGTTTCGCCAGTCCGGACTGCGCCCAGGTCCTCACCGCGCATCGGCTCTATCTCGCCGACGGCTTCGCGCAACGCACGGCGGAGGGGCTGGATCGGATGGAGAAGGACTTGATCGCCTGGCGCCACGTCCTGGCGCACGCCAAGACCATGGCGACCAAGCTGCTGGCCGCACAGGCCATCCGGGAAGACGTGGCGATCTTGACCGCGGTGGCGCAGCGCGGGGCGGCGGAATCCGGCCCCCTCCCCCGCTTTGCGCATCTGGTGAGACCCTTCGATCAAGTGGAACGGTCGCTGCGCTGGCCGATGCAAAATGAATTGCTCCTCGAGATCCGTCGTGTCGAGTCTGGCTTGGCGCGGGACAAGGAGGAGGAGCCGAGCTGGCTGAATCGGTTGGTGATCCGCCTCCCCTTGCCCAAGCAGCGGACGCTCAATGCGCATGCCGATTACTACGAAGCCTTGATCCGCGCGCCGGAGCAGGGCGCCAAGCCCCCGGCCGACTCCTACACCTACACGAACAGCCCCGCGCAGGACGCGCTGGACTACCTGATCAATCCGGTGGACAACCTCCTGTTGAATCCCGACCACCTCTCCTGGCAACACGAGGCCTCCGTGCTGTTCGAGGCCGATACGCGCCTCCGAACCCTCGTCGCCTCGCGTGCCTTCCAGACGCGCCCCGCTGCGCCGCTCACCGCGAAGGCCGTCCCGCAATCGTCCCAGCCCGATGATGGAGCCCCCACGCTCGTCTCGGAAGCCTCGTCCCTTTAACGCGCCTTGACAGGGCTTCCACCCTTCCCTAGCCTCCAGGTCCATGACAGCCGATCCAGAAGTTCGTTGGGCGGGGGACTCCGCATTCACGGTACGGTTGGGCGACTGTATGGATGCGGCGGTTCACGAACGGACCTTGGCCTTCACCCGTGCGATCGAGGCTCGCGCCGTTCCAGCCGTGCGAGAGGTCGTGCCGGCCTACGCTTCGGCGACCGTCTATTTCGATCCCTTGTTGGGCGATGGGGATGACCTTGCGGCCGAAGTCCTGTCTCTCGTGGAGCACACCCCGCCTCCTCCATCCACCACCTCTAGACTGATCGAGATTCCGATCTGCTACGGAGGAGCGCTCGGGCCTGACCTCGAGGAGGTCGCCCGTCTGAGCGGACTCTCGCCGGCGGAGGTGGTTGCGCAGCACCAGGCGGTCACCTATCGCGTCTACCTGATCGGATTTCTGCCGGGCTTTCCCTATTTGGGCAGTGTTCCGGCCGCGCTTCGCATCCCTCGGTTGCCGGAACCGCGGCGGACCGTGTCCGCCGGCTCCGTCGCCGTTGCCGGCGAGCAATGTGGGATTTACCCGTCGGACAGTCCGGGCGGATGGCGGATTCTCGGACGTACTCCGCTTCGGCTGTTCGATCCCGGACGCGCGCACCCGAGCCTGCTCGCAGCCGGCGACGAGGTCCGCTTCGTCCCGATCGAGCGCCACGCGTTCGAACGGTTCGTGTCTCATGCAACGGATTGATCTCAATAGCGATCTGGGGGAAGCCTCGGATCTCGAGCAGGAGCGGCTCGAAACCCTGGTCTTCCCGTTTATCACATCGGTGAATATCGCCTGCGGCCGTCATGCGGGCGATCCCGAGTTGATGCGCCGCACGGTGCGCCGGGCTAAGGCGCAGGGTGTCTCCGTCGGCGCCCACCCCGGCTTTCCCGACCGTGAGCACAGGGGTCGGCGGGACCCGGGGTTGAGTCTGTCGCAGGTGGAAGCCTTGGTGGTGTCGCAGATCGAGAACCTTGCCGCCATTGCGGCGGAGGAAGGCGTCTGCCTCACGCACGTGAAGCCGCATGGCGCCATGTACGGGCGCGCCGCGCACGATGCGCCGTTTGCGGAGGCGATCGTGCGCGCCGTCCAAGCCGTCGATCCGCGGCTCACGGTCGTCGGCTTCGCGGGATCGCCGCTCGTTCAACTTGCGCGCAACCGCGGCCTTCGTGCCGCCGAGGAAGGGTTTGTCGATCGGGCCTATGAAGCCGGGGGCTACCTGGCGCCGCGTGACATCGCCGGTGCCGTCATCACCGATCCCGCCGCCGTCGCCAACCGAATCGAACGACTCGTGTCGCAGCATTCCGTGTCTTGTTTGACAGGGGAGGATCTCCCGTGCCGGCCCGACACGATCTGCGTCCATGGCGACACGCCCGGCGCAGATCGGCTGGTTGCGCTCATTCGTGCGACGTTGGAACGGCTCGGCGTGGCCGTCGCCTCTTGCCATGGTCTGCCTCGTGCCTGATCGACTTTCTGCGATTCTCCACATCCTCTCGCCCGGGCTCTTCACGACGATTCAAGACCTCGGCCGCCACGGCTATCGCCGGATCGGCATGCCCCTGGGCGGCGCGATGGACTCCTGGTCGCTCCGCTGCGCCAATCGCCTGGTGGGCAATCCGGACCATGCCGCGGCCTTGGAGATCACCGCGGTCGGGCCCGAACTGCGCTTCGAGTCGGCCACACGATTCGCCGTGACCGGAGCATCCTTTCAGCCGACGCTGAACGGCAAGGCCCTGTCCTTGTGGACGGCAGTCGAGGCGCCGCCGGGCGCGCGGCTGACATTTGGGCCGCGGCTCGCCGGGGCGCGCGCCTATCTGGCCGTGGCCGGCGGGATCGCCGTTCCCGTCGTCATGGAGAGCCGATCGACGCATGTCCCCAGTCGGATCGGCGGGCTTGACGGTCGAGCCCTGCGCGCAGGCGATGTGGTGCCCTGCGGAGCAGCCGGTTCGATCGTTCCGCAAAGGACAGGCACGCTGCCAATGGAACTCAGACCCAGGTTCGAGCCATGCCCACTCCTTCGCGTGCTCGCCGGCCCGCACGAGGATCAGTTTGCACCGGAGGCCCTGGCTACCTTGACCTCCGCACCCTACCGCCTCTTGTCGCAGTCCGATCGAATGGGCTATCGCCTGGATGGTCCCCCGCTCGAATCCCTGGAAGGCGGGAGGATGTTGTCGGAACCGACGCCGGTTGGCGCGATTCAAGTGCCATCCAATCGGCAACCCATCTTGCTCATGGCGGACTGCCAGACAACCGGCGGCTATCCGCAACTCGCGGTGTTGATCACGGCGGACCGGCCCGCCGCCGCGCAGTTGCTCCCCGGCGATCAGCTGCGCTTCGTGCTCATCGACCGACAGGCGGCCCTGAAGGCGCTGGCGGCGCAGCATCGGGCGCTCGATGCCGTGCTGCCGCCGATCATGGCGTCGCCTGATCCATCGTCCATTTGACAGCATCCTGATTTTTCCACACAATCGGACCGCCTCATGATCGCTATTCTATGAAGCCGAACCCCCTGCGATTTCGGATCAGACCCGAGATGCGGAAAGGCCTGACCACCGACCTGCCGATCCCGACACGGCTCGTCTCCAACGAGGAATTTCCGCCGCTTCCCCAAACCGAGGC
>CAYZTJ010000087.1:13477-14970 GCA_964481215.1 uncultured Nitrospira sp. | reverse complement strand
ACTGAAAACTGATCACTGATCACGCATTCTCTCATGAAAACCCGTATCTATCTCTCCAACGATACCTCGGCCCGCGCGGCGGGAGCCGATCGGCTTGCGGAAGCCTGGGACAACGATCCGCGCGTGGAACTGGTCCGCATGTCCTCGCGGGGCGCCTTCTTCCTGGAGCCGCTCGCCGAGCGCGACGGACCGCAGGGCCGCCTGGCTTGGCCCTTGGCGCGTCGCGAGGATCTGGATCGGATTCTCGCCGGCGAGGGCGGCGTCGCCGTTCAGGACCTTCCCTTTCTGGCCCAGCAGCAGCGCCTCACCTTCGCCAATTTCGGGCAGATCGTGCCGCTCTCGCTCGCGAGTTATCGCGACCTGGGCGGCTGGGCCGGTCTGCAGCGGGCCCTGTTGCTGGGCCCACAGGACATCATCGACGAGGTGAAGCGCTCGCGGCTTCGCGGGCGGGGCGGCGCCGCTTTCCCCGTCTGGAAGAAGTGGCAGACGGCCAAGGAGCAGCCGGCCGACGGGAAGTATGTGGTCGCGAACGCGGATGAGGGCGATGCCGGCACCTACTGCGATCGCATGATCATGGAGGGGGATCCCTTTCGCTTGATCGAAGGCATGCTGATCTGCGCGCGCGCCATCGGGGCCCAGCGGGGCTACCTCTACTGTCGGTACGAATATCCCGCGGCCTTTCGCACGATGCGACAAGCGGTCGCGCTCGCGGCGAGCGCCGGAGTGCTCGACGACAACGGACGCCGGTTTCAGATCGAGATCGTGCAGGGCGCGGGCTCCTATGTCTGCGGGGAGGAGACCGCCCTGCTGGAATCGCTGGAAGGGCGGCGCGGACAGGTGCGCGCGAAGCCGCCCTATCCGGCCGTCGAAGGATTGCACGGCCGGCCGACGATCGTGAGCAATGTGCTCACCTTTGCGACGGTCCCCACGATTCTGGCGAAGGGCGGCGACTGGTACGCGGCGCGCGGCACGGAAACCTCGCGGGGGACGGTCGTGCTCCAGCTCGGCGGGCGGGTGAAGCAACCGGGGTTGGTGGAGATCCCCTTCGGCGCGACCTTGGAAGAAGTGTTGCATCGCTTCGGCGGAGGCATGGCGCCCGGCGCGCGCTTCAAGGCGGTTCAAGTCGGCGGGCCGCTGGGGAGCCTGTTCGGCGACGCGCATCTCGGCATCAAGCTCTGCTACGAAGCTTTTGCCGACGCCGGTTCGATCCTCGGCCATGGCGGGATCGTCGTCTACGACGACCAGACGGACATGGTCGACTTGGCTCGGCACTACATGGCCTTCGTGGCCGACGAGTCCTGCGGGAAGTGTACGCCCTGCCGGGTGGGCTCCGTCCGTGGGCGGGAGATCCTCGATCGCGTTCAGGAAGGAAAGGGACGCGAGAGCGATCTGGCGCTCCTGCGGGATTTGGGCGAGACCATGAAGGCGACCAGCCTCTGCGCCCTCGGCGGCCGGGCGCCCTATCCCGTGTTGACGGCGATGGAAAGGTTCCC
>CAYZTJ010000087.1:0-13377 GCA_964481215.1 uncultured Nitrospira sp. | reverse complement strand
TGACGATCAATGGCCGTGCGGTGACGGTGGCGCCGGGCACGAGCGTCTACGACGCCGCCAGGCAGGCCGGCATCTCGATCCCGAGCCTCTGCGCGTCGCATCACCTGGCGGCGCACGGGTCCTGCCGGCTCTGTCTCTGCGAGATCGAGGGCCGGCCCGGCGTGCACGCGTCCTGCACCACACCGGCGCAGGCCGACATGGTGGCGCAGACCGAGAGCCCGCTGATCCACCGTCATCGGCACAATCTGGTGGAACTCTATTTGTCGGAGCGCCCCCTGGGGTCTCGCCCGCCGGACGCCCTCGAAGAATTGGCGCAATCGCTCGGTGTGCGGCGGGTGCGCTACGAGCAGCCTGCCGCGCGCGAAGCGGTCCGCGACAACTCCAATCCGTTTTTTACGTTCGAGAATGCCGCCTGTATTTCCTGCGCGCGTTGCGTCAGGGCCTGCGACGAGATCCAGGGCACCGAGGCGCTCACGATGGTGGGGCGGGGGTTCGAGTCGAGGCCGATGGCCGGAGGAGGCAGCTTCGCGGCCTCCAACTGCGTCTCCTGCGGCGCCTGCGTGAAAGAATGTCCGACCGGCGCCCTCACGGAGAAGTCCGTAAAAGAATTCGGCGAGCCCACCGGTTCGGTCCGCACCACCTGCGCCTATTGCGGCGTCGGCTGCACCTTCGACGCCGGGGTGCGGGAGGGCCGGGTCGTCAGAATGCTGCCGGCGGATGACGGTCCCTCGAATCACGGCCATGCCTGCATGAAGGGCCGCTTTGGCTGGACCTATATCGCCGCCCCGGATCGGCTCCGTCGGCCGGTGGTGCGGCATCAGGAGCGACGGGAACCGCTCTCGTGGGATTCCGCCGTCGATCTGATCGCTCGGGAATTCACCCGCATTCGAGACGACCATGGGCCGGATGCGCTGGCGGTGATTTCCTCCAGCCGCGGCACGAACGAGGACAATTATCTCTTTTCGAAATTCGTGCGCTGCGTCCTGGGCTCCAATCACATCGACAACTGCGCCCGGGTCTGCCACAGCGCCACGGTCACCGGCATGATGGAGACGCTGGGCGCCTCCGCCGCCACCAACTCGATCCGCGATCTCGACGAAGCCAAGCTCCTGCTGGTCGTGGGGGCCAATCCCACCGAATCGCATCCGGTCCTGGGCGCGCGCATCAAGCAAGCGAAGCGGCGGGGTGTGCCCCTCATCGTCGTGGATCCGCGGCGGACGGAGTTGGCGAGGCTGGCCGATCTGCACCTGCGCCTCCGGCCCGGCACGAACGTGGCCTTGCTGAATGGCCTGGGCCACGTGATCGCCGGCGAAGGACTCATGGACAAGGCTTTCATCGACTCGCGGACGGATGGTCTGGCCGACTGGATCGAGAGCGTGAAGGGCTGCACGCCGGCCGTCACGGAGCGGATCACCGGCGTGCCGGCGGCCGCCATTCGCGAGGCGGCGCGGCGCTACGCCGCCAGCGGGGCGTCGATGTGCGTGCATGGGCTCGGGGTCACGGAACATCGGTGGGGCAGCCATGGCGTCATCGCCCTGTGCAATCTGGCGTTGGCCACCGGCAACATGGGGCGTCCGGGCACCGGCATCAATCCGTTACGAGGACAGAATAACGTGCAAGGCGCCTCCGACGTGGGCTGTCTCCCGACTTACTTTGCCGGCTATCAGAGCTTCGACGATCCGACGCTTGCGGCGAGACACCAGCAAGTGACTGGTCGGCCCTTACCGAAGCCGCGCGGCATGAAAACGCCGGACATGTGGGATGCGGCATTGGAGGGCAAGCTCAAGGGCCTCTGGATCATCGGCTACGACGTGGCGCAGACCGATCCCAATCTGAAAAAAGTTCGCGAAGCGCTCAGGCGGCTGGAATTCCTGGTGGTGCAGGATCTCTTCATGACGGAGACGGCCCAGTTCGCCCATCTGGTCATTCCCGGCGTCTCCTTCCTCGAAAAGGACGGCACCTTTACCAATCTGGAGCGGCGCGTCCAGCGCATCCGTAAAGCGGTAGAGCCGCCGGACGGCATCTGGCCGGACTGGCAGGTCGTGTGCCAGGTGTCTACCCGCATGGGCTATCCCATGGCCTATGGGCATCCGTCGGAGATCATGGATGAGATCGCCACGCTCGCCCCGATGTTCGCCGGCCTGTCCTTCGATCGGCTCGAATCGCCGGAGAGCCTGCAATGGCCGGTGCCAGCGGCGGATCACCCCGGCACGGCCTTGATGCATCAAGAACGGTTTCCGAAGGGCAAGGCGCGCTTCGTGGGCGTGGACTATCTGCCGCCGGGCGAATCGCCCTCGGAGGCCTATCCCTTCGTGTTGATCACGGGACGCATCCTCCAGCACTATGGCTGTGGGGCGCAGACAAGGCGGACAGAGATCCTGAACATTGTGGACGCCGACGTGCTGGAAATGCATCCGGAGGATGCGGCGCGGCTGGGGTTCCGGGACCGCGAAGTGGTCCGGCTGGTCAGCGCGCGCGGCGAGGCGGTCCTGCCCCTCGTGGTCAGCGATCGGGTGCTGCCGGGACAGCTCTTCACGAGTTTTCATTTCCCGTCCAGCGACGTGAACGTGCTGCTGTCTTCCAGCGCCGATGAGAGTTCGAAGTGCCCCGAGTACAAGGTCTCAACCGTCCGGGTCGAACATCTGGACGGCGAGGAGTTGGACCCCGAAGACGAGGCGGAGTTGCATCACGTGGCGATGCGGCTGATCACATAGAACAGGTGAGGGGTAAGGGGTTAGGGGTAGTCGGGCTGAGATCGGAAGAGACGTGAGAGAAACTAACATCGGAATCGGCGGAGGTCGAGTCCCGGAGACCACTGACCACGAGCTGCGTGCCTCGCGCCCCGCGCCTTCGGCTGTGCCGCTGTTCGACGCCTATGCGCCGGCGCAGATCGCGCAGCGGGTGCGGGATGTGGGGGTGGCCAAGGCGACGGCCCCGACCTTGACGTTGCTGGCGCTGGCCGTCTTGGCCGGCGCGTTCATCTCGCTCGGGGCGCTGTTCTATCTGGTGACGATCACGAGCACGGCCGGCGCGCCCGCGCCCGCCTTTGGAATCACGCGGCTCGTGGGCGGTATCGCCTTCAGCCTGGGTTTAATCCTGGTGGTCATCGGGGGCGCGGAACTCTTCACGGGCAACAACTTGATCGCCATGGCCTGGGCGAGCGGTGAAATTACGGCGGGGCAAGTCGCGCGCAACTGGGGCTGGGTGTACCTGGGCAATCTCTTGGGCGCGGTCGGCACCGTGGTCCTCGTCGCCGGGGCCGGCATTCACCTGCTGGGCGATGGCGCCGTCGGCGACACCATCGCCCGCATCGCCCGTGCGAAAGTCGGCTTGACGCCGAGCCAGGTGATCTTTCGCGGCATCTTGTGTAATGTGCTGGTCTGTCTGGCGGTCTGGCTCTGTATGGCCGCGCGCGGCGTGGCGGACAAGATCCTCGCCATTCTGTTTCCCATCAGCGCCTTCGTCGCCTGCGGGCTCGAACATTCCGTGGCCAACATGTTTCTGCTCCCGCTGGGGTGGGTCGTGACGGGAGCCGACGGCGCGTCCATCGGGTGGCTGTCGATCGGCGCGAATCTGTTCTTCGCGACGATCGGGAATGTGATCGGGGGGACGTTGCTCGTGGCGATGGTGTATTGGTTTGTCTATCTACGGGCAAGTGGCAAGGGGCGCGAGGCGATGGGCTCAGCAAGAAGGCAAGAGGTGTGAGGCGAAAGGCCATGGACGTGGACGGAATCCCGATCGCGACCCTCTCGCCTCTTGCCCCTCGCCCATAGCCTGTCATGGGAGGAATTATGCGAGCTGTGGTCGGAGTCGATGGGTCGAAATATTCCGAGTGGGCGGTCGGCTGGCTGGCCAAGATGCCCTTTCGCGCGGCGCCGAAGGTCGTGGCGGTTCATGGGATCGACCTGCACGCGCTCCGGGCGCCGTTCCTGGTGCAGCCAGCCATCGCGGGGAACGAACGCTTCATCGAGGAGGAGGTCCAGCGGCTGGAGAAGCGCGCCAAAACGACGCTGGCGGACACCAAGCAACTCCTGGCCGATCTTTCCCTGGCCGGCTCTGCCCGCATCGAGCGCGGCCCTATCGCCCGCACCCTGCTCAAGCATGCGCGGCCGGGCGCGCTGGTCGTCGTGGGCAGCCGAGGACTGGATGCGATGGACCGGCTCATGCTGGGGAGCATCTCCACCTACGTCACCCTGCATGCGCCCTGTTCCGTGTTGGTCGTGAAAGAACCGCCGCAATCCCTCCGTCGAATTCTGTTCGCCACCGACGGCTCGCCCTCGGCTCGAAAGGCGCTGGGATTCCTCACCAAGCACTTTCAGAACAGGCCCGGCGTGGAGGCGATCGAGATCCTCCTGGTTCACGTCATGCCGTTTCTGCGCTATCCCGAGATCAAAGTAGCGGGGCAGCGCCTGCTGGACCACGAGGCGAAGAGGTTGGAGACGGCCGGCTATCGGGTGACGGAATTCTCCCGTCTGGGCCGTCCCGCGGAGGAAATCCTCAAACTCATTCGTCGCGAAAAACCCGACCTCGTCGTCACGGGCGCCAAGGGACTCGGGGCGGTGGCCCGCTTTCTGCTGGGCAGCGTCTCGACCAAGATCGTGCAGCAGAGCCACCACTCGGTGCTGGTGGTCCGTTAGACCGCTCCGCAGCCGACAGCCACGCGACGTGGATCATGGAACAGGCCTGGCATGCGATTCCGTTCAACAACGCGGCCGAGGCCCTACGATGTGATCCCGCCAATGGCCTGGCGCATGACGAGGCGCGACGTCGGCTGGAGCTCCATGGGCCCAATGAGCTGCCTTCTGCGCCTCCGCCCTCTCTGCTGATCCTCTTCCTCTCGCAGTTCTCCAGTCTCATCGTGTGGGTCTTGATCGGCGCCGCGATCATCTCGGGGTTGCTGGAAGATTGGCTGGATGCGGCGGCGATCCTGGCCATCGTGTTTCTCAACGGGCTGCTCGGCTTTTTCCAGGAGTATCGGGCCGAGCAATCCCTCGCAGCCTTGAAGCGGATGTCCGTGGCCACGGCCCGCGTGATTCGCGACGGAACGGTGCGCGCGATCCCGGCGCGGGATTTGGTGCCCGGCGACCTGGCCTTGTTGGAAGCCGGCGATCGCGTGCCGGCTGACGCGCGCCTGGCCTATACGACCTCCTTCCAAACGCAGGAGGCCTCGCTGACCGGAGAGTCGACGCCGGTGCAGAAAGCGGCTGAGCCGACATTAGGACGCGCGGTCCCCTTGGCCGATCGAATCAACATGGTCTTCATGGGAACAGCGGCGGTGACCGGAAAGGCGCGCGCGCTCGTCGTCGCCACGGGGCTCCAGACCGAACTGGGCCGGATCGCCGCGATGATCCAACAGGCCGAGGAGGCCGAGCGGGCCGAGACCCCGTTGCAACGCCGCCTGGAACAGTTCGGCTACACACTCTTATGGCTGGCCATCGGCGTGGTCGCGGTGGTCTTCGCCCTGGGCTATCTGCGGGGAGAGCCGCTCGTTGCCATGTTTCTGACCTCGGTCAGCCTGGCCGTCGCCGCCGTGCCCGAAGGACTGCCCGCGGTGGTGACCATCACGCTGGCCCTGGGCGTCACGCGCATGGTCAAGCGGCATGCCCTGATCCGGAAGTTGCCCGCGGTCGAAACGTTGGGATCCGCGACGGTTATCTGCACGGATAAAACCGGCACGCTGACGAAGAATGAGATGACCGTCACCCGCCTGTATCTGGATGGGCGCCGGTTCGAGGTGACGGGGGAAGGCTATGCACCGACGGGGGAGATTCGTGAAACGTCGAACGTGACACGTGAAACGTCAGAACCGATCACGGATGACGTATCACGACTCACGGATTACGCGTCACGGATCACGCATGACGGCTTGCGCGAGCTGCTGTCCGCGTCGGTGCTGTGCAACGGCGCGACGTTGCAGCAGGAGGATGGGAGCTGGCGGATCGTCGGCGATCCGACGGAAGGGGCCTTGCTGGTCGTGGCCGCTAAGGGCGGTCTGCGCAAGGAACAGCTGGAGACGGCGTTCCCGTTTCTGGGGGAAGCGCCCTTCGATCCGGAACGGAAGATGATGACCGTCGTGCGGCGCGCGCCCGATGGGCCGACGGCCTATGTGAAAGGCGCGCCCGATCTGCTGCTGGAACGGTGCACGCACACCCTCACGCTCGACGGAAAGTCGGAGCCCCTCACGGACTCGGCGCGGCGGGCGATCCTGGAGGCCAATGCGGCCTTTGCGCATGAGGCCTTGCGTGTGCTCGCGGTGGCACATCGGCGATTGAGGACCGAGCCGGCCGCCTTTGCCGCAGGCGCGCTGGAGCAGGACCTGGTCTTTCTCGGACTGGCCGCGATGAAAGATCCCCTGCGTCCCGAAGCGAAGGTCGCAGTCCAGGCCTGTCGGGCGGCCGGGATCCGCACCGTCATGATTACGGGTGACCACAAGGAGACGGCGTTGGCGATCGGCCGTGAATTGGGGTTGGTCGATGGGGCGGCCTCCGCCCTGACCGGTATCGAAGTACAGAACGTGACCGATCAGCAGTTGGCCCAGTTCGTCGAGGGGGTGAGCGTCTACGCGCGGGTGTCGGCCGAGCACAAGCTGCGCATCGTCAAGGCCTGGAAGGCGCGCGGCGCCGTGGTGGCCATGACCGGCGACGGCGTCAACGACGCCCCGGCGGTCAAGGAAGCGGACATCGGCGTGGCGATGGGCATGGCCGGCACGGATGTCACGAAAGAAGCCTCGGACATGGTGGTCACCGACGACAACTTCGCCTCCATCGCGGCGGCGGTCGAAGAGGGTCGCGGGGTCTTCGACAACATCCGGAAGACCGTTCACTTCCTCTTGTCCTGCAACGTCAGCGAAGTGCTGGTCATGCTCTTCGCCGCCGTCAGCGGGCTGCCGCTGCCGCTCCTGCCGATTCAAATCCTTTGGATGAATCTGGTGACGGACGGGTTCCCCGCGCTGGCCCTGGCCGTCGATCCGAAGGCGCCGGACCTGATGCGGCGACCGCCGCATCGACCCGAAGCCGGCCTTCTGGATGGCGGGCGACTCCTGGCCATCGCCGCCGAGGGCTTGATGATGGCGGTCATCGCGCTCGGCGCCTTTGCCTATGCCCTCTACGGGCTGAAACAGAACCTCGATCAAGCCCGTACCGTGGCCTTCACAGTGATGGTTGTGGTCCAGTTGGTGCACGCGTTCAACTGCCGAAGCGATCGCTACTCTGTGTTTTCGCTCGGGGTGAGGAGCAATCCGGCGCTGATGTGGGCCTTCCTGGCCTCCTTGGCCATACAGGTGGCGGTGCTGACGCTCCCGGCCGTGGCGCCCCTGTTCAAGGCGGCCGCGCTGCCGCTGGAAGATTGGGCACTCATGATCGCGGTGGGCCTGCTTCCCCTGGCCATTGTTGAGACCGTGAAGCTCGTGCGGAGACGGCAAGGGACGGATGAGGCAGTCCGGCAGGGAGCCTGCGGCGGAAATGATGGTCATGGCCAGTTGTGACATTCCGGTGCTTCGCCTATAGTCTGTCGCCATGACGTTGCGAATCTTGGTCTCCATGAGGCGGTGGCCCCTCATTCTGCTGATGCCGCTCGTTCTGTCGGGCGGCGCAGAACTACACGGCTGTTCGCGCGATCAGTCCGAGGCGCCGCAAGCTTCTCCGGCTGCGGCGGCGCCGAATGCCGACCTGATCCGTCTCTCGGCCGGCGCGCTGGCGCAAGCCGGCATCGACGTGCAGCCGGTCGCCCGCGGGCAGTTTCGCATCCATCGCGAGTTTCCCGCCACGGTGCAGCCGAACGAGAACGAGCTGGCCGAAGTGACGCCGCTGATTCGCGGGCGCGTGATCGACGTCTACGTGGATGTGGGCCGCGATGTCACGAAGGGGACGCCATTGGCCAAGATCCACAGCACGGAGTTGGGGCAGGCCGAAGGCGCCTACGTGAAGGCCGGCGCCAGGCTGCACGAGGCCACGCTGGCCCACGAACGGGCGCAGGACCTCTATCAACACAAGGCGATCAGCCAGGCCGAACTGCAGCGGCGCGAGGCGGAATATCGCACGGTGCTGGCCGAGTCGCGCGAAGCCCGCAGCCGGCTGGAGCTCCTGGGGGTGCAGGCCTTTGAGCTGCAGCGACTGGATCGGGAGCACACGATCAAGGCGGATGTTCCCCTGCGCGCGCCGTTCGAGGGGCGGGTGATCATGCGGAACATCACCCGCGGCGAAGTGGTCGACACCGATCAGAAGCTCTTCACGGTGGCGGACCTGTCGCACGTCTGGGTGGTCGGCAACGTGCCGGAGAAAGACGTACGCTTCATCCACAAGGACCAGACGGTCGAGGTGGCGGCCGCCGCCTATCCGCACCAAACCTTCCCCGGCACCATTACCTACATCAGCGACGTCCTGGATCCCGCCACCCGCACCATGCGCCTGCGCGTGACGGTCGAAAATGCCGACCGGAAGCTCAAGCCGGAAATGTTCGCCACCGTGCGGGTCTATTCCACTCCGAGCCAGGACATCCTCAGTATTCCCCTCTCGGCGGTGCAGACCGGCCCGAAGGGCAAGGTGGTCTTCGTGCGGCGGGAGGCGGACGCTTTCGAAATGCGCACGGTCAAACTGGGCGAGGAGAGCGGCGACGTGGTGGCGCTGCTCGACGGGCTGCAGGAAGGGGAGCCGGTCGTGACCAAAGGCGCGTTCGTGCTGAAGTCAGAAATCGAGCACCGCAAGATCGAGCCGGCGCCATGATTGCGACCCTGCTGGAGTTCTCGCTTCGGCAACGCATCTTGGTGCTTGGGCTGGCGGGGCTGCTGGCGGTGCTGGGGGCTCTGGCCTTTCAATCCATCCCGATCGACGCCTACCCGGACGTCACGAATATCCAAGTCCAAATTCTGACCGAAGCGGCCGGCCTCTCGCCCGTCGAGGTCGAACGATTCATCACCTACCCCCTCGAATTGCAGATGACCGGCCTGCCCAAGTTGGCGGAAATCCGCTCGCTCTCCAAGTTCGCCTTGTCGCAGATCGTCATCGTCTTTCAGGATGACGTCGATATGTATTTCGCCCGCCAACTCGTGTTGGAACGCATCATGGCGGCGAAGGAACGATTGCCGGAGTCGGTCGAACCGGTGATGGCGCCGATCGCGACCGGCCTCGGCGAAGTCTACCAGTATTACCTGGAGGGCCCGGAGGGCGGCGCAAGCGATCCGGCCCTCGCCGAGGCGGAATTGACCGGCCAGCGCACGCTCCAAGATTGGGTCTTGCGCCCGGCGCTCAAAAGCGTGCCGGGGGTGATCGAGGTCAATGCCTTAGGCGGGTTCGTCAAGCAGTATCAGGTCCTGGTGGACCCCGCGAAGCTCCGCAAGTACAACTTGACGCTCCACGAAGTCTACGAGGCGGTGGCGAACAACAACGCCAACGCCGGCGGCAATGTGCTGGAACGGCATGCCGAGCGGGCGATCGTGCGGGGGATTGGGCTCATCAAGGGCCTGCCGGACATCGAGAGCATCATCGTGAAAGAGGCCGCGGGCACGCCGGTCTTCGTGCGCGATGTGGCCGAGGTGCGCATCGGCCATGCCGTGCGTCACGGGGCGGCGGTGCTGAACGGCGAACGGGAAGTGGTCTCCGGCACGGTCTTGATGCTCCGCGGCGGCAACGCCCGCGAAGTGGTGCGGGCCGTGAAGCAGAAGGTCGCATCGCTCCATCGCGACGGGGCCCTGCCGCCCGGCACAAGCCTCGCGCCCTTCTACGACCGCATCGAGTTGGTCACGCGGGCGATCAACACGGTTCGGGACGCGCTGATCGAAGGCGTGGTCCTCGTCGTGTTGGTCTTTTTCCTCTTTCTCGGCCACGTGCGCAGCGCCCTCGTAGTGACGATCTCCTTGCTCGTCACGCCGCTCATCACCTTCATCGTCATGCAGCGGCTGGGCCTCTCGGCCAATCTCATGACGCTCGGCGGGCTGGCCATCGCGGTCGGGGAAATCGCCGACGGCTCGCTGGTCGTGGTGGAGAACGTCTATCGCCACCTCGCGCACACCGACATGCGGCTGAAGAGCCGGTTGGACGTCATCCTGCACGCGACCAAAGAGGTCGGCCGGCCGATCCTCTTCGGCATCCTGATCATCAGCGTGGTGTTCCTCCCGCTCATGACCCTGCACGGGATGGAGGGCAAGATGTTCGCCCCCCTGGCCTACACGCTGGTGATCGCGCTGCTGGTCTCCGTGCTGGTGACGCTGACCCTGTCGCCGGTGCTCGCGTCCATCGTGCTGCGGGGCAACCATCCGGAAGAGACGCGCGTGACGCTCTGGATGAAAGACCGATATCGGCCGGTGCTCGGTTGGATCATCGGCCACGGCGGATGGGTGCTGGCCGGTTCCCTCGTCATCCTGGCGGGCAGCCTGGCCTTGCTGCCCTTTGTCGGCCGCGAATTCATTCCCATCTTGCAGGAAGGCGCGCTGACGCCGCAGATCGTCCGGTTGCCGAGCGTCTCGCTGCCGGAGTCCATCGAAATGGAAAAGCGGACGCACAAGGCGATGCTCGCCGTGCCGGAGGTGCGG
Source organism: uncultured Nitrospira sp. (assembly GCA_964481215.1). Taxonomy (GTDB): domain Bacteria; phylum Nitrospirota; class Nitrospiria; order Nitrospirales; family Nitrospiraceae; genus RSF151. Next base: position 2,852 of record CAYZTJ010000087.1, on the reverse strand, counting down.
CAGGCCGTCAGCAAGATCGGGCGAGGGGATATCGCCTACGGGCCGGAGGAACCGAACGAGAGCGATCCCATCGTCACGCTGGCGCCGTCCAGCCAGTGGCGGCCGGGTGTCAGCCAGACCTCCATTACCGACGCGGTCCGCGCCAAGCTGGCCGAGATTCCCGGCATCTCCGTGCTCATGAGCCAGCCCATTCAGGAACGGGTGGATGAGCTGATCTCCGGCATCCGCACCGAATGCGCCGTGAAAATCTTCGGCGAGGACTTGGATCTGCTGCATCGCAAGGCGGACGAGATCGCGGCCTTGCTGCAGACGATCCGCGGCGTGAAGGATATCAAGGTGGAACAGATCGCCGGCCAGCCCTATCTCACCGTGGACATCGACCGGCAGAAGATCGCGCGCTATGGCATCAACGTGGCCGACGTGGAGGATCTCATCAATACCGCGATCGGCGGCAAGGTGGCCACGCACGTCTACGAAGGGGAGCGGCGCTTTCAGCTCGTGCTGCGGTTTCCCGAAGAAGCCCGCAACGGCGTGAACGCCATCGGGGACATCCGCGTGATGTCCGGCTCCGGCGCGCCGATCCCGATGAGCGATTTGGCGAAGATCGAGGTGCGGGAAGGGCCGGCCCGCATCAGCCGCGAGCAGGTGCGCCGCCGTATCTACATCGGTTTCAACGTCGTGGGGCGCGATATCGGCAGTGTGGTGGATGAGGGGCGCGCGAAACTCGCCGCCTCGGTGCGCCTGCCCGAAGGCTATACGGTCGCCTGGGGCGGAGCGTTCGAGAGTATGGAGCGCGCCAACGCCCGCCTGCTGCTGGTCGTACCGATTACGCTGGGGCTCATCTTCTTCCTGCTCTTCTGGGCCTTCCACTCCTACCGCTATGCGACCTTGATCATCTTGAATCTGCCCTTCGCGATGGTCGGCGGGGTGGTGTCGCTCTGGTTGACCGGGCAGTACCTCAGCGTGCCGGCCTCCATTGGATTCATCGAACTCTTCGGCCTGGCGGTGGGGAACGGAATCGTGCTGGTCTCCTACATCAATCAGCTGCGCCACGAGGGCAAGCAGACTGATGAGGCCATCCTGACCGGCTGCCTGTTGCGGTTGCGCCCCGTGGTGATGACGATGATGACGACGCTGCTCGGCCTGCTGCCGCTGGCAGTGGCGTCGGGGATCGGCGCGGAAGTGCAGCGTCCGCTCGCCACCGTGGTCATCGGCGGCCTCTTTACCTCCACCGCGCTGACGCTGATCGTGCTGCCGGCGCTCTATCGGCGCTTCGCCGAACGCGAGGTCGGCAAAGAATACGCGCCGGATTGGGTGTGAGTCGGAGCGGCGGACGAGGAAAAGAGGTCAGCGAACTAGTCGCTGAGAAGGAATTGGTGGGCCGTGTAGGGGTCGAACCTACGGCCCGCTGATTAAGAGAGAATTCGGACCAATTTTCGCAAGTGCCTGATTTGGTAGTCGGTTTCCCCGTTCCTTTGTATTTTCATGGGCTTGCGAGCATTCCAGGAATTCTATCCATTACGATGAATTTTGCCCATTTTGACGGTTTCAGTCACAATTCAGTCACAGTGAATGCGGCGGCGCACCGAAGACGATGCATGGCTTAGTGGGCATCGCTTGTGTCCCTTTCAGCTCCTTGCTAAAGTAGACAGCACGAGAGGCCTACCATGACGACGAAAGCGATCGAAACAGCGGTTAAATTGCTGGAGACACTCCCAGAGTCGACCCAGGAACACTTGGTTGACGAGCTGCGTTATCTTGCGTTGGGGGCACAGGACGAGGCCAAGTGGGACGAGCTGTTTGCTCGCAATACCGGATTAAAGGCTGCGGCGCGGAAAGCTCGTCAGGACATTGCAGCGGGGAAGTCCTCTGACATGGATTTTGACCGGTTGTGAAGTCTCAGACCCTGCCTAGCTTCTGGGACGCCTACGATCTCCTTCCTGACTCAGTGAAGAAGGGCGCTCGCAAAGCGTTCCATCTCTTGCGAGAGACCCCGTTCCATCCTTCCCTGCATTTTAAGTGCGTGAACCAAGAAGAACGAATCTGGTCCGTTTTGACCGCTTCATCGATCCGTTCCTTTCGTCGAGGACCGCCAAAGCTGCCATTCTACTCTGGTTTTATCCTGTCGTCGTTTTCGGGGGAGACGTCAGCCTGGGTGAGCCTATTGCTTGAGTCTGATGTCAGGTCTTGATACCGTAGAGCCCACGGGTGAGCCCGTCGTGTGACCAGGTGTTCCCCATCCTGTATTCAGTGATGCGGCGAGAAGTAGAGCGGTCACGAGGAGTCAGGGGCGAGCCCTAGCGGGGAGAGGTACCATGAACTATGAACAATACATCGTGCGCGATCCAAAGATCTGTGGCGGGGAGCCTGTGATCAAGGGGACGCGGGTCACCGTGCGTACGATTCTGGCGAGCTTGGCTGAAGGAGCAAGCATCGATGAAATCCTGGTTGATTTCCCGACCCTGACCGAGCGAGATGTGCGCGCCGTGATTGCCTTTGCCGCCGCCTCTGCTGAAGAGGACCTGCCACTCCCGAGCGTGCCCAATATCGCGTGAAGATAGAAGGCCACGTCATGGTAAGAGATCGAGAAGAAGTGCTGAGATTAATCGAGCAGAACCAAGGGACGCTTCGGAAGCTCGGGGTGCGTCGGCTGGGTCTCTTCGGATCCTGCGCACGCGGTGAGGCGACGGCGGAGAGTGATCTGGATTTTGTCGTCGAATTTTCGGACAAGTCCTTTGACGCCTATATGGATCTGAAAATCTTTCTGGAAAACTTGTTCCAAGGCCGCGTGGACCTCGTCACCGTGAGCTCGATCAAGCCGCGGCTCCTGCCCATCATTCAACGAGAAACGG
>CAYZTJ010000086.1:0-15292 GCA_964481215.1 uncultured Nitrospira sp. | reverse complement strand
CCTCGGCGCTGTGGCGCTGTCCTTCAAGATCATCTTCGGGGTGGAGCGGTCGTATTTGGGCGGGGGAAAAGAGTAAGGCAAAATTAAAAATGCAAAATGAAAAATGTCATCGCGCTCGAAGCGCATCCATAATTTTGCATTTTGAACGTTGCATTTTTAATTGCGAGGTCGCTTCGTGACCTTCGCAGAGCGCATGTTGAAAATCGATCGGCGGCTGATCTTTCTGATGATCGGCGCGTTCACGCTCATCCCGCTGCTGTTTCCGGTCGGGCTGGCCATCAAGATTTCGCCGGAAGTGCAATCGGTCTACGACTACATCGAGAAGCTGCCGCCGCGATCGGTGCTCCTCCTGTCGCTGGATTTCGATCCGGCGTCGAAGCCGGAGCTGCATCCCCAAGCGGTGGCGATCTTGCGGCATGCCTTCAAGAAGGATCTTCGCGTCGTCGCGATGACGCTGTGGGTGTCCGGCACCGGCATGGCCGATCAGGTCCTTGCCGAGGTGGCGAAAGAGGCCGGAAAGGACAAGGGGAAGGACTATGTCTTCCTCGGGTGGAGTCCCGGGGGCAGCTCCGTGATCATCAACATGGGCCAGGACCTCTACAAGGCCTTCCCCAGCGATTACGGGGGCGCCTCCACCAAGACCCTGGCGGTGTTGGAAGGCGTCACCAGCTTGCGGGACATCGCCTATGCCATCAGCTTGGGGGCCGGCAATCCCGGCGTCGAAGCCTGGTACGTGTTCGGCAAGGACAAGTACAAGTTCGAGTTGGGCGGCGGCTGCACCGGCGTGATTGCGCCCGGCCTCTATCCCTTGCTGCGGAGCGGACAGATCAACGGGTTGATCGGCGGGCTGCGGGGGGCGGCGGAGTATGAGGTGCTGATCGGGCAAAGAGCGCGGGCCGTCGCGGGGATGGACGCCCAATCGGCCACCCACTTTGCGATCATCGTGCTCGTGATTCTCTGCAACGTCTTCTATTTTTCGCTGCGCCGCGCCGGGCGGCGACAGGTGGCGCCGTAGATGAGAAGGACATCGAACGATGCCGTTTGAAGTCATCATCGGGGCTTGGGTGGCGACTGGACTGACCCTGTTCATCTTCACCTTCCTCTATGAGGACAATCCCATCTTCAAGCTGGCGGAGCATCTCTACGTCGGCATCTCGGTCGGCTACACGATCGTGAAGGCCTACGACACGGTGATCGTACACTTGATCTATGTGCCGATGATCAAGGAAGGGGACTGGTCGCTCTTAGTGCCGGTGGGGCTGGGTCTGCTGATGCTCGCTCGGTACGTGCCGAAGGCGGCCTGGCTCTCGCGCTACGCCTTCGCGTTCATCGTGGGCGTCGGCTCGGGGCTCGCCATCCCACGGACGATCTCATCGTTCATCCTCAAGCAGGTGGAAGATACCGTTCGCCCCCTCGTGACGCTGCTGCCCGACGGCGGGGTCGCCTTTACGGCGAATCTCCTGAATCCCGCCAGCAACCTGAACGCGATCATTCTGCTGGTCGGGGTCGTCTCCGTCCTGTTTTACTTCTTCTTCTCCTTGGACCATACCGGCCCGCTGAAGACCGCGGCTCGAACCGGGATCATGTTTTTGATGATCGCCTTCGGCGCGGCCTTCGGGTACACGGTCATGGCCCGCATGTCGTTGCTGATCGGCCGCTTCACGGATCTGATCGAATTTGCCGGGCCGGGCTATGGCCGTCCGACGCTCTGGCTGACCCCCCTGGTGATCGCCGCCCTGGTCGTCTGGTCTCTCCGCCGTGCTTCGCGCCCGCCTGAAGCGTAAGCGCACAGTCGCGTTTCCCCATTGCGGCTCCAATGGAGCCTCCAGTAGAATGCCAACTTTCGCGCCAGGAGGATCACCCGTGCCGGAAGCGATGCAACCGACGACCCCCTTGCCGCGCCTGCGGAATCTGCAGTTTTCCCCGATCAAGCAGGGCGAAGAGCAGTATGTGATGCTCTGGGACCCGACGGGTCTCTCCGCGGAGCGGCTCATCATTCCCTTGAACTACTTCTTTCTCGTGCAGCATTTGGACGGGGAGCATTCGCTGGAACGCCTCGGGGTGCTCTACCTCAAGAAGTTCGGTGAGTTCCTGCAGCCCGACAAGATCGAGCGGTTGGTCGCCGACATGGACCACAAGCTCTTCTTGGAGGGCGATCGCGTCGAGGCGGCGAAACGCTCCTCGGTCGAGGCCTATCGCGCGCAGCCGGTGCGGCGCGCCGCCTACGCCGGGCGCAGTTACGAGGCCGATCCCGATCGGCTGATTCGCCAACTGGAAGAATTCGAACGCTCGAAGGAAGGGCCCGAGATCCGCGCCTCCGACCACAAGGGGAAGCCGATCAAGGGCCTGGTCGCGCCCCACTACGATCTCAAGCAGGCGGGGCCGATCTACGCGTGGGCCTACAAAGAACTCCGTGAGGCCCAATCGCCGGACCTCTATGTCCTCGTGGGCACGGCGCACCAGGCCCTGCCGCATGGGTTTGCCCTGACCGATAAGGATTTCGAAACCCCCTTGGGCGTCGTGAAGGCCGACCAAGCGGTGCTGACAGCCCTTCGACGCAACGGCGGAGATCGTTGGTTCGCCGAAGACCGGACGCATCAAGCCGAGCATGCGATCGAATTTCAGCTCCCGTGGATGCAGTACGTCCTAGGGCGAGAACGGGCCTTCACCATCGTGCCGGTGCTCTGTTCGTTCCCCTTCGACTGCTTCGTGGCGGACGATCTCAAGGATCTGGCGCGATCGGTTGAGGAGGGAATCGGGGCCTTGAAGGAGGCGCTCCGGGCTTCAGGGCGAAGCTATTGCGTGATCGCCGGCGCCGAGTTGGCCCATATCGGGATGCGCTACGGCGATCAGAAACCGCCGACGGATTTTGCCTTCCACCGCTGTTTGCAGAAGGACCTCGAGATGCTGAAACAGGTGGAGGAACGGAATCCACAGGGCTTCATGGACTACCTCGTCAAAGAGGGCGATGAGCGGCGCATTACCGGGTTTGCCTCGATCTACACCTTGCTTCGGTTAATCCAGGCGGAGCAGGGCCAAGTCTTGCGCTATGACCGTGGCATCACGGATCAATATAATTCGACCGTCACGTTCTGCAGCATGGCGTTTTTTTAGCCCTCTCCTTTTCCTGTGACAACCTTGCGCGCACGGACTCGCGCCGCCGCGTTGGCCGCATTCCTTGGTGCGGCGCTGCTTCCCGGTCTTTTGCCGACGTCGGCGAACGCCCAAGCCGGGCGCAGCTACACCTACGACACGCCGCACTATACCTTCACGATCGGATTTCGAGAATGGCTGAGCCAAGGGCGTAGCGCGCACAACATCGCGGGGCCCGGCCATTCGCCCAATGTGCTGTCGGAACTCACCTGGCGGGGGCTCAACGCGCCCGTGCAGATTCTCTCCGCGGAGTACGTCACGCCGTTTCGTCCGCGCACCGGCAGCTTGCTGGTGAACGCCTCCCTCGGCGGCGGCATCATCTCCAACGGTTCGCTCATCGACCAGGATTGGGCCGGGAATAATCGTACGAACAAGATCTCGGAAACCTATTCGGAACAGCGCAACGGGCATGTGTTGTTTGTTTCGGTCGACGCCGGCTGGCGTCCGTTCCAGTGGAAACCTCCGGGCTATTCCGGCGGCTCCCTGCCGCTGGTCGGCGCCTGGGATCTGCTGATCGGGTTTCAGTATTGGCAGGAGCAATACCAGGCCTACGGCGTCCAGGATCTGCTGCCGCCTCCCAGCACGCCCGTTCCCAACTCAGTCATTGCGATCACGCAAACCAACGAGTGGTACAACTTTCGGCTCGGCAGTCGACTCACGATTCCCTTGCACGAACGGGTGGCGATCACGGGCTCGGCCTTCTATCTGCCCTACACGCTGTATCGGAGCACGGATGTGCACCACTTGCGGACCGATCTGCAACAGGATCCGAGTTTTCTCACCACGGCGAGCGGGGGGAATGGCGTCCAGTTGGAGGCCGGGATTCACGTCCGGGCGTGGAAGAGTCTGGCGCTGGAAGCCGGCTACATGTACTGGGATGTCCGTTCAGGATCGGGAACCGTCACGGCCTATACGACCAGCGGTGTGGGGACGGAGCCCCACAACGAAGAGAATACCCGGCGGCAGGGCATCTTCTTCGGGCTGACCTGGGCGATGGGGGGACGGTAGGGGAAGACGGTGAAAAGTTAAAAATGAAAAATGAGAGGTGTAAAGAGGGGAAGGAAGGTTACTGAGAGCCGACGGCTGAAAGCCAAGAGCTGACAACTGAAAGCGGTCCTACTCCTTCACCGTCACCTTCATCGTCGGGGGATCGAGCGGATTGTCGTGCTCGTCCCGGGGCAGATTGACGATCTGATCGAGCACCTCCAGCCCGCGCGTCACCTCGCCGAAGACGGTGTAGCAGCGATCCAAGCCGCTGGAGTCCTGAACGCAGATAAAAAACTGGGAGCCGTTGTCGTTGAAGTCGCGGGTGCTGTTGCTCTCGCGCGGCATCTTCGCCATCGAAAGCGCCCCGCGCTTATGGGGGCGATCGTTCGGGGAGGCCTGGATCGAATAGCCCGGGGTGCCCGTCCCGTGCAGCGATCGGTCCGGGTTCTTGCTCAGCGGGTCGCCGCCTTGGATCATGAATCCGGGGATCACGCGATGGAACGTCGTGCCGTCGTAGAATCCCATCTTCGCCAGATTGACGAAATTGTCCACGTGGCGGGGCGCGTCATCCGGATAGAAGCGCACCGACATCTCGCCGAATCTGGTGGAGATGACGACGCGGGGGTTTTTCTTTTCGAACTTGATCGTCACGGCGGCGCTCAATCTACCAAGCTCGACCGCCGGGTGGCAAGCGCGCCAAGCCTTGCGCCGGACGGATGCGGAGCCACATCAGCGCGCCGAGCAGCGCGATCGCCGCGGCCACGCTCAAGGCGCCGGCCCAGCCGATCCGATCGGCCAGCCAGGGGGTGAGTGTCGGGGAGAGGCTGCCGCCGATGTTGGCGCCGGTGTTCATCAGGCCGGAGAGCGTCCCGGCGTGGGATTTCGAGAGGTCGACGGCGCAGGTCCAATAGGCCCCCACGGCGAGATAGAGAAAGCCGGCGCCCAATGAGAGCAGCGCAAGGGCCGGCAGGGGGGCGTCGAGCGCCGCGCCGGCCGCGATGGAGAGGCCGGCGAGGACCATCCCGCTGCCCCCGACGCTCCCTCGGCCACGGTCGACGCCCCACCGTTCCGCCGCGCGATCCGTCAGCCAACCGCCCAAGGGACAACTCACCGTGATCGCCAGAAACGGCATCGCGGCATAAAATCCTCCGGCCAGGATGCTAAAGCCGCGCACGTTTACGAGGTAGAGATAGAACCAGGAGAGATAGATATAGGCGACGTAACCGAGGCAGGTATAGCTCAGGACCAGCCACCAGAGGGTCGGCGTCCGAGCAATGGCGCCCCATGGAACAGGCAGAGCGAGCGGGACGTGCTGAGCCTGAGCGGCGGTCTCTCGCACGGGGGGCCTGTCGGCGGCGAGGGCGAACCACAGGCCGGCGACGATGATCCCGAGGAGCGAGGCCCACCAGAAGGCCGTCTGCCAGCCGTAATTCACCATGATCCAGGCGGTGAGGGGGGGCGTCAACGCCGAGCCGACACCCAAGCCCCCGATCGCGATCCCGATGCCGAGGCCTTGCTCGTGGGGGCCCAGCCAGTTGGCCACGGTGCGGTTGAAATTCGGGAGTGCGGCGGCTTCTCCCGCGCCGATGAGAAACCGAACCACGAGCAGGGAGCCGGTGATGCCCAGCAGCCCGGCCAGCGGCCAGGTCGGCGCAACGGCCGTGAGACCGGTACAGATCGACCACCAGAGTACGGCCAGCGTCAGGGTGAGGCGCGGCCCCCACCGATCGCCCAGCCAGCCCCCTGGCACTTGGAACAGGGCATAGCCGAACACGAAGGCCGAGAAGATCCAGCCCATCTGCAGATCGGTGAGACCCAGCGCCGGCATCATGTGCCGGGCGGCGACCGAGATGTTCACCCGATCGATGTAGGTCACGACGCAGATGGTAAAGAGCAGGGAGAGAATCACCCAGCGGCCGCGCGGGGGAGAAGCAGTCGAGTCAAGCTGGGCCATGCGTCATGCGGCTTGCCAAGGGACAGCGGCTCGCATTATAGCGGGAGTCGAGAAGGCCTGCACGGCTGGCACGGAGTGACTACAAATTGGTCGAAGGCGAGGCCGTGCTCTCGGTGACGGTGAGCAGGCCGCGCATGATGGGATGAACCTGGCAGTGGTAGGGGTACCGTCCAGGCGGCAGACTTGGAGCCGAATAGGCGCCGTTCGGCTCGACGGACCCGGAATCGAAGAGGCAAGGGCCTTCGGTGACACAGCCATCGTAGGTGGCGGTATGGGAGGTGGCGGTGGGATTTTTCCACTGGATCGGTGTGCCGGTGGGGACCTTGGCATGTACCGGGAAGAAATAGGGGGCTTCCCCTTCCATCACAATCGTAAACAAGGGGCCATAGGCTTGGGCGGGGCTCATCAGCAGGCTAAAGCCGAAGATCAGAGCTACGAGCCCTGGCAGGTGGAAGTCGCGCTTCATTCCAGACTTACTCGATCTGCTCATCCGAATGATCTCCCGTGGGATTGGCACTGGGTTCATTAGCGCTATTTTACCATGCGATTCCGTGGCTGGCCCGCATTATTCATGACGGTCCGTCGCGTTCGACCCGTTGCATTGGAAGCGCAACAGGCGCCCCGGGAGTCGCTCAGCGAAACAGGCGCGCGGAGCCGTGAGGAAGGAGGCATCCTTGAACAGGATGTTGACCGACCGAGCGGCGAGCCCGCCTGCCGGGGTGCCGTGTCGACGCGCCCCGGCTTGTCGGAGTGGCGAATCCACGATTGCAGCAGAAGTGTTCATGAATAATGCGGGCTCGGCGAAGGAGATCGTGCTAGACTTTGCCCATCTTATGCGAGTGCGGCCGTTTCTTCAGACCATAGGGCCTTGGGGAGCAGTCCTCGCCCTGACTCTCGGGGGGCTTGTTCTGGATCCCCCGCAGTCCTGGGCCTTTCGGATTGTCTCACCGGTTGGGGATAGCGCTGTCACCTCAGGCTCCGAGGTCAAAGCGGCGGTCGACCTGGGAAAAGAGACCGGGGTCACCCGGGTGCTCTACTTCTGGTATCGGCAGGGGCAGGCACCTCAAGGACTCCAGCAGGCCAAGCCGGCGCTTGAGGGGCTGCCGACTTCAACTCCACCGTTCGGAGGGTTGCTCAAGGTGCCGGACGAGCTCCTCGGTGAGGTTCGCTTGCTTGCCGTGGCGGAAGTGGCCCGCGGACGGTTGACCGGACACGAAGAGTTCGATGAAATCGAGCTGCAGGCAGCGCCGACGGCGCCGCTCAGCAGCATTGAATTCGAGGTCGAAAAGCCCTGGCGGATCGATACGATCGGGAAGATCGTCGAGATTCCTGTGGTGGGTGTCTTCGCCGATAAGGTCGCGCGGCCGCTCAATGGCCTGTCCACCAGCAGCGCCTATCGGTCGTCGAATGAAAAGATCGTCAAGGTCTTCTCCGACGGGACCCTCCAGACGGCGGGGAATGGGCGTGCGACTGTGACCGTGACGAATCGCGGCAAGCAGGGCTCCGTCCAGGTCGTCGTGCAGGCTCCGCAAGAGTCGAACCAACTCCCGATTGCCTTCGCGGGGAAAGAACAGAAGGTGAAAGCCGGGGCTACGGTCATCCTCAACGGCCTGGGGAGTAACGATGCGGATGGGGATCCGCTCCGGTACGAATGGACCCAGGTCCGAGGGCACAAGGTCCCGCTCCTGGACGCGGATTCCCCCAAAGCCACCTTTGTTGCGCCCAAGGTCTCCTCAAAGCGGCTCTATCGATTCAAGCTACAGGTGACCGACATGAAGGGGCCCGATACCGTCAAGGGTGGAGATAGCCTGCCGTCCTACGTGAACGTCTGGGTCGAACCGTAGCGCCTGGATCCCTCCTGTCCCAAGTCTGATTTTTCTGCTACATGCCTGCTTGCATAGATCCCGGTATTCGTGCTAGATGGTCCCGCCAAGAGAGCGATTCTCTCGTCGTGGCATCTGAGAAGTCAGGAGGAGGAGGTATGGCGACCAAGAAGAAGAAAAAGAAGAAAGCCTCAAAGAAACCGAAGGTGGCGCGCAAAGCGGCCAAAAAGAAGGCCGTCAAGCGGGCAAAGCCCGCCGCGAAAAGGGCCCAAAAGGCCAAGAAGATCAAGAAGGCCGCAAAGGCCAAGGCGGCCACGAAAGCCAAGAAGGCGGCGCCTATAGCCATGGCGCCGGCGCCCAAGAAGGCCCCGCTGGCGGAAGCCAAGCTGATGAAAGAAGAAGCGCCGGCACCGGCTCGGGAGGAGGCGCCTCGCGTGAGGGCCCCGCGCCGTGACGCCGCAGACGATTTGGGGCTTGAAGAATTGGCGGACGAGGCCGAAGAGACCTTGGCCGACGAGGATCTCGACGAAGCCATCGAAGACGACGATGATTTCATCACGAAGGCGGGGGAGGATTTGGGGGACGATGACTACCGGTAGGTGAGGAGGGTGCGGGGCTTAGCGGCCTGTCTTTATTGGAACATGATCAGGGTCGTCGAGGGGGGTGGGATCCCGATGAATCTCACCCCCCTTTTCTTTGCAGAAGCGCTGCCACCGAGCGTTGCGTCAGAGTCGGAGGCCGGTCATCAGCTCATAGGCCTCGTCAATACTCGATACCTCTTGGATGGTCAGGTTCAAGGCGGTGGCCAGGGTCGGCAAGTCCCAGCGCGGCTCGTAGAGCTGGCCGCGGGGAATCAAGACGGTGCGATAGCCTTCCCGCGCGGCGGCGCGCAGCTTGTCCGGAATCGCGCCCACCGGTCCGATCCGCCCATCCGGTTCGATGGTGCCGGTCATGGCGATGCCTTTCCTGATGCGATCGCCCCGCAAGGCCGCGATGAATCCGACGGTGAAGACTCCCCCGGCGCTGGGACCGTCGCTCTTCGTCGTTTGATAGGCAAAGCCCAGGATTGAGAGGGTGCCCGTATGGCGGCTGCCGGGCGTGCGGGCGACCGCCACGTTGAGCGCCGTGTCAAACGCGTGCACCGACTCGTTCACGAATTGGACATCTTCCCGGATACCCCGCAGGAAGTTCTTCTGTCCCGTGTTCCACTTCAATTCCAACGGGTCGGGCGCCGCCGCTTGATCCCATCGGATCAAGGCCAATTCGACCACGCCTCGATTATTCGCAGGGGTGGCCCCCAACACGGGGATCTCGGCCAACTGTTCGCTCTGTCCGACCGACGCCCACAGCGCGAGGGCGAGCGCGACGAGGGGGAGGATGAGTGGAGAACGTGGCATCAGGAACCTCTCCGGTCTGCTCTTCTGTCAATTCTATCGGGGAGGGGTTCATTCTCCCAAGTGTTTGCTTGCAATCGTGCAGGGGGGATTCGTATAAGACCGACATGACAGGACGTGCGAAGGAACGCCGGATGAGGGGAGCCGTATTCTGGGCCGGTCTGGCGCTGCTGGCGACCTTCGGCTCGGGTGGATCAGTTCAAGGGGCCGACTGCCGGCTGGCGGGAGGAGGCGAGGGGCCAAAGGCGCCTTTCGTCCGGCAACTCGGCGTGAATTGTTCCGATCGCGAACGCGAGGCCCAGACTGTGCCGGCGGCCGAGATCATGGCCGCCCTTCAAGACGGTCGGGATGTCGAGCTGGACGGCGTGGCCGTGTCCGGCGACCTGTTCCTGGATGCGCTGCCGGACGTGCCGATGGATGGGCTGCCCGCCGTGCCTGAGAGGGTTCGCGAAGTCTTGATCTCTCGACCGGTCAAGACCGTCAAGCAGCTCACTGGGAAGCTCCGACTGACGCACGCCGTGGTGCACGGCATCCTGTCGACTCGTCTGCAGGCCGGGGCCTTGATCGTGAGGCAGCCGGCCAACTTTACGGGGACTCGGTTTGAAGGAGCCGTCGATTGGTCGCAGGCGGCGTTTGTCGGAGCGGTGGATTTTTCCGACGCCGTCTTCTTCGCGGAAGCCTATTTTTTGAATAGCGTCTTTGCCGAAGCGGCGACGTTTGAGCGGACCGCCTTCGGTGTCCATAGTCGATTTCACCATGCCCAATTTCACGGCCCGGTCACCTTCAATCGCGCGGGCTTCAACGGCCTGTCGGAATTCTTGGAAGTGACCTTCGCCCAGGATGCGCAGTGGTCCCGCACGTACTTCAAGCTGGGGACCGGCTTCTCCGGCAGCCGATTCGGCGGCGTCCTCGATTTTTCCGAAGCGGTCTTCGACAAGGATGCGTTCTTCACGTACACGATCTTCGAGCGCGATGCCTATTTTCGCCGGGCGACCTTCCGCGCGACTGCGGATTTCTCCGATGCGGAGTTTCGACAGTTGGGCGATTTTTCCAAAGTGCTGTTCGAGCAGGCTCCGACCTTGACACGGACCAAGTTGGCGACGCCCCCGCGAGGAGCGGGAGGGCTGGAGGACCCCCGCACCCTGTACGTGATTGCTGCGCTGCTCGGGGTCTTTACGCTGGCGCTGGTGCTCTTCCTCAGAAAGGGCTAGCCGGACCACAATATGTAGATGCCCTCTTGCGTAGACCCCCATAGAGTGGTATATAAGCCAAGATTGTCCGTGGCTCCCTGCGCGGCCGGGGTCTGATCTCTATGGACGCTGAACAAGTCGCCTTGCCCTACCACGTTCGTCTGGAGCGCTTCGAAGGTCCGCTCGACCTCCTGCTGCACCTGATTCGCAAGCACGAGATCGACATTTACGACATCCCCATCGCCCTCATCACGCAACAATACCTCGAATATTTGAGCGCCATGAAGTCGCTCAATCTCAGCCTGGCCGGCGAATTTCTCGTCATGGCGGCCACCTTGGTGCAGATCAAGTCCCGCCTGCTGCTCCCCGTGGATGAGCGGGGAGAGGATGAGGAAAGCGGGCCCGATCCTCGTGAAGAATTGGTTCGGCAGTTACTGGAGTATAAACGGTTCAAGGAAGCCGCGGGCCGATTGGAAGATCGTGAGCGGCTGTGGCGCGATGTTTTCAGCCGCGATCGCGCCCCCGTGGAGAAGACGCCCGCGTCCGAGATCTCGCTGGACGATGTGACGCTCTTCGATCTGGTCGATGCGCTGAACGGCGTGCTGGCCAATCTGCCGCAGCAGAAGCTGGTCGAGATTTTCCCGGAGCATCTCACGGTGAAAGATCGCATGAACGTGATCTTGGAGCTGTTGGAGGGGCGCGAGTCGATTGCGTTCGAGGCGGTGTTCGAGGACATGCGGACCCGTCCCGGCGTGATCGTGACGTTCCTGGCGCTGCTGGAAGTGGTGCGACTGAAGCTGGCCCGGGTCTTCCAGGGAGACGCGTTCGGGCCGATCGTGTTGATGCGGGCCTTTTCGCCCGTGACGGAGAATGAGCCGCTCGAATTGTAACAGCATGGAGGTTCCCCATGAGCGGATCCGATGAGATGACCCTGATCGAGCCGACCGATCCCCTGCCTCCGGCGGCGCCGATCGAATTTGTGGAAGACGGCGAAACCCCGGATCAGGAGCGGGCGCAGCTCGAAGCGCTGAGCCGGCGTGAGCTGAAGGGTATGCTGGAGGCCCTGCTGTTCGTCCATCACGACCCGCTGAGCGTGGAGCGTCTCATGGCGGTGCTCGGCGAGATCGACAAACAGGACGTGCGCCAGGCGCTGGAGGACCTCCGCGTCGAGTATGACCGGGAGGGGCGTGGCCTGCAGTTGGTGGAACGTGCCGGGGGCTTTCAGCTCGTGACGCGTCCGGACTACGCCCCCTGGATCAAGCGGCTGGATAAGACGAAGGCCATCCCCAAGCTCTCCCGGTCGGCCTTGGAAACCTTGGCGATCATCGCCTATCGCCAGCCGCTGGTGCGGGCGGAGATCGAGGACATTCGCCGAGTCGAAACGGCGGGTGTGCTCCGGACGCTGCTGGAACGAAAGCTCATTCGCATTGTCGGCCGAAAGGAAGTGCCCGGCCGCCCCATTCTCTATGGCACGACGAAAGACTTCCTCAAACAATTCGGTTTGCGGGACCTCTCCGAGTTGCCTCCGCTGCGGGAAATCAAGGAACTCGGCGATTCGGAGCAGGTGTCGCTCCTTGCTGACGAGGAGGCGATCAAGGTCTCCCTCCTGGACCACGCCATTGCCGCCTCGCCCTCATCGGACACCGAATCCCAACCTCGTGAGGAAGCCGGCAATCCCTCGACTCCACTGTCGGAGTAGGGGCCGCCGCCCGACGGCTGTGTGGCGCCCCGCCGATGGTCCTCGGCGGGGCGATTGCCTTCTGCTAGAATCTCCTCACCGAACGCATTCCGCTTCCGCGACACCATGACACTCATCATGCCTGATACTGCTGGCGCCGTCGCCCGCGACCTGCGCCGGCTCATCGGCGCGGAAAAGGTCCGCGACGATGCGCCGACCCTCGCCGCCTATGCCGTGGATGCCAGCATCTACCGCCTGGTCCCTCAGGCGGTGGCCTCCGTGGAGTCCGAGGAGGACATCCAACAGCTCGTCCGCTATGCGGTGCGGCAAGGGGTGCCGCTCACGCCTCGAGCGGCCGGAACCAATCTGACCGGCTCCGCCATCGGCACCGGGATCATTCTCGATGTGTCGCGGATGAACCGCATCCTGGACGTGAACAGGGACGAGCGGTGGGCGCGGGTGCAGCCGGGTATCGTGTTTGCCGAGTTGAATCGCCGGCTCTCGCGGCAGGGCCTCCTCTTCGGGCCCGATCCCTCGAGTGGGGACATGTGCAAGCTCGGGGGGATGCTCGCGAACAACTCATCGGGCCCCCATACGCTCCGCTACGGGTCGGTCAAAGACAACGTGCTCGACCTGCGGATCTGCCTGTCGACGGGCGACTGGGTGGACGCCAAGCCCTATCCCCTGCTCGATGCGCAATTTCCCGCCTTGCTGCGCGCGCATCCTGCGCTGGCGCAGACGTGGGAGTTGGTCAAAGAGCATGCGGCGGCCGTCAGGGCGCGCGAGCCGCGTGTCAGCAAGAACAGTTGCGGCTATAACCTGTTCGCGCTGACCCAGGGGCTGGATCGTGGGATCTGCGACTGGCCTCGGCTGTTCATCGGCAGCGAGGGGACGCTCGGCGTGATGAGCGAAGCCCGGCTCCAATTGGCGCCCTGTCCGAAAGCGAGCGCCACGGGGCTGGTGCACTTTCATCGATTGGACGACGTCGGCGACGCCGTGGCCGAGCTGGTCACCCTGCGCCCCAGCGCGTTGGAGGTGATGGACGGCAACACGCTCAATCTCATCGGCCGCGCGGCCCACGGCATTCCGGCGGAGGCGGCGGCCACGCTGCTGGTGGAGCTGGACGAGGAAGACGATCCCCGCCGCATCCAGGAGACCGCGGACCGGGTCGCGGCCATCTGTCGGCGCTATCGCCTGGCCGGCGAACCGGTATTGGCCTACGAGCGGGAGCAGCGGGACGCTCTGTGGAAGGCGCGCAAAGCCCTCTATCCCACGCTCTACCGGTACGATGGGAAGAAGAAGCCGATCAATTATGTCGACGACGTGGTCGTGCGGGCCGAGCGTATCAGTGAGCTGATTCGCTATCTGGAGGAAACCTTCGGGTCGCGTGACGTCCCGGTGGCGATCTTCGGCCATATCGGGAATGGGAATGCCCATGTCGTCCCGCTGCTGGATGTGAATGACCGGGGCGACTTCGCCAAGATGGTCGAGACCTACCATGCCATCCATGAGACGGTCTTGACCCGGTTCGAAGGCTCGATCTGCGGCGAACATGGCGATGGGCGGGTGCGGGCCGAGCTCGTCCGCCGGATGTTCGGAGAGGACCTGTATAGCCTGTTCGTGCAGGTGAAGCGGAACTTCGACCCCACCGGCGTCCTGAACCCCGGGGTGAAGTTGAGCGATCAGCCCTTTACCGAGCACATCGACTACACCCGGCTGTCCAAGTCCTGCGCCACCTGCGCCAAGTGTAATTCGGTCTGTCCCGTTTACGACGTCTTTCAAACGGAGGACATGAGTTCGCGGGGATGGTACGAGATCGTCACGGCGAAGGACTATAGCTATCTCAATTCCAAGCGGGTGGTGGAAGCCTGTCTCAATTGTAAGTCCTGCCGGACCATCTGCCCGGCCGGAGTGGATGTCTCGGAACTGATTCTCCAAAAGAGGGCGGAACAGCCCAATAAACTGGCCGGCTGGATCTTCCGACTGCAGGCGAAGGCCCGTTGGTTCGAGCCGGCGCTTAGACTCGCCGGGCGGACCCAATGGCTCTGGGATCGTGCCGTGGTCCGCTGGTTCCTGGATTGGCTTACCAGGCCGGTCCTGCGCGCCTTGGCCCCGACGGCCCGGTTCTCCAGGGACCTCCTGCTGCCTCGGCTCGCGGGGCGTCACCTCAGAGCGCGGCATGCGGATTTGGTCAAGGTGAAGGGGCAGCCCGGTCAACCGCGTGTGGCCTACTTTCACGGCTGCGCGGCGAACTATTTCGATGACGGGGTGGGGGATGCCGTCATCCAGGTGCTCCGGGCCCAGGGCATCGAGCCGGAGTTGCCGCCTCAGCGCTGTTCCGGCACACCCGTCGAAACCTATGGGCACGTGGAATTGGCAAAAGAGGGCGCGCGATTCAACTTGCAGTCGTTGGAGCCCTATGAGACGGTGGTCACGGGCTGCGCCTCCTGTACGCTGATGCTCAAGGATTACACGAAGTTCTTTAAGGAAGGGCCTGAGAAAGAAGCGGCGGAGAATCTCGCCAAGAAGGTCCGCCATATTACCGAAATTGCCGCGGCGCGCTCCCAGCCAGCGGAGAATGGACAGGGGGGCGCCACATGCACGCCGCGGGTCACCTACCATTCCTCCTGCCATCTGAGAGCCGCCGGGGTGACCAAGGAGCCACGAAAGGTCCTGGCTGCCCTTCCAGGCGTGACCTATGTCGAGATGCAGGATGCGGATCGGTGCGCCGGCGGGGCGGGGACCTATCTGCTCAAAGACCCGGCCACGGCCTCGGCCATCTTCGAACGGAAGCGGCGGGCGATCCAAGAGAGCGGGGCGGACGTGGTGGCGACCAGCTGTCCGGCCTGCATGATTCAGCTCAAGAATGGTCTTCGAGGGCGGGTTGAGGTGAAGCATGTGGCGCAGCTGCTCAGCGAAGGGTATGGCCCCAACGCGCGTAAGCCACATTATTCATGACGATGCGTGACGAAACCGCCAAGATGCCACGCGTCGGACCCATTGCAAGGAGAGGAGCAATGGGTACCCCCATGCGGAGCCCGGGGACTGATACCCTTCTCCGCGTCTGCGCGTGGTGTCTGTCCCCGTCCGAACCGGGACAGGCACCGTCGCGG
>CAYZTJ010000085.1:0-15463 GCA_964481215.1 uncultured Nitrospira sp. | reverse complement strand
GCTTTCCACTTGGCGTCGGGATTCATGGTGATACAGCTGACGCGTTGAGAGCTAGCCGGTCTTGAGCGGCTCGATCTTGAGGGGAGTCGGATGATCCGGCATCAGGAGACGCTCGACGATCTCGCCCTTCACTACGTGGCGTTCCACGATCTCCGTCACGTCGGCTTCGGTTCCGACCCAGTACCAGACGCCTTCAGGGTAGATCACAACGCTCGGGCCGAGGTCGCAATGGTCCAGACAGCCGGCCTTGTTGGCGCGCACCACGCCCTTCAACCCGAGGCGCTTGACCTCGCTCTTGAATCGGGCGTGGAGCTTCTCCGCGCCCCGCGCCGCGCAGCAGCCGCGCGGATCGTCCGCGGGTCGTTGATTGATGCAGACGAAGATATGTCGCTTGAAGGGTGGCACGGATCGCTCAGTGAGACGGGCTGGGGGTGGCGGGGCGCGCTTGTAACTCGTGCAGGAGGGCCGTCACGTCACCCGGGTCCAGCAGGGGTGAGTTCGTCTGCGCGCCTCCTAAAAAAGTCGCAATCTCCCTGAGGCGCAGGTGAGCCCGGTGGGCCTGTTCCGTACCCGCGAGCTCCGACGGTTGGCCCTTTTTCAGCTTGTCGTGCTCGGCGCGGATGTCTCGAAAGTCCCGTTGCAAATTCTTGTGCATCGAGCAGGTCTCGCAATACCACTTGGGACTGTGGTCCGCCGAGGGGGAGAGCCGATCGTAGACGCGGCCGAAGAAATCCCGGCCCAGCGACATTTTCAAGAGCGGGCTCTTTGTGCTGCCGCAGGCGTCGCATGGACTCGGCGGCGGGGCGGCTGGTGCGTCGGTCATGCAGCGGTCTCCCTTGCTGGTGGCGGCGCATCTTACACCAGCCCTCTCGAAACTGTCTACCGGATGGAGCCCATGGCTTGTGGGGGTGGGGCGGGTTTGGTAGAAGTACAAGTATGAAAGGCTTGTCTGATCCGGAACGGCGGTCGCCCCGGCCGGGCGCGGCGGCGCGGGGCCTCATCGTCTTGGGCCTGCTCGGTCTGGCGCCGGGTTGCATAGGCAAGGAACAGGGTACGCTCTGGTCCATGCCAAGCGGTCGCACACAGGCGGATTTCGACCAGGATTGGCACCAATGCGCCGTCCATGCCCAGCTATCCAATGAAAACTGGCTCTCCGGCCACACCTCGTCCCCTGCGTCTCCATTCGATCCGCAGCACAACCTCCAGCGGTTCAACGCGCATACATCCACGAAAGCGGTGATCGAGACCTGCATGGCCTCGCATGGTTATCGGGTCGAGTAACGGACGCCGCTCATATGGAGTTCCGACCGGGCGGCCGGCGGAGGCGGCGCAGCGTTCGACAAAATCATCGGCGAGGTCGAGGAAGCGCGATATACTGATCGTAGATACTGGAAGCGAAGCGACCAAGGAGGGGTGATGGTCATCGGCGTACCCAAAGAAATCAAAGACCAGGAGTTTCGGGTCAGCGTGACTCCGGACGGAGTCCGCACGCTCGTCGCCGGCGGCCATGTGGTCTGGGTGGAGCCGGGTGCGGGGGCGGGCACCGGCTTCTCGGACGATGAGTATCGGAAGGCAGGTGCTCACGTTGCGGCGAACAAGGCCCAGGTATTCGATGAGAGCGAGATGATCGTCAAGGTGAAGGAGCCGCTCTTGTCGGAGTGCGGCCTCTTCAAGCCGCGGCACGTCCTCTTTACCTACCTTCACTTGGCAGCGGTTCCGGAAGTGACTCGCGCGCTCATGGAGACGGGCGTGACGGGGATTGCCTACGAGACGACGGAAGACGCGGCAGGCAATCTCCCGATGCTGAAGCCGATGAGCGAGATCGCCGGGCGGATGGCGGTGCAGGTCGGGGCCCGGTATCTCGAACGGCTTCAAGGAGGGAGCGGCGTCCTCTTGGGCGGAGTGCCGGGAGTGGCCCCGGCCAACGTGGTGGTGCTGGGCGCCGGCATCGTCGGGTGCGCTGCGGCGCAGATTGCCGTGGGCATGGGGGCCCGCGTGACGGTGATCAATCTGGATATCGAACGGCTGCGCCACTTGGACGAACTCTATCGAGGGCGGATCGTCACCCTGGCCTCCAACCAAGCCTGGATCGACCAGGCGGTGGCGGAAGCCGACTTGGTGATCGGCGCGGTGTTGGTCCGGGGGGCGAAAGCCCCGCGTCTCGTATCCCGCTCCGTCATCTCCCGCATGCGTCCCGGCTCGGTGGTCGTCGATGTCTCGGTCGATCAGGGAGGCTGCTTCGAAACGACCCGCGTGACGACTCACAGCGATCCCGTCTATCTCGTGGACGGCGTGCTGCACTATTGCGTGGCCAACATGCCCGGCATCGTGCCGAGAACGGCGACTTTTGCCTTGACCAATGCGACCCTTCCCTTTATAGTTCGCATCGCTTCTGCGGGTCTGCAGCAAGCCATCAAGTCAGATCCCGGCCTGGCAAAAGGGGTCAATCTGATGAATGGCGCCGTGACCTGCAAGGCCGTGGCGGAGGCTCACGGACTCCCGTACCATCCCCTCACGTAACGGTACTGTTTGACAATCGGATCGGGGCGTAGCGCAGCCTGGTAGCGCACTGCGTTCGGGACGCAGGGGTCGGAGGTTCAAATCCTCTCGCCCCGACCACGTTGCTGGATGGGATGGTGATCGGTGAGCGGCCTCGTGTGGCCTGATGCCGGTCGAGGGATGGGAAGCTTCACATCCGCCGACGGTAGGAGGATGAGGCGGCATGAGGCCGCCGTCAGGATGCGAAGCGGGGCTGACGGGAAGGGCAGGAGCCGTTCCCGGAGGCCAAATCCTCTCGCCCCGACCAATTTCCACTCAACTCGAGTCAGCCGGTCGAAGGATTCGACAAGCCGCGGGGCGCTTCCCCGGGGCCAGGCCATGAAGGCGTCCAGCCAACCCTCAGGATTTCCCCCACTTGTGCCGATGAGTTTCAGGGTACCTCTTGGTGTGTGCTGAGGAGACGGTTCGGGCAACAGTGCTGGTCTCCGGTCTGGTGCAGGGGGTGGGGTACCGGGCCTTTGCCCAGAAAGCGGCAGGTCGCCTGCATCTGCTGGGGGGAGTGAGGAATCTCTCGGACGGGCGGGTTGAAGTGGTCGCCGAGGGGCCGCGGGGAACGGTGGAGGAGTTACTCACTCTGTTGAGGCAAGGGCCGCCGCTCTCTCACGTGAGGGACATCCAGGCTCAGTGGCATGAATCGACCGGCGATTATCCAGATTTTTCCGTGTGGTATTGAGGAGTCTCTGCATGGCGCGGCGAGATAACGCGGCGATGGCCGAGGTGGAAGACGACGGCGATGCCAATGCGCCGTTTCAAGCCCCGGCGTCCGCGGCCGAGTCCGCCCCGGCGGAGGAGCCGGAGTCGGCCCTGTCGGACGGCCTGGACGTCGTCCGCAGCTATCTCAAAGATATTCGGAAGCTCGCTCTGCTGACCTTCGAACAAGAGCAGGATCTGGGCAAGCGGATTCGGGAGGAGGGAGATTTCGAGGCCCGGGCCCGCATGGTGGAGGCCAACCTGCGCCTCGTGATTCGCATCGGCAAACGCTACATGAATCGCGGCCTGTCGTTCGCGGACATCGTCGAAGAGGGCAATCTCGGATTGATCAGGGCCGTCGACAAGTTCGACTACCGCCGGGGGCTCCGCTTCAGCACCTACGCCGCCTGGTGGATTCGCCAGACCATCGAGCGGGCGATCATCAACCAAGGGAAATCCGTCCGACTGCCGGTCCATGTGTCCCAGCACCTCAACCGCTATCTGGGGGCGGTCGAGGACCTGGCCCAGGAACTGGGACGTGAGCCGAAGGGCGACGAAGTGGCCGGCAAGATGAAGATTTCGGAAGACGAGGTCACCGAGCTGCGCCAGTGTCTGGTCAGCACCTTCTCCCTCGATAGTCCCGTCTCGGAAGGCACGGAGACCTATTGGGGCGACATGATCGAAGATCCGGCCAGTCTCTCTCCCGTCGATGTGACGGCCCATGTCCGCCGCCGCCGCGACGTCATGGAATGGGTCGGGGCCCTGCCGGACAAAGAGCGGCAGGTGGTGGTGCGGCGGTTCGGGTTGGACGGGCGGGAAGCCCAGACTTTGGAGGAAATCGGCCGCTCGCTCGGCTTGACGCGGGAACGCATCCGCCAGATAGAGACCACGGCGCTGGCTGCCCTGCGGGCGACCGTGGACAATAAGTCTCTCCGAGCCGAAGACCTCATGTAGCGGGGAGACCGAGGTTCGACCCACCGCGCAGTGAATCCCCTCAAGGAAAGGACTCCGACGCATGGACTATAAGGCCCTCATTCGCGAGGTCCCGGATTTTCCCAAACCCGGCATTCTGTTCTACGACATCACGACGCTCCTCAAGCAGCCGGCGGCTTTTCGCTCGGTGACCGATGAGCTGTCGCAGCGATACCGGGGGCAGCAGGTTGCGAAGATCGTCGGCATCGAATCCCGCGGCTTCATCCTTGGCAGTCCCTTGGCCTATCATCTCGGCGCCGGGTTCGTGCCCGTTCGCCGACCCGGCAAGCTCCCGGCCGACAGCTTCGAAGTGAAATACAACTTGGAGTATGGTTCCAACTCGCTGGCCATCCATCGCGACGCCATCGCCATGGGCGAACGCGTGCTGATCGTCGACGACCTCTTGGCGACCGGCGGGACGGCGGCCGCAACCGTGAACTTGGTGCGGCAGCTCGGCGGGGAAATCGTCGCGCTGGTGTTCTTGGTAGAGCTGATGTCGCTCAAAGGACGCGACCGGCTGTCGGGCCATCCGGTCCATTCGGTGATCAGTTACTCGTAGCCCTCGCGCCGGTGATGATCCGGCGATCGGCGTGCATTCAGGGAAAGAGAGGGCTTGTGAATTGACGAGTGCCGTGCTATGAATACCGAACTTTTTTTCGGGTCACCCCCACGATCGTCATAAAATCAGATGCCGAAAGTATCCAAATCGAAGAAGCCCGCCAGCAAGAGCGCGCCGGCTCCGGCCAAGGCCGCCGCCAAGACCGCGACGGTCAAGCCGAAACCGGCCCCGCCCGCGCCCCGGGCGGTGGAGGTCGAGCAGCAAGCGCCGCCGCTCAACAACGGTCGGCCGATCAAGGCCATGGCTCCGGCGCGACGGGAGGCGCTCCATCGCATGTTGATGGAGCGGCGCCATGAGATCATGAAGGAAATCGAAAGCGTCCTGGAGCAATCGCTCACGGAGGACCAACAGCGGCGACTCGAATCCGCGCGAGACTCCGGCGATCAGGCCATGATGGATTTGCAGCGCGAGCTGGGCATTTCCTTGATGGAGATGAGAAACCGCAAGCGCCAACTCATCGATGTGGCCCTGGGGCGCTTGGCCGAGGGCACCTACGGCTATTGCGCCGATTGCGGCGTCGAGATCAGCGAGAAGCGGTTGGCGGCCGTGCCCTTCGCGAAGTTGTGCGTGCAGTGCCAGTCGCAGCAGGAAATGCTCGAAAAGATCGAGCGGTCCGAAGAACGCGATTGACCCTCCTTCCCATCCCCCGGTAAGATCGCCCGAAAGCGCTCATCGTTGCGCCCGTAACGGAGCGGTCCGCTGAGAGGCATAACGGCGGAGCTGTCTGACTGCCATGAAGGCCGTGATCCTTGCCAGCGGTGGGTTGGATTCGACGGTTGCGGCGGCTGTGGCGCGCCGCGACGGCTATCGGCTGTATCTGCTGAGCGTCGACTATGGGCAGCGACACCGCCGCGAACTCGAGTGCGCCGCCGCCGTCGCCAAGGCCTTGGGCGCCGAGGAGCATCGGATCGTGACGGTTGATCTGCGGGCCATCGGAGGATCGGCCTTGACCGACGAGATCGCGGTGCCGAAGGGTCGCACGGAGGCCCAACGGGCCGAGGGAATCCCCAGCACCTATGTGCCGGCGCGGAATGCGATCCTGCTGGCCATGGCTGTCGGCTACGCGGAGCGCGTGCAGGCCCACGCGGTCTACATCGGCGCGAATGTCGTCGACTATTCGGGTTATCCCGACTGCCGGCCGGAGTTTCTCCGCGCTATGGAAACGGTCGCCCGTCTGGGGACGAGGGCCGGGATCGGCGGGCAGAGCGTCGAGATCAAGGCGCCGTTGCTTCAGCTCTCCAAGGCGGACATCATCGCGCTGGGAGCGCGCCTGGGCGTGCCCTTCGAGTTGACGCACAGTTGTTACGATCCGACGTCCGGCGGCGAGGCTTGCGGGCTGTGTGACAGTTGCCTCATCCGTCTCGAAGGCTTCCGCGACGCGAGGCGGACCGATCCGATCCGGTACGCCGCGCCCCTCTCGACGAGGTCATGATGTCGCCTGAAGAATTCTTCATGTATCTCACGATCGGGCTGATCGTGGTCATTCCCATTTCGGTGCGGGTCTATCGATACATGACCGCGAAGCAAGCCAAGAAACTGATTCGGGACGGATAGCAGGTTGGGCATGAGTCCATTCGAATGTCTACGGATGCCGGGTCGCCGCAGAGGCGCCGCGGGGCGCGTGCTATGGTTCGGCGGGCTGATGCTGTGTCTGGCGGTCGTCGCCTGCGGTGAGCCCCCGAAGCAAGAGGCCGGCAGCCGCGCCGCCGGTCCGGTTCCGGCGGAATTCACCGGCGGGGAAGCGAAGTTCAAGGCCAACTGCATGCCGTGCCACGGGCCGGAGGGAATGGGAACCCAGCAGGGGCCCCCGTTGGTCCACAAGATCTACGAACCCAACCACCATGGCGACGAGGCCTTCCAGCGCGCCGCCGCCAATGGGGTGCGCGCCCACCATTGGCAATTCGGCGACATGCCGAAGATCGCCACCGTCACGCCGGCGGATGTCTCGGAGATCATTCGCTATATCCGCTGGTTGCAGCGTCAAGCCGGCATTCAATAGCGTTTCCCTCTCCGATCCCGGCAATCCGCCTTCTTCCCCCTTGGGCGTAGCGCCGTGAGGCCGTTTGACAATCCGCCCTTCGCTCCATAAGCTGAAACATGGGTTCAGCGCCATCCATTCTTGCAACTTCTCGCTCTCCACTTGTCCGGGTCGCCACGGGATCTTCCAGTCGGTGATCCCATAACGAAAAGGGGGATTCGCTATGTTGGAGCCACGAATGAGGCGGGTGTTGACGGCCGGCTTGCTGGTGTTGCTGGCGAGCGGAACCGGATGCGTCCTGCATCCGATTGACGCCGGCCACGAAGGGGTGTTGGTGTACAAACCGTTTTTCTTCGGCCACGGCGGCGTCGAGCCGGTGCCGCAGACGACGGGTCGGGTGGCCCTGGCGCCGACGACCGAAGTCGTCGATGTCGATATCCGCCCGGTCCAATATTCCGAACATTTCGATATCATTTCGGCCGAAAACGCGCCGGTCTCCTTCGACGCGTTCATGATCGCCAACGTGATGGAAGGGCGGTCGCCCGAATTGGTGCAGAAATTCGGACCGCATTGGTATCAGAACAACGCCAAGGAAGCGTTTCGGACCTTTGTCCGCGAGGAAGTGCAAAAGTACGAGCTCTTCAAGCTGACGACCGATCCGACGACCCGGACGAAATTGCAGGACGCGATCGCGGAACAAGTGCGGATCAAGCTGATCGACAAGCAGGGATTGCCGGTCCGGCTCAACCGGATCGTGATCGGGAGCATTCTGCCGCCGAAGGGTGTCGTGGAGCAGACCACGCAAACGATCATTCAGGAGCAGCGAAAGATCACGATGGTGGAATTTCAGAAGGCCGAAGAGGCCCGTGAGAAGGCGGAAAAGCAGCGCGGGATCGCGGACCGCGCCTATCGGGAGTCGCTGGGATTGACCGCGCCGGAGTTCGTGGATCTTCGCCGGATCGAAGTCCAGAAGGAGATCGTGCAGCACTCGCCCACGGCGCTGACGGTCATTATGGGACTCGAAAAGGTGGGCATCAACATGCCGCCCTTGGCAAGCGGCGACAGGTAGGAACACAGGCACGGGGCGGGGGATGTCGTCACCTCCCGCTCCGAACTCCTGCCGGGCCCATTCTCTCCTTACCTGGCTCTTCCGACTTTTATGTGGGGAGCGTCGAGACCCCCGGCTGACGAAGGGTGGCCATCGCCGGGTTGCGTCATGATGCGTGGGCGTCGGGATCCCCTACCTGTTCGTACCGTTGGCCGCTGCGACTGTGAGGCGGCGCCGGAGCGCCTTCCACCCGTTGCAGCAGGGGAAACGCAACGGGTCCCCGCGCAGCGGCAGTGAGGTCGGCCTTCGTGCGCGTGGTTTCCGCCATGCCGGCGCCCCTCCCTGTCCATCCTTCCGGCCGGGGCCAGCACGAATGCACCCGCCTGCGCAGGACCTGCCCGCCGCATGGCTTCGGCGGGCGGGAGCCACAGCTGTGAAGCCGTGGACGCCGTCGGCCCAAGCCTTTGGCGTCGGACGAGGAATGCGGGGCGGGTGTCCGCTGAAGCCTTGCCGCAAAGCCGTGGGGCTCCACCGCTCAAATCACCCACACGATTTCAGGAAGGCCTCTTACTTCACCAGCCAGACGCGAAAGGTTTTGGCGTTCACCGGCTTCGGGAACTTATGGACGGCGATCTGGCCGGGATTCATGATGTCCCCCTGCGCCGCTTTGCGGGCCGGGTAGCGATCGCCGGCGATGGGCGCTCCCTTGTCGTCGTAGTAATCGATCATCAAGTCGGCTGATTCGCGGAGCGACCCTTCATAGGCGGTGTTCCGCCAGTCGAGCCGGCGTAGGGCCTTGAAGACCACCTCGACGACCCGTCCCTCCTGCCCTTCCCGGACGCTGAGAATCTTGAGGGCCCGGTTGGCGTCGATCCCGGTCTCCGCGTCCAGACTCCGGTTCACCTCGGTTTGAATGACGGCTTTCACCTCATCCGGATTCATGAAGGCGCGCACCTTGCAGTAGACCGTGCGTCCCTTCTCGGTCTGCTCCAGCACCTGAATTTCCTTCAAATAAGTGGTGGCGATGCGATGCACGAGGTCGCGCACCATCTGCGATTCCATCACGCCGCTGGTCGAGTCGATGAACAGGCGCGAGGAACTGACCGCCAGCTTGGCGGCTTCCTGGCAGGAGAGAGCCATGGCGTCGGTCAGACTCATGGGGTCGTGGTACAGATACCGATAGGCGCCGACGAGTTCCGTCTTGGCGGAGTCCGCTTGCGCGGGAGGCGCTCCGCTGCCGAGCAGGATCAATGCAGGGGCGAGAACCGAGGCCACGAAAGTCGCGCGGTGGAATGGTCGGTATGACATGGATTCACCCTCCTGTTAGCGGTGAACGGGGGATGCCGTCAAGCGCCGTGGGGCACGACGCGCCTGCCTCATGCTACAACCCCGGTGGCGTCGGTTCAACTGGGGGGGATGCCGGGTCTCTGCCGGAGAAGGCCTTCGCCAGCTCCTGGATGGTCATCGGGGCACAGCCCTCGGCGCGATTGTTGACCAGGACATAGACGGCTTTCCCCTCGTCGAGGGCCCGGCGGCTGAGTCGGACCGTGTCGGCGCGCATCTGAGGCAGGGGTTGTTGCAGGTCGGCATAGGGGGCGTAGCGCTCGACGGCTTCCGAGTAGGAAATGCCGAGCGGAGTGAGGAGGCGAAACAAGACGAAGTCCGCGCCGAAACCGGCGCCGAGCTTCTCGTGCTGCGTCGCCAGGGGCGGCATGATGCTCCAATGGGTATAGACATGGGCGACCCGGTGGGCACGGAGAATCTCCGCATAGCGTGGCCCCAAGAGAGCCGGATTCCGTACCTCAACCGCATAAGGGATTCCTGTCGGCAGATGGGTGAGAAAGTCGTCGAGTTTGGCGAGGAAGTCCGCCGCCGCCAACCCGAATCGCTGAAATTCGAAGATGCAGGGCCCGGCCAGAGGGCCGAGCCCTTCTTTCCATGGCTTCAACACCAGGTCGTTGAAGACTCCAGCGTCGAGGAAGCGGGGATTGGCGGCGCCGGCTTTTGGGCCATACCGAGGATGGTTCGCATAGACAGGAATCGTAATCTCTTCCCAGACTTTTTGGCAAAAGCGGAAGTCGCCGTCGACTTGCGCGCCATAGTGCGCGAATTGCGCTGCCGTGCCAGGACGGTAGAAGGTGTGGTCGATTCCAACGGTCCGAAAAAGCGGCGATCCCAGCGGCTGATAGGCGGCATATTCCGCCAGGGAGTCCTTGGAGAAGCGGCTCTTGGGATAGCTCCGTTGGTAGACCAGGCCCTGCCATCCTTCGTAGGCCCACGAGCTCGTTCCGAAGCGAAGCGGTGGCGGCGGTCCCATGTCCGTCGGGGCTAGCCGAGGGAGGCGAGATCGATGGAGAATCGAAAGCGAACGTCGCCGCGGAGGACCCGGTCGTAGGCTTGGTTGACGTCCTGAATGGGAATGATTTCGACGTCGGACGTCAGGCCGTGGGCGGCGCAGAAGTCCAGCATCTCCTGCGTTTCCCGAATGCCGCCGATGACGGAGCCGGCGATCCGGCGACGTTGGAGGATGAGCGGGAACTGTTCCAGGAGCGCCGGCTTCTCCGGTGCGCCGACGAGAATCAGAGTCCCGTCCCGTTTGAGGAGGTTCACGTAGGCGTTGTAGTCATGGGGGGCGGAGACCGTGTCCAGGATGTAGTCGAACCGCTTGGCCAGTTTGCGAAAGGTCTCCGGCTCCGTCGTGAGGGCGAAGTCCGCGGCGCCGAGCGCGACGGCGTCTCGGCGCTTTCCGGGCGAGGCGCTCAAGACGGTGACCTCGGCTCCCAACGCGCTCCCCAGTTTCACCGCCATGTGTCCCAGTCCCCCCAGCCCGGCGACGCCCAGCCTTTGTCCCGTTCCCACGCCCCAATGTTTGAGCGGTGAATAGGTCGTGATGCCGGCGCAGAGCAACGGGGCGGCGCCGGCGGCCGGCAGGGCCTCCGGGATGCGCACAACGTACCGTTCATCCACCACGATGTGCGAAGAGTAGCCGCCATAGGTCGGCGCGCCGCGCTGATCCCGTCCGTTATACGTCAAGATCATCCCGCCCTCGCAATACTGTTCCTCGCCGGCCTGGCAGGGCGGACAACTGCGGCAGGAGTCCACGAAACAGCCGACGCCGACTCGATCGCCGGTCCGGTAGCGCGACACAGACGAGCCGACTTCTTCGACAATCCCGACGATCTCATGCCCGGGGACCATCGGGAAGATCGATCCGCCCCACTCGTCGAAGACCTGATGGATGTCCGAATGGCAGATCCCGCAAAACGTGATGCGGAGACGCACGTCCTGTGATCCAACGGGACGGCGGTCAAGAGTAAAGGGCTCGAGCTTGGCGGCGGCGCTCAGGGCCGCATATGCGCGAACTGATGACATGGGATCGTCTCCAATCTTGTTCTCGCGCCGACTGAGGGTCGTAGAGCCGTGGGCTTATGTGGGCGGAGGCGAGTCCTCCGAATCTTGCTCGGACGGCGGAACCAGCAGGCTGGGGCCTGGGATTCGATACTCCTCGCCGGCCCAGGCGCCGAGGTCGATGATCTGGCATCGTTCAGAACAGAAGGGGCGCCACCGGCTGCCTTCCGTCGCGGTCTCTTTTCCGCAGAGGGGGCAAGGCATGCGGCATTCTAGCGTCCAGCGCTCGAGGGCTCAAGGGGAGGGGCGCGATCTCGATCGGCGAAGGGGCCGTCGCGCTCTGGCGCGTCAAATAGCTTGATCGAGTTTCAGCGGGCGTTTAGACTGGCCGGTGATGGAAAAGCAGTCTGAACAGGTCTTGTTGGATGCGTTGGCCGAGCGGTACGGCATCGCCCCCGAGTACCATGACAATTGGGGGCAGCGCCATATCCTGACCGCGGACACCAAGCGCGCGATTCTGAAGGCGATGGGCCTGCGCACGGAGGATCGCGACGCCCTCGACGCGGAGTTGGCCGCCTGCGAACAGCGTGTCTGGCTGACACCCTGTGAGCCCGTGCTCGTCGTGCGGGATGGAGGGCCGCAACGGACCTGGTCGATCCGTATGCCGGCCGCGGAGGGCGACGAAGAACAGCTGCGCGTCCGGTGGGAGTTGCGCGATGAGCGGGGCGGCCCTCAGCAACAGGGCTCCGTGGGGCCCGGGGTCTCGATCGGGGACAGTCGGTCGATCGAAGGGCGCCGCTACGTCCGCCTGGACATCGCCGTCCCGTCCGGGCTCTCGCTCGGCTACTACGATCTCTTTGCCTGGGGGAACGGTCCGGGTGTCCAGGTGGAAGGGCAACTGCGTCTCATCGTGGCGCCGAATTCCTGCTACGTGCCGATTCAGTTCGAGGCCGGCGTGCGCGGCTGGGGGCTGGTGGTTCAGCTCTATACACTGCGATCGTCTCGGAACTGGGGCGCCGGGGATCTCAGCGATCTCGCGCAGGTCGTGGACTGGGCGGCCGCCGATCTGCGGGCGGACGTGATCGGCCTGAATCCGCTCCACGCATTGAGAAACGAGCGTCCCTACCATATTAGTCCGTATAACCCGAGCAGCCGGCTCTATTTCAATGCCCTCTACGTCGATGTGGAGCGCATCCCCGAATGGGCGAACTCGGCGACGGCGCGGAAGTGGTTCTACGATCCCCGGACGCAGGAGCGATTGGAGCGGCTGCGGGCCGGCGAGCTGGTGGAGTACGACGAAGTGCATCAGCTCAAGTTGCAGGCGCTGGAATTGATTTTCTCCGAGTTCGAATCCATCCACCTCAGCGTTCAGCCCGAGGGCCTCGGCTTCAAGACGCCGCGCGGCAAGGCCTTTCTGCAGTTCGTCCAGTCGGAAGGGGAGGCCCTGGAGGCCTACGCCGTGTTTCTCGCGCTCCGCGAATTCATGCATCGACGCGATCCGTCTTGCTGGGACTGGCAGGAGTGGCCCGTCGCCTATCGCCGGCCCGACTCGCCGGAAGTCGGCGTCTTCAAAGACGCGCAGGCCTCGCGGGTACGGTTCCATCAATTCGTGCAGTGGGTCTTGCATGAAGAGTTGGATCAACTGGAAGATCGCGCCCGGCGGCGAGGCTTGGCGTTGGGGCTCTATCATGATTTGGCCCTCGGCAGCGATCGATCCGGCAGCGATGCGTGGATGTTTCAGGATGTCCTGGCGCTCGGCGCCGATTGCGGCTGTCCGCCGGATGCCTTCGCGCGCGACGGACAGAACTGGGGGTTGCCGCCGGTCATTCCCTTCCGCCTGCGCGAGGGCGCCTATCGCATGTTCATCGCGATGGTCCGTAAGGGCCTTCGTTACGGCGGCGCGCTTCGACTGGATCACGTCATGGGGCTGTTCCGGCTCTTTTGGATTCCGCGGGGGCTTCCCGCGTCGGCCGGCGCCTATGTCGAGTATCCCTGGGAAGACCTCCTGGCGATCTTGGCCTTGGAAAGCGTTCGCCATCAGGCGGTGATCGTCGGCGAAGATCTCGGCACGGTTCCCGAGTGGATTCGCGAAAAGCTCGCCGCGGCGCAGGTCCTCTCCTACAAGGTGCTCTACTTCGAACGGAAATGGGACGGCGCATGGAAGAGCCCCTCGGACTATGCCGCGCAGTCCATGGCCGTGGTCACCACGCACGATTTACCGACCCTGACCGCGTTTTGGAGCGGAGCGGATATCGACTTGCGGCGCAGTCTCGGCCTATTTCCGGACGAGGCGTCCTGGAAGGAGGCGGTGCAAGCCCGCCATGCGGACCGCCAGCGGCTCCTGGACGCGCTGCGCGCCGAAGGGCTCTGGCCTGAGCCGGGAGCCGAGGACGGCAAGGCGCCCGACACGATGACCGCGGGGCTGTCCCGTGCGATCCATGCCTTCCTGGCGCGGACGCCCTCCTGGCTGACCCTGGTGACCTTGGAGGATTTGATCGGCCAGGTGACCCAGGTGAACGTGCCCGGCACGGTCGAACAACATCCCAACTGGTCTCGAAAGATCGCCTCGTCGCTCGACGTCTTGCGGTTGAACGCCTCGATCCGCACGGTGACGGAGGTCCTCCGGGCCGGGCGGGGCATGAGCTAACCGAGCAGCGAATCGACCCGGGATCTCGCCCGATCCTCGATGGAATCCGCCGCCCCACAACGATCGGCCAGGAGCCGCGATCAACTCGTCCTCTTTATCGCAGGGGCGCTCTTTGTTGCGATCGTGATCATCGAATCGCTGGCGCCGGCCAACGTCGTCGGCGCCTATGGTTTCGTGGTGCCGATCCTCCTGGTCGCCACCGTCCGCACTCGCAAGCTGATGGTCGTGACGCTGCTGGCCTGCGTGCTGGCGACCTATGTGGGGTTGCTGCGGCCCACGAAGCCCGGCCGATTCGTCTCCGCGGTGATCAATCGCACGGTCGTCGTCGGGGTGTTGGTGGCGGTGGCCTACTTTGCCATGACGCGGGAGGAGCGCAAGGCCAGGGAAGAGGAGGCGCGCGCGGCCCTCGCCGCGCAAACGGATACCCTGCTGCAGGCCAACATGCAGCTGGAGAAGCTCAAGGACGCCTTGAACCGCTCGGTGCGGCTGGCCGCGGCCGGCCAGCTGGCGGCCGAAGTGGCGCATGAAGTCGGGACGCCCCTGCACTCGATCGCCTGGCATGTCCAGTCGCTCGCGGAAGAGCCGCAATTGACGACGGACATGAAACGGCGGCTGCATATCATCGATCAGGAGATCAACCGGGTCGTCAAGAACGTGAAGAATCTCCTCTCGTTGACGCGGCAGCGCAAGCCCTCGCGCTCCCCGCTGGCGGTGGAAGAACTTGTGCAGTCCGTCGCGGCGCTGATGGAACCCTCCTTCCACCGGAAGGGCATTCAGTTTCGCGTGCACGTCGCCGCGGAAACGTCGACCGTCTGGGGCGACGTGGAGCAGCTGCAACAGGTCCTGATGAATTTGCTGACGAACGCCTTGGCCGCGACCTCCTCCGGACAGGAGGTCCAGATTATTGCCGGGCAGCGCCCCGTCACCCAAGAAGAAGCCGAGGCGCGGCAACGAACCGGCGAGCGGCCGGTGGAGACGATGGTGTCCTTGATCGTGCAGGATACCGGGTCCGGGATGCCGGAGGAGCATTTGCGCCGCGCCTTCGAGCCCTTCTTTACCACCAAGGCCAGCGGCGACGGCACCGGCTTGGGCCTGTACCTCAGCCGGGAGATCGTGACCGCACACGGCGGGACGTTGGAGATTCAGAGCGAGGTAGGCAAGGGGACGACGATTCGCGTGACCCTGCCGAATTATGTGGCCGCAGCCAGTCAGACCGCGAGCGAGCATGCCCATGAGCAGTGATGCGATGATCTTGGTGGTGGACGACGATGCGGTCGCCTGCGACTTGCTGGTCGAGGTGCTCCAGAAGGAGGGCTACAAGGTCGATGCCGTGACGAGCGGCAAGGAGGCGATCGCGAAAGGCCAGACTCGCCATTACGACGTCGTCCTGACCGACATGCGCATGGGAGAAGTGGACGGGCTGGCCGTGCTCCGAGCCTTCCGGGAGCGGAGCCCGGACACGGCGATCGTGCTGCTGACGGCCTTCGGGTCGATGGAGGGCGCCATCGAGGCGATTCGCCAAGGAGCCTACGACTATCTGGCCAAGCCCTTCAAGAAGGAAGAGATCAAGCTGGTGGTGCGGCGCAGTCTGGAGCATAGCCG
>CAYZTJ010000084.1:0-15607 GCA_964481215.1 uncultured Nitrospira sp. | reverse complement strand
TGAAGAACCACACCCAATCCCGCCTGCGCGTCCTCGTCTACGTCGCGCCGAATCCAAGCTAGAGAGGACTGGCGCCCTTCTTCCCGCCGAAAGCTTTGTATAGGCGGGTGGCGACTGTCCCCGCGGGTACTGTCTCGGCTGGAACGGCGCGCGCATTCGGTGGCCTGATGATGCGGTGGTCTCTCATAGCTGCTCACGATCGTACTGTTGGCCGCTCGCCTTCACGGAGCATCGGAACGGCTCGCGGCACTCTTTTCCCTGCCGCAGTCCCAGCCAAGCCATCCGGCACACCTCAACGCGCATCCGTTGCAGCCGAGACGCCCTGGGGGATGGGGATTAATCGGTAGATCTCCATTTCCCAAAGCAAGCTCTGACCGGTATTCGTTCCAACAACTTGAAAAATGGGTAGGCTAATCGTTGGATTTGACTCTGCTTGGACGGCAGAGAGGCGCGGAGCACTCGTAGGCGTTGTTGTCTGCGATGATGGCGGACACGAAGAACTCGGCCCACCACGAATCGCCAACTACCAAGAAGCTCATGAGCTTATCACGCAATGGCAGAGTGATCATTCTCCATCATCAACGCTTGTCCTGCTTGATCAACCAACTATAGTCAAGAATTCTGTGGGACAGCGACCTGTTGAGAATATAGTCGGAGGAACCGTCGCCCGTCGGTACGTCGGAATGCAGCCGGC
Source organism: uncultured Nitrospira sp. (assembly GCA_964481215.1). Taxonomy (GTDB): domain Bacteria; phylum Nitrospirota; class Nitrospiria; order Nitrospirales; family Nitrospiraceae; genus RSF151. The sequence goes on along the minus strand of CAYZTJ010000084.1, from coordinate 14,913 downwards.
GAATACGTCCAAGGCCAAGATGTTTGGACCGGCTGCACCAGTGTGGCCCTTTCTTAGTCGCTTTGGTGGTCCAGCGAATGTAATGAGGGCGGCTCTCCTTGCGGGGGTTGTAGAGACATACCCTGCTCTGGCAATAATCGCACTGGGCTGGACGCTGTCCGATTTGCGCCCTTCAGGTCGTCTGCCGAAGTATAACCCTAAGGCAAAGACTTTCCGCCAATCGGACTGGGAGCATGTGTGCCGCTCTGTGCTTACAGTTTATGGGAAGCGTGGGTTGCTGGAGATCGTTCAGTGGATCGAAAGCCAAGCGCTAAAATGGCAGCCGCGCAAGGAGACCCAAGATAGCCTCGACGCCTGCTTATGTTTGCTTGTGGCGTTGCACTTAGCTGAAGGGAAAGAATGCCTAATGGTCGGCAATCACGAAAGTGGCTACATCGTTGTGCCGCATTCGGATCAGCTTCGAGCAGAATTGGAGTTTCGGTGTAACCAAACAGCTCGAATACCCGGAGAATGGGTTCGTCGCTTCCATCTGGTAGCTGGAGTTCCGCGTTTCAAGTGAAATCGTTTGTAGTTTGGGTCCGGTCTTGCAGTCAGACATTGGCCTCATGACCTTCCTTCCGTTGTTGAAGTCAAGACTACCTGGAGGGAGGGTAGAGGGCGAGCTGAAGAGTTCGCTTCGATTGTCGAGAAAGACCGGCGTGGAAGGGATGAGCCTTGCGTCCCGCGCGAGGGCGAAAGAGAGATACTGAGAGCAAGAATCGGCGCCGAGCACCGTTCCGCGTTTCGCCATTCCGAGAAGGTGCGAGGCCAACAGAAATGATTGTGAATGGGAGAAGGGTGTCAGCGCATTCTCGCGCGAACAAGAGGCTCGCCCTTCGTCACGCCGGACGCTTCTTGCCTGCCGATTTCCCCGTCAACGACGAGGGTGCTGAAGAGGTAGAAGGCCGGCGAGGCGGAGGCCGCCTCGCCGGGTGGTGACCTGCAACTGGAGAGAGGCTACTTCTCTGCTGGCTTCGCCGGCAGCACCCACGGCACCATCGGCATGAGGGGCGCCGGCTTAGCGTCTGGGCCAGCGAGCAGCACCGCGATGGCGCCTCGGAGCGCGCCCGTGAGCGAGTGGGTCACCAGCGGATAGGCGCCGGCTGATTCCACCACCACGTCGAAGGTTGCTGCGCTGCCCGGTCCCACCACGTAGGTCTGTACGCCGTTCAATTTATTCGACGGATTTCCGCTCTCATAGACGTTGTCCCAAATCTCGCCGATCGGGTGGAAGGCCGAGAACTCGTTCGGTCCCGCATTCACGAAATACACCCGGACGCGCTCGCCCGGCTTGGCATCCAACTTTCCGCCGCCGCTCACGAAGGGGTGGTACTTGAAGATCCCGCCGTTGAACATGACCCCGTCGAACTTCCGGTCGAACATGGCCTGCACGTCGTTGGGGTTCTTGAAGTATTCGGATTGAATCAGCACATATTCCCGGTCCGCTTTGGGCCAGGCCTTGGCGTTCTTCGGATCCACGATGATCGCGCCGAACATGCCGCGCGCCACGTGCTGGATCATGGGCGGCGCCCCGCAGTGATAAAAGAAGATGCCCGGCTTCTTGGCAACGAAGGTGTAGCTGATGGTCTCGCCCGGATTGATGGCCCTGTAGTTCTTCAAGAAGTCGATCTCGGCCGCGTGAAAGTCCATCGCATGGGCGTTCTTGTTCTCGGCGGGATTCGTCAGCGTGAAGTTGATCGTGTCGCCTTCGGTCACGCGGACGACCGGTCCGGGGAACTGGCCGTTGAAGGTCCAGGCGGCGTACTTTTCGCCGGTGCCCTCGATGACGACGTCCGACTCGACGGCGGTCATTTTGACGTCATGTACTTTGGCCCACGCGGAGGGCGTGAGACAGGCGAGCCCCCCGAGGGCGGCGACGAGAACAAGACTCTGTGAGAACGGGCGATTCATGGTGATCCTCCTGCGCATCGAGCCAGACGCAATCCGGCGCCTGGAAAGGAATGGGTTACGAACGATGGGCGCAGCATAGCGTGGGCGACGAGCCAAAAATATGACAAATGTCATGTTCTTGAAAATGAGGGAAGACGGCGTAGGTGTGCGATCGGTCAGGTGGCGGCGAGGGTTTTGAGGCCGGGAAGGTCGAGGATCACCAATCGGCTGGCGGTGCCGGCCACGAGACGGTCGCGTTTGAAGCGGCTCATGATCCGGATCGCGGTTTCGGTCGTGGCGCCGATCATGTCGGCCATGTCCTGGCGCGTGAGCCGGATGGGGACGCGGATGCCCTGCGTGTCTTTGATGCCGCTGCGTCCGGCAATGTCGACCAGCAGCGCGGCGAGCCGCTGATCGGTGCGATCGAGCGCGAGGATTTTGGCCTTTTCCTGCGCCTCATGCAGCCGCTGGCCGAGGTACTTGATGACCTCCAGCGCCGCGTCGGGGTTGCGCCGCAGCATATCGAAATAGGCCTTCTTGCCGATTCTCAGGATGCTGACGTTCCCCATCGGCTGTGCGGATCCCGGATGGCAGGCGCCCTCGAAGACCGCCGCGTCGCAGCAAAAGAGGTCGCCGGGCATCAGCATCTTCAGCGCGCACTCCTTGCCGTCCGGCGTCGACTTGACGCACTTCACCGTGCCTTCTTTGACGATGTGAAAGTATTCCGTGGGGTCGCCCTCGCGGAAGATCAGGTCGCCCTTGCCGTAGCGGGTTTCGGTGAGCTCGTGGAGCAGGCGACGGCGCTCTGCGCCGGACACGAGGTTCAGGAGGGGAATGCGGGCCAGGTCGTCGGCGCCGGCCCGACTATTTGATGATCTGCTTGGCCGTGTCGACAATGGACCGCGCTCCGATGCCGAAGTGGTCGACGAGCTCGTCTGGCTTGCCGCTATGGGGGATCTCCCGGACGGCCAGCTTGTGTACCCGCACCCCTTCCGTGGCCAGGGCCGAGAGCACCGCGTCGCCGAGGCCGCCGTGGGCATAGTGATCTTCCACGGTGAGCAGGCGACCGCCGGTGGCGTTGGCCGAGTCCAAGAGCGTCGCGCGATCGATCGGCGCGATGCTGTAGAGGTCGACGACGCGGGTCGCAATCCCGGCGGACTTCAGCTGGTCGTGGGCTTTGAGCGCTTCGAAGAGCGTGACGCCGGCGGCCACGATGGTGAGCCTGTCGTCGGCGCTCTGGCGGAGCACCTTGGCGCTGCCGATGCGGAAGACCTCGTCGTTGCCGTAGAGGATGGGCGACTTGGGGCGCCCGGCTCGCAAGTAGACCATGCCCTGATGCCCGGCGGCGGCTTCCACCAGCTTGTACATGGACACGGCGTCCGAGGGGTAGAGCACCACGACGCCGGGCTGCGAGGCCATCATCGCGATATCTTCCAGGCCCATCTGGGACGGGCCGTCCTCGCCGATGCTGACGCCGACATGGGTGCCGACCAGTTTGAGATTGGCGCCGCTGATGGCCGACATGCGAATGAAGTCGTAGGCCCGCGTGAAGAAGGCCGCGAAGGTGGCCGCAAACGGAATCTTGCCGCAGGCGGCCAGACCGGCGGCGGCGCCGAGCATGTTTTGTTCCGCAATGAAGTTCTCGAAAAATCGCTCGGCGAACTGCTTCCCGAATTTATCCGTGTAGGTGGAATTCTTGACGTCGGCGTCCAGCGCCACCACCGAGGGATTGACCGCCCCCAAGGCGGCCAAGGCGGCGCCGAAGGCCTCGCGGGTCGCCACCGAATCGGTGGTCTTGTAAGTCGGGGCGGGCATCGGCTTGGATGCTGGCTGTGCAGGCGCGGCGGCGGCCGGCTTGGGAATCTCCAGTACGGTCGATGTCTGGACGAGCTGGCGCCGGAGCGCGTCGACGGCCTTATCCATCTCCTCGCCCTTCTTGAGGGCCTTGCCGTGCCAGTCGGCCTTGTCTTCGGCAAACGGAATGCCTTTGCCTTTGAGCGTCTTGGCCAAGACGACGCTGGGTTTGTTGCGGATGAAGGCGGCTTCATCGAACGCGGCGATCAGCGCCGGAATGTCGTGGCCGTCGACGACGATGGTGTGCCAGCCGAATCCGTGCCACCGGGCCTTGTAGGCCTCCATGTCGTGCTGGAGCATGGTCGGATCGCTCTGCCCCAGCCGATTCACGTCCACGATGGCGCAGAGGTTGTCCAAGCCGAACTGGCGGCCCAATTCGGCGGCCTCCCACACCGAACCTTCCACCGATTCCCCGTCGCCCATCAGGACGTAGACGCGCGCGCCGGACTTGTCGAGACGCTTCGCATTCAGCGCCAGGCCGATGCCGGCGGAGAGGCCCTGGCCCAGCGAGCCGGTCGCGACGTCGACAAACGAGAGACGCGGAGTCGGATGGCCTTCCAGATCCGATGACAGCAGCCGCAACTTCAATAGGTCGTTCTTGTCGATCAGTCCGGCTTCGGCCCAGGCTGCATAGAGCAACGGCGCGGCATGGCCTTTTGAGAGCACGAATCGATCGTTGGCCTGGTTGCGGGGTTGCTTCGGATCGTACCGCATCACATGGAAGAACAGGGTCGCGACGATGTCGGCAGCCGAACAGCAGCTCGTCGGATGCCCGCTGCCGGCTTCCGTGGTGGCCGTGATGCTGTGGATGCGTAAGTGCGTCGCTGTATTGGACAGAGCGGTAACCAGGGCGTCTTGCGTCAGTCGGGTGGCCATGTTGGGGTCTCCTTAGCCCGCATGATTCATGAGCAGTTCTGCTGCAATCGCGGATTCGCCGCTGCGACAAGCCGACATGCGACTTCGCGGCATGCCGCGGGCAGGCTCGCCCCTCGCGGCGTCACCGTACGGTTTCAAGTACGCCTCCGCCCCTCGGGGCTCCGCATGCCCGTCTCGCGTGGCGACTCCACGATTTCGCGACGAACCGTCATGAATCATGCGGGCTAGAAGGGCAAACGAACCACGCCATTTGTAACAGGAGCGAGGGGGGCAGTCAATGCGTCGCGCGTGCGGTCGCGGTCAGGGCGTCAAGGGGCTTCCGGCCGGCGGCGGAGCCGTCGGCGGACCGGGGTGCTCGATCCCCTCCGGCAGAATGCGGAAGGCCGTGATCGCATAGGAGATGGGCCAGCCGATCTCAAAGCGGCGCTGCCGAAATTCTTCCTTGTTCATGCGCGAGCGGAAGATCAGTCCGTCGTCGGTTTCGATCTCCAGACGATAGGCGACTCCGAGAAAATAGATGTGCCGCAGCTTGGCCTGCAGTCGGAAATGCTCCGGGTCTTCCGAGACTTTCACCGAGTAGGGGCGGAACCCGACGCGAAGCGTGTGGCCGTCTCGGTAGCCGGGCGTCGGAAACTCCAGAGGGCCGACCCGGGCGGTTCCCGCCGTCACGGTGGCTTCCACAATATTCATGGATCCGATGAACCGCGCCACGAACTCGGTAGCCGGTTCCTCGTACACCTCGGCCGGCGAACCGACCTGTTGCAAGGCGCCCTTCGAGAACACCAGGAGGCGGTCGGAGACCTCCATGGCCTCTTCCTGATCGTGCGTCACGAAGAGACTGGTGACGTTCAGATCCGTGTGCAGGCGGATGAGCCACTCGCGAAGTTCCTGGCGCACCTTGGCGTCGACGGCGCCGAACGGTTCGTCCAGGAGCAGAACGCGCGGTTGCGGGGCGAGGGCGCGGGCGATGGCCACGCGCTGGCGCTGGCCCCCCGACAACTGGTGGGGATAGCGGTGTCCAAGCCCGTCCAATCCCATCAGGCGAAGGAGTTCCCCCACGCGCTCGCGGATCGCCTGGTGGTCCCATTTCTTGATCCGCAGCCCGAAGGCGACGTTGTCGAACACGCGCAGGTGTTTGAAGAGCGCGTAGTGCTGGAAGACAAACCCGATATTCCTGTGCTGAACCGGCAGATCGTTGATCCGCGCCCCGTCGAGGAAAATATCGCCGTCGGTGGGCTGCTCAAGGCCCGCCAGCATCCTCAGGACCGTGGTTTTGCCGCTTCCGCTGGGGCCGAGGAGACCGAGGAGCTCCCCGGACCGCACGCTGAAGCTGACGCCCGACACGGCTTGCACGGAGCCGAACCGCTTGGACAGGTTCCGCACCTCGATCTTGGGTTGAAGCATCGTGGCCGTCATGGCGATCTTTTGCGGTCCGTCGAGTGTGTTCACGCGGCGTCCATGCGCGCCGCCGCGGCCGTGCCCGCGCGCGCGCGCGTGAACTCCAACCCGATCAGAATGAGAAACGACGCCGCCAGCAGGACGCCTGCGACGGCGTAGGCCCCGACGTAATTAAAGTCCACATAGTTCTGGTAGATGTGCAAGGTGGCCGTCTGAGTGACCGAGAGGATGTTGCCGGACACCACCAGCACGGCGCCGAATTCTCCGATCGCGCGGGCCACCGTGAGTGTGGCGCCGTAGACCAGCCCCCAACGAATGGACGGCAGTGTCACCTGAACGAAGACCTGCCATTCCGAGGCGCCGAGCGTACGAGCCGCTTCTTCGCTCTCCGTTCCCAGCATCTGCAGCAGGGGAGTCAGTTCCCGGACGACGAATGGGAAGGTCACAAACAAGGTGGCCAGCACCATGGCCGGCACCGCGAAGAGCACCTTGACGCCGAGCGATCCGAAAAATGTTCCCAACAGCGTGTCCGGTCCGAACAAGAGAATCAGCATGAATCCGGCGATGACCGGCGAGACGGCAAACGGCAGATCGATCACCCCGCTGAGGAACGCGCGCCCGATGAACCGCTGACGAGCCAGCACCAGGGCGGTGATCGTGCCGAATACCAGGTTGAGTGCGAGCACGATGGCGGTAATCTCCGACGTCAGCAAAAAGCCGTGTAGCGCTTCAGGACGCGTCACCTCGGTCCAGAAGGTCCCGAGGCCCTCCCGGACCGCCTCCCATCCCAGATAGCCGACCGGGCCCAGGAGCAGCACGCCGAAGTAGAGCCAGACTATGAAGATCAACAGCCGTTTCATGCGAGATCGTGTGATGGCGACATGACGGTGTCCGGTTTAGCAGGTTATTGAAAAACCATTTAAGCACCCTGATAAGGTGTATGCCCTCGCGATCATTGACGGCACCAGAACAGCCCGCAGGATGGTCAAAAAGGCCGTCCAGCGCGGCCGCGGCGAGCGAAGAGGCGAGACGTACTTTTTGCCGTACGTTAAGCCTCTGAGCGACGCGAGAACAAAGTTGGCGGACTTTTTCAACATCCTGCTACCGGTTTGCGGGCGCCATCGCGACGGCTCGTTGCAGCAAGTTCGGGAGCCGCTCGCCGGGTGGACGGGTCAGGCGTTCCAGGAGTAAGAGGGTCAGGAAGGAAATGAGCAGGATGGCCATGGAGACCGACGTGGCCCCCTGCGGGTTATAACTTTCGATTTCGCCGTACACGTAGACCGAGGCCACTTGGGTTTTCATCGGAATGTTGCCCGCCACCACCACGATGGCGCCGAACTCTCCCAAAGCTCGGACGAATGTCAGGAACACGCCCGTGAGAAGGCCGGGGAGTACGGAGGGGATCGTGATCTTCGCAAACGTGGTCCAGGGACTCGCGCCCAGCGTGAAGGCGGCTTCTTCCTGATCCTTTTCCAGTTCCATGAGGACCGGCTGGAGCGCGCGGATGGTGAACGGCATCGTGACGAACAGCATCGCAACCACGATGGCCGGCCGTTCGTACAGAAACACCAGTCCCTGTCCTTGGAGCCAGGCCCCGAGAAGACCGGTGGGGCCGTAGAGCGCCGCCAGCATCAGACCGGCGACCAGCGTCGGCACGGCGAAGGGAAGGTCCACCATGGCATTGAGCAGCCACTTGCCGGGAAATTCATACCGGACCAGCACGAAGGCGGACATGGTGCCGAAGATCGCATTGAGCACTGTGGTCACGAGGGCGGCCTCGATGGTGAGCGCGATCGCCGCAAGGGCTTGGGGCTGTCCGAGGTCGTGCAGAAAGCCGTCGATGCCCCCGATCAGCGACTGGCGGCCGATGGCCGCCAGAGGCAACAGGATCAACAGCCCGACATACGACAGGGCGGTCGTCCGCAGCGCATAGGTCGTGAGGCGATGCAGCATCATGGCGTGGATCGGGCTCGTCTCGCGCGTCGGATGGCGACCGGCCGGGGTTGTCTCGCGGCATCAGGACGGCCGACTCCGAAGCGATCAAGGGGTTGTTTGCGTTCCCGCGGCATGCCTATTTCCCCCTGGCCAGGTCCTCGACCGCGTTCGTCCAGACGCCTTGCGGTCCGAACAGCAGCGTGGAAATATGTTCCCAGCCGCCCAAGTCCGCGATGGTGAACAGGCCGGACGGCCGTGAAAGGGGACCGGTCGGTGCGTTGCCGTCGGAGCGTGTCTCACCCACCGGACGGAATCCCAGGCCTGCAAAGGCGTGTTGCGCCTCGGCGCCGTGCAAAAAAGTCACAAAGGCTTCCGCAAGGTCCCGCACGCGATGCCGGTCGACATTTCGATCCACCAAGGCGGCCGGGTTTTCGATGAGGACGGTCTCCGCCGGCATCACGATCTCGTAGGGACGACCGGCCTTCACGCGAGGCAGCAGTTCGTTTTCATAGGTGACGATCACGTCGCCGATGCCCCGCTCAAAGGTGGTCACGGACTCGCGGCCGCTCTTATCCATGACCTTGACGTTGCGCTGAATCCGTTTGACGAGCGAAGCCGCGTAGGCTTCCGCCGGTTGGCCCGTGCGGGACGAAGACTGCGCCGCTTGGGCCTTGCCCAATTGCAGACCGGCGCCGTAGATGGCGATGATGTCCCACATGGCGCCTCCCGATGTCTTCGGATTGGGGTACAACACGTCGAGTCCGGGTTTGGTCAAGTCTTCCCAGGTTTTGACGGCCTTGGGATTTCCCTTTCTCACGCCGAGTGCGACCACCGAGGTGGTGATGATGCTGCGATGCGGACCCTTTCTCCAGTCGTGGGTAATGAGGCCGGCCTTCGCCACCTGATCGAGATCCCCTTCGAGCGACAGCGCGGCGATGTCGGCGTCAAAGCCCCCGATGATGGCGCGCGCTTGCGCGCCGGACGCGCCGTAGGAGCTTCTGATGCGGATCTCCTGGCCCGTCCGCGATTTCCAATACCGTTGAAAGGCGGGGATGATGTTTTTCTCGTAGGCCTCCTTCGGGACACTATACGACGCGAGCACCAGTTCGCGGACGTCCCCTCCGAATGAGGGGAGCGTCGTCGGCCCGACGCCGACGCTCAGCAATCCGGCCATGATGAACAACACCAGTCGAGGAAACATGGGATCAGCTCTTTGACGCATGGCTTGAGACGGCCGGCTTGCCGGAAGCCGCTTGTTTGACGAAATCGGTCAGGCTGAAGTTGTCCAAGATGCCCGCAATCGCGTTGCGGACGTCCAGCATGACCTTTTGTACGGGACAATTGGGCTTGTCCGCATAGGGACAGTCATGGCACTTCTGATAGGCGGTCTTGCTGACGCAGCCGATCGGCGCCAGCGGCCCGTCCAAGATGCGAATGACGGCGCCGAGGGTGATCTCGTCGGGCGATTTCAGCAAGCGGTAACCCCCGCTCACGCCCCGTCGGCTCGCCAGGAGGCCGGCGTTGCGGAGGGTGAGCAGAATCTGCTCCAAGAACTCGATCGGGATGTGCTGGCGCTTGGCAATCTGATGCCGTTGCAACGGCGCCTTGCCGAACTGTCCCGTCAGCTCGATCAACGCCCGCAAGCCATATTCGCTGCGTTTGGAGAATTTCATACGCTAAATCCGAGTGAGTCAGTCAAGTTTGACGAAATTAGCGCAAAGCCGATCCCAGCGTCAAGAGAGAATCGACAGCAACCGATAACGCCTCAACGGCCCGCATGGACGGATGGAGTAGCCCGAGGCCATTGAAAAATCAGGGAATTGGCTCGGTTTCTTTTCTTGACTCATCTGAGGCTTTCTTGTTAGCTTCACCCGTACATTCCACCCCTTTGAGCGTGTCGTGCGGAGCGCAGTAGGACCCCTGTGACCCTCCAGCAGCTTATCCTCTCGCTCAACCGATTCTGGGCCGACCAAGGCTGCGTCATCCACCAGCCCTACGATCTGCAGATGGGCGCCGGGACGTTCCATCCCGCGACCTTCTTGCGTGCCTTGGGGCCGGAGCCCTGGCGGTCCGCCTATCCGCAAGCCTGCCGTCGTCCGACCGACGGGCGCTACGGCGAGAACCCCAACCGGATGCAGCACTACTACCAGTACCAGGTGGTGTTGAAGCCGTCTCCCGACGACATCCAAGTCCGCTACCTTGAAAGCCTCGCGATGTTGGGCATCAATCCCCGGCAGCACGATATCCGCTTCATGCAGGATGACTGGGAGTCGCCGACGCTCGGCGCCTGGGGCTTGGGGTGGGAAGTGCGCTTGGACGGGATGGAGATCACCCAATTCACCTATTTCCAAGAAATCGGCGGCCTCGAGCTGAATCCCATTACCGTAGAAATTACCTATGGGACGGAGCGGATCGCCATGTATCTCCAACAGGTCGACAACGTCTTCGACCTGCTCTGGACCGACGGCGTCACCTACGGGGACGTGCACCATGCCACCGAGGTGCAATTCTCGAAGTACAATTTCGAGGAAGCGGACGTCGCGCTCTTGCGGTCCACGTTTCAAGCCTATGAAGCCGAATGCAAGCGCTTGATCGAGAAGGGACTGACCTTGCCGGCCTACGACTTTTGTATCCAGACCTCCCATTGCTTCAACGTGCTGGACGCCCGCGGGGCGATCAGCGTCGCGGAGCGGACCGGCACGATTGCGCGCGTGCGGGCGCTCGCCCGGCAATGCGCGGAGTCCTACGTGCGCGATCGGGAGGCCTTGGGCCATCCGCTGTTGCGACGCGAGAAGACGGCCAAGGGCGCTCGGGCTGCAGCAGGTCGCCGGGACTGATGCGGGGAGGAGACGACGGCGGAATGGCTCGAAGTCGCTCAACAGGCCGATCGGCATCGAAGAAGCCGCCTGCCGCGTCCGGCGAGCTGCTCGTGGAGATCGGCACCGAGGAGCTGCCCTATCAGTTCATCAGCGCCGGGCTGCGCGCGCTGGGAGACTCGGCCGATCGCGAATTCAAAGAAGCCCGCCTCACGTTTGAAAAAATTCAGACATTCGGCACCCCGCGCCGGCTTGTGGTGACCGTCCAAGCCCTCGCGGCCAAGCAGGCGCCGATGATGAAAGAAGCGATGGGGCCCTCGAAGGCGGTGGCGTTCGGGCCGGATGGTCAGCCCACGAAAGCCGCGCTGGGGTTCGCCGCCTCGCAGGGCCTGGCGGTCGATCAGCTGGAGGTGCGCCAGACGCCCAAGGGCGAATACCTCTTCGCCGTCAAGAACGACCCAGGGCGTCCTGCGCCGGCGGTGCTCGCCGAGTTGTTGCCCAAACTGATTACCGGCTTGTCTTTTCCAAAAGCCATGAAGTGGAACGAGACGGGGCTGCGTTTCGCCCGTCCGATTCGCTGGATGGTCGCGCTCTACGGCGGCCGGGTGATTCCCTTCGCGGTTGGGGGCGTCAAAGCCGGTTCCCATACGTGGGGCCATCGATTCCTAGGGCCGTCCGGGAAAGTCGGCCGCGCAGGCCTGGCGGTGAGCGGGGTGGCGTCCTATCTTGCTGCGCTCAAACGGCACGGTGTGGTGCCCATGCAGGAGGAGCGCCGCGCGATGATCGTGGCGCAATTGGACCAGCTCGCGAGGTCTGCGCGCGGGGCCGTCCATCGGGATGACGAGCTGCTGCAGCAGGCCGTCGACGCCGTCGAGTTTCCGCAGGCCATCGTCGGGTCGTTCAACCCCTCCTATCTGGCCTTGCCGGCAGAGATTCTCATGACGGCGATGAAGGAGCACCAAGGCTTCTTCTCGCTGGTCGGACCGGACGGGAAGCTGCTCCCGCGATTCATTTCAATCACGAACATGAAACTGCCCAACATGGCCCTCATTCGGCAGGGGAATGAGCGGGTGCTGGCTGCGCGACTGTCCGACGCCAAGTTCTATTTCGATGAGGATCGGAAAGTGCCCTTGGCCGACCGGGCCGAGAAGCTGGCGGGGGTGACCTTCCATCAGAAGTTGGGCACGCTGCTGCAGAAGACGAAGCGCGTGGAAGCCTTGGCGGGGAAACTGGTCGAGGCCTTGGGACGGCCGGAACTGGCGGAGTCGGCCCGGCGCGCGGCGCGACTGTCCAAGGCCGACTTGCTGACCGGCGTGGTCGGCGAGTTCCCGGCCCTGCAAGGCGTCATGGGCGGGGAATATGCCCGAGCGCAGGGCGAATCAGCGGACCTCTGTCGAGCCTTGGCGGAGCAGTATCTCCCCAAGTCGATGGACGATACGATGCCCGAGACGGTCTTGGGGCGCGTCCTCGGCCTGGCGGATCGGTTGGATTCGATTGCGGCGTTTTTCTCGGTGGGCATGGCGCCGTCCGGCTCCGAAGACCCCTTCGCGCTCCGGCGGCATGCCGGCGGCATCGTGCGGACGGTGCTCGAAGCGAGGTTGCGTCTGGATCTGGGCGCGCTGGCGGCCGAAGCGGATGAGTTGGTGGCTCGCGAAGGATTCAAGGGCGCCGCGGGGGTTCCGGAGGAGCGCCGCCGCCGCATCGTGGAGTTCTTGTTGGAGCGACTTCGGTTTTATGGGCGGACCCAACAGGGGCTCCGACACGACGTGATGGACGCGGTCGTGAAGACGGTGCGCGGGGGCGCCTGCGATCTGCTGGATCTCTTCTCACGGATGCAAGCTGTCCAGGCGATCACGGGACGGCCCGAATTCGACCCCTTGATGGTCGGATTCAAGCGGGCCCATCGTTTGGTCGACAAAGAGAAGTGGGAGTCGGTGCCGGTGGACCCCGGCCGGTTCCAGCATGCGGCGGAGTCGAACTTGCAGAAAGCCCTTGCGGAAGCCGCGCAGTCGGTGCCGGCGGCGGTGGCCGACGGGCGCTATCGGGACGCGTTGGAAGCCTTGGTGGGCATGAAAGGGCCGATCGACGAGTTTTTCGCGGGCGTGATGGTGAACGCCGAGGATTCCGCCGTGCGGGCCAATCGCCTCTCGCTGCTGGCGGAGGTCGACCGGCTCTTCATGTCCGTGGCGGATTTTTCGGTGATCGTCGTGGCCGGCGCCTGAACGGGGAGGATGCCGCGGTGGCGAGCGAGCCGTCGTCCTCTGTGTCACAGCCGGATGTCGAGGAGAAGGGAAGCCCGCTGCGGCTGCAGCGGTACTCGCTGGCCGTGACGGGCGCGCTGATTCTGGCCGGCTGCGCCATCGTGACGCTGACGATCTGGGGAACGGGCGTCAACGTGAATCGGCTGGTCCGGTTGCCCGAGATCTTCAATCCCGTGAACGACGTGTGCCTGCGCTTCGGCTGGCACGACGTGAAAGGCACGCCGGACCCCGTGCGGCTCTGCAACGAGTGGATTCGCTTGTCCGATCCCTCCGGCGAACCGCATCGGCTGCAGCAGGAGACCCATGTCGTGCAGGGCGCCGACGGCAAGCTCTATTTCGATCACGGGCCGCGAATGGGCTATCAGGCCTTCGGACTCATGGCCTGGGTGATCACAGTGATTGCGGCGGGGACGGCCGTCAAGCGACGGCTCGTCGCCCGCTACCGATTGAAGCTCGGCGTGGCCGACAAGGCCTGCTGAGCGAGCGGATTCACGGACGAATGACGGAGGGCGGTCGTGGGAAAGAAACAGTACGTCTTCTACTTCGGGGACGGTAAAGCCGAAGGCAAGGGCGATCACAAGAATCTCCTGGGCGGCAAGGGCGCGGGGTTGGCGGAGATGACCAATCTCGGTATCTCGGTGCCGCCGGGATTTACCATCTCCACCGAGGCCTGCGTCGCCTTCTACGAGAGCAAGAAATCCTTTCCGCCCGGAATGTGGGACCAGTCGCTCGCGGCGCTGAAACGGGTGGAGCGGTCGATGGGGGCGCGGTTCGGCGACCCGACCGCTCCCTTGCTGGTCTCGGTCCGCTCCGGCGCGCGGGCGTCGATGCCCGGCATGATGGATACCGTGCTCAATGTCGGCCTCAACGAACAGACCGTCGAAGGGCTGGCGAACAAGACGCGGAACGAGCGCTTCGCCCAGGACAGCTACCGGCGGTTCATCACGATGTTCGGATCCATCGTCATGGGCATGTCCCGCGAACATTTCGAGGAGATCCTGGCGCGCAAGAAGACCGAACTGCGCGTGAAGTTGGACACGGATCTGGATGCCAAGGCGCTGAAAGAGCTCGTCGTGCGGTTCAAAGCCTTGGTGAAGGAAGAGACCAAACGGGACTTCCCGGAAGATCCGCTCGAGCAGTTGCGCATGGCCATCAATGCGGTCTTTTCGTCCTGGTACGGCGCGCGCGCGGTGACCTACCGGCGTCTCTACAACATCCCGGACAGCTGGGGGACCGCGGTCAATGTGGTCGCCATGGTGTTCGGCAACATGGGCGAAACCAGCGGCACCGGCGTGGCCTTCACCCGTTCGCCGGCGAACGGGGATCCCACCTTCTTCGGCGAGTGCCTGATGAATGCGCAGGGCGAGGACGTGGTCGCCGGCATTCGCACGCCCTTGCCGGTCGGGGAATTGGCCAAGACGGTCCCGGCCGCCTACAAAGACTTGATGGCAACCTACCGCAAGCTGGAGAAGCACTACCGTGACATGCTCGACCTGGAGTTCACCATCCAGGAGGGCAAGCTGTATATGTTGCAGACGCGGGTCGGAAAGCGGACGGGCATCGCGGCCGTGCGGATTGCCGTCGACATGGTGCGTGAGGGCGTCATCTCCAAAGCCGAGGCCGTGCAGCGCGTCGGGCCGGAACAGCTGGCCCAGTACCTCTATCCGATTTTCGACTCGGGGGAAGAGGCGAAGCAGAAGGCCCTCGGCAAGGGGCTGCCGGCCGGTCCCGGGGCCGCCGCCGGACGGATCGCACTCACGCCCGACAAGGCGGTCGAGATGAAGGCCAAAGGCGACCGTGTCGTCTTGGTCCGCCAGGAGACGAGCCCGGATGATATCCACGGC
>CAYZTJ010000083.1:0-15703 GCA_964481215.1 uncultured Nitrospira sp. | reverse complement strand
ATGCGTGAACGCCGCTGGGAAACGCCCGACAAACTCACCTTTGCCCAAGCGCTCGCCGTGGGGGAGCGCCTGCGCATCCGCGGACTGACGCCCGCCGATCCGGCCAAGGATGTCATCTGCTATGTGGAAGAATGGACCGTCCAGCGGGCGGAGGATTTCGATCAACTCGATCCCTGGGCGACCGAGGATGTGACCCTGGTGCATAGCCGCGATCAGTGGCGGGGCGACTTTTTCCTTCTGGCCGGGGGCTACCACACGGTCTACCAGCGATTTCAAGCGGTCGGCACCTACTGCTCCGTCAGCCATCCCTGGCGCGTGCCGGCCCCGCTGGTCTTGCACGATCCCCGCAGCATGTTCTGGCTGGGGTTCCGTCATTCGCACGGGTTCGTCCGGGTGCGCCTGCAAACCCAGGACGTCATCACGCCGGGAGAAACCCGCGGGGACGACATGCGGGAGCAATGGATCGCCGAGCGGCGCCGCGCCTTTTCCGCGTCGATCGGCGTGTTGAACGTTCCGGTGGAAATCGATGAAGAGAAGCAACAGGTCGTGCTCCGTTGCGCCGAGCGGAGCGTGCCGTTTTTTTGCTCCTGGCCGGATGCCTTCGGCCCGTGCCAGTACGAATTCAACACGTCGGACCCGTACGAATTTCTGGTGCCGGCCAGTCGATTGGCCTCAACCTGGGGGTCGGAGGCCGCCCGCGTGCGCGTCTACCTCACGGGATTCTCGGAGGATGCCCTGGACGCAT
Organism: uncultured Nitrospira sp.; assembly: GCA_964481215.1. Taxonomy (GTDB): domain Bacteria; phylum Nitrospirota; class Nitrospiria; order Nitrospirales; family Nitrospiraceae; genus RSF151. Next base: position 14,958 of record CAYZTJ010000083.1, on the reverse strand, counting down.
TTGCCGCGGTGGAGCCCGGCGCGGGCTTGGGCTACCGCTGTTCCGTACACTGCCCGCTGGATGAGGTGCCGGAAGTGCTCGAAGCCATTGCGCCGGCCGGCCGGCTCTATACCACCCTCTGTGAATTTCAGACTGTGGATCTTCTGCCGGAAGCGGAGGACGCCTCCGCGATCATCGGTTTGGTGGGGGCCAACGGAGCCTTTCAACTGGAAATCCGATTGAATCGGGCCCCTCTGGCTGAGGGCACGATGGCGGGATGGCTGGAGGGACTGCTCGGTCTGCCCGTTGTCTATGCCCCGCTCCCTCCCTTTCCTTGATGGACGCCTTCGTGCAGCAACTGCGGCGTGCGCTGACCAAGCCGGTGATTCCGGTGCTGTGTTTTTTCGCCGGCGTGACCTGGGATAGCGTCACGCTCACGCGCATCGATCGCCTCTCCGACAATCTCATCATCTTCACCTATCTCCTCATCCTCGGGGCCGCCATCGTGCTCGCCTCCCGCGCGGCGAGCGCGGGAGGACTCCCAGTTGCCGAGTTGCCGCCCATGCTCCGATGGATTCCGGCCGACCGGCTGCACGCCTACCTGCCCTGGAGCATCCAGTTCTTTTTCGGCAGCCTCTTCAGCGCCTACGCCATCTTCTACTCGCAGAGCGCGTCCTGGAGCGGGACCGGACTCTTCTTCGGGGTGCTCGTCGCGCTGCTGATCGCCAATGAATTTCTGCGGGATCGCCTGTCGAACGGCCCGCTCCTCATCACGCTGTACACCGTCGTCGTGTTCAGCTTCCTCACCTTCGCGCTGCCGGTGCTCACCGGCGTGATGAACGTCTGGATGTTCCTGCTGGGAGCCGCGCTGACCCTGTTCGTCGTCATGTGGCTCATTCGGGTCCTCTTACGGCTCGCGCCGTCGAGCCCCGCCCCGCCCCATCCATCGTGGTGGCAGCGGCCCGATCTCCGTCTCGGTCTGCCGGGGATCCTGGCCGTGGCCCTCTTGGTCTGGTTCTATTTCATGAATTGGATTCCCCCGGTGCCCCTCTCCATGAAGTTCGGCGGGATTTATCACAACGTCACGCGGCAGGCCGAGGCCTTTCAGTTGGGATTCGAGCGGGCCGCCTGGTACGACTGGTGGAAGCGGAGCGACGACCGCTTCCACGGCGAAGGCCCGGCCTATTGCTTCACCGCGGTCTTCGCCCCGGTCGCCCTCAAGACGACCGTGTACCATCACTGGCGGCACCGGCCCGCGGGTGGATCGCGTTTCACCACGACCGATCGGATCGGCTTGGCGATCACCGGCGGACGCGACGGCGGCTATCGCGGCTACAGCGTCAAGTCGAAGCTCGCGCCGGGCGACTGGCGCGTGGACGTCGAGACCGAGGACGGCCGTGTGCTCGGGCATATTCGCTTCACCGTCGAGCCCCCCGCCACATCGCCTCCCTCCCTCGAGACGATCAGCTACTAACCTGTTCCTCGTGACTCGTAAAGCATATCTCGTCGATACGGAAGGATATACAGTGATCAGTCATCAGTACTCGGTTCCGGAAACTGAGAACTGATAACTGAAAACCGTCAACCCTTCGGGCCTACAAGCCACTTCTTCAAAGACGCCTTTCCTAGACAAGACTCCCTTCAAACGGTAGGCTGATCCAGGCGTGCGAATCGTGGAGGATGTGTGAGCCAGCATGAGCGAATCGGAGCGGCATGCCGGGCCTCGGCGCTCGTCGTCGTGATCGGCTGCGCGGTGGCGCCCGTGGCGGTCTTGCACGCGATCGAGACTCCGAGCGGCAGCGAGGCCGGCGCGACCTCGGACCCTGCGGTGATGCACTACAACCGTGGCGTGCGGCTGCAAGGGGCGGGGGATCTCAACGGGGCGATCGCCGCCTATCGCGAGGCGCTCAAGCTCAAACCGGACTTGGGCGTGGCCCGATTCAATCTGGGCGCGGCCTTGACGACGGCCCGGGACTTCGACGGGGCCGTCGCGGAGTTTCGCGCCTTGGCGGCGGTGCACCCGGAGGATGCGGCGGCTCAGAAGGGGCTGGCCCTGGCCTTGCGGGGCAAGGGCGATGTCACGGCGGCGGTGTCGGCGTTGCAGGCGGCCATCAAACTGAAGGGCGATGATCCGATTCTGTTGCATCAGCTCGGATCGGCCCTCCATGAGCAACGAGAGTATCAAGGCGCCATCGCGACCTATCGGGCGGCGATCAAACTGAAGCCGGACTTCCCCGAGGCGCACTACAACCTCGGGCTTGCCTTGGCCGCGGCGAATGACCCCGACGCGGCGGCCGCCGAGTATCGAACGGCCTTGTCTCAACAACCCACGTTGGCGCCGGCCCACCTGAGCTTAGCGAGACTCCTCGAAACGAAGGGCGATGTGAACGGCGCGGTGACCGAATATCGGTCCGCCCTGAAGCTACACCCGGAGGATGCGGAGGCGCAGGCCCGCCTCGGCTCGGCGCTTCGGATCAAGGGCGACTTCGCCGGCGCGGTCGCCGCGCTTCGCGAGGCGGCCCGGCTCAACCCGGCCGATGCTCAGACGCAGCAACAGCTCGCGCGCTCGCTCCACGACGGAGGCCATGTGGAGGAGGCCATCGGCGTCTATCGCGCGCTGCTGGCGCAGCCGCCGAAGTCGGCGCTGGCCTATCTCGGGCTCGGTCAGGCGCTGACGGACAAGTCGGATCCCGACGGCGCCATCGCCGCCTTCAGATCGGCGTTGGAGCTGCAGCCCGCCTTGGCCGAAGCGCACGAGGCGCTCGGCAGGCTCTTGGAGACGAAGGGCGATCTGGACGGGGCGATCGCGGAGTATCGCGCCCTGGTCAAACTGCGGCCGGATGACGCCAAGATGCACGAACGCTTGGGCGCCGTCTTGCGGAAGAACGAGGATCTTCCTGGCGCGATCGCCGCCTTTCAAGCCGCGCAGCGGCTGGCGCCGAAGGACGCCCGTCTCCTGCACAATCTCGGCGTGGCGCTCCACGAGCATCACGATCTGGACGGCGCCATCGCGGCTTACCGCGGGGCGCTCGCCCTTCGTCCCCATCATGGCCCGAGTCACGACAACTTGGGCGACGCCTTGCGGGCCAAGGGCGATGTGGTCGAGGCGATCAAGGAGTACCGGCTGGCGCTCGCGTCGAATCCCAAGGACGCCGAGACGCGCGTGGATTTGGGCTTGGCCTTGATGGACACCCACGAGGTGGATGAAGCGGTGAACGAATTTCACGAGGCCCTCCGTCACAAACCGGGGCTGTCGCTCGCCCACTACAATCTCGGAGTGGCGATGATGGCCAAGTCCAAACCGAAGGAAGCCGCCCAAGAGTTCCGGACCTTTTTGAAACTCACGCCGGAGACGCCGGCCAACGCCGTCCTTCTGGAGCGGACCCGGTCGATTTTGAACGCCCTGCAACCGTACGAGGAGCGGAATGGACAGCGTTGATGCATCGGCTCGCCGCGAACGGCGAATCGGATCCGAGGGGCGCTGCTCCGTCCTCGCCCTCCTGGGGATCGCGTTGGCGCTGCCGGAACTCGGCTGGGCCGATGGCTATCGCGTGACGGGCGTGGGGCGTCACCACGTCGCCGAATTCGAAACCGTGCATCTGGCCAAGGCGGAGGCCCTGCTCGCCGCCAAGCAGGCGACGTTGGAGCAACTGCGCGCGCTCTTTCGGTCGCGCCCGGAACTCGGCCAGGGCAATCTGCGCGACGACGATCTCCGGGCGGTGTTGCTGGGCCTCGTGGAGTTCGAAGCGCCTGTGACGGAGATGACGGTCGAGGGCGCCGGCGTGCAGGTGCGGGTTGAAGCCGCGGGGCGGGTGGAGGCCGGCGCCGTGGCCGCCGGTCTGGCGCGCGTGGCGGGCCAGGCGGAGGCGCGAGCCATCGTGCTCCGGGCCTGGCAGGATCGGAGCGAGGCCGCGCAGCTCGTCGCGAAGGCGCAAGCGGCAGTCCCGGCGATTCTGTCGGCGGCCGAGGCGCAGGCGGCCTCCCTCCACCGCGAGACGCTTGCGGCTCGGGCGTCGGCATTGGAATTGGTCTCGAAAGCCTGGTTGGCCGGAGACAAGCCGACGGCGATGGGCGGCTGGTTTCGCGATCCGTCCGCCGCGCGACAGGCCGTGGACCTCGCCTTGCAGGTGGATCCGGCCTGTGGCACCGCCTACCTGACCCGAGGGTATCTCCGGCTGGAAGAACGGAACCTGCGCGCCGCCGCGGCGGATTTTACGGCCGCATTGCGTCATCGATCCGACGATGCCTTGGCGCAGGTGGGGCTCGGCCATGCGCTTCATCGATTGGGGCAGCGCGACAAGGCCATCGAAGCCTTTCGCCTGGGGCTGCGGCAGCAGCGCGACGATCTGAAGGCGCGATTGGCGCTGGCGACCCTCTTGCGCGAGAAGGGGGACCTCTCTTCCGCCGAGGTGGAGTACCGCGCCCTGCTGGCGAAGGCGCCCGGCGATGCGGAAGCCCATGCAGGCCTGGGACAGGTCTACGCGAGAACGGGAGATCTCAAGGCGGCCGTCGAGTCCTTTCGAGAGGGCATGCGGCTCCGCGCCGACGATGCCGCTCTGCGGTTTTCGCTCGGTATGGCCCTGGGACGCCAGGGCGACATCGACGGCGCGATCGTCGAACAGCGTCAGGCCGTCCGGCTGAATCCGAGAGACCCCGAGTACCGCCACCACCTCGGGTACCTCCTCGCGCTGAATGGGCAATTGGATGAGGCGCTGGCGGAGTATCAGGCCGGACTCCACCTCGCGCCGAACGATGTGCCGCTCTACGTGAAAGTCGGGGATCTGCTCCAGAAGAAGGGGGACGGCGAAGGCGCGCGCAAGAGCTACCATAAGGCCGTGGCGCTCAAGCCCACCGAACCCTTCGCCCACTGGGGCTTGGCCGAAGTCTTTGCGGCGACGGGGCGGTTGAAAGACGCCGCGAGAGAGTACCGCCAGTTTCTGAAATTCGCGGAGGACACCCCCGCGACCCGCGCCAAGATTCAACTCGCCCAGGCGAAAGTCGCGCAGCTCGAAGCGCGATAGCGCCTGACGTTTGCCGTTCTACGTTCCCAATCGAGTGTTCGGTTGTCGCGGTCGTCCTTAGGACGGCTGGTACTTCGTCGCGTGCTGGAACACGCACTTCGGACAGGTGTAGTGGATGAAGGCCTTGTCGCCGACCAGGCGCTTGCGCATGGGGACTTTACACCAGGTGCAGAGCCGATCGGGGAGGGAGGCCGCCGGATCGGATGCGGGCGCCGTCTGGTTCGAGGCCGGGGTGGTCATGGCGGGATTGTGGCTGAGGCGTTTCGGGAATGTCAAATCGGAACGAGGCCTCGAGCGGAAGTCGGGAAGTCTGACAGTCGAACGTCTGCCTTTTGACGAGGGAGCGCCGGTCCGGTACACTGCCGGGCCGTGGTCGCCCAGACGATTCAGGCCTTGTTCGCCAGTTTGCCGGGACACTTTGCGCCCGAGGCGGTCCCCGGGCTCTCGGCCACCTATCAGTTTCTCTTGTCCGGGGAACGAGGCGGGCCGTATCACCTGATCGTGCGGGACCGTGCCTGCTCGATCTATGAAGGCCTCCACGCCTCCCCCGACGTGACCCTCTCGATGAGCGCCGACGATTGCCTGCTGATCATGAACGGGCAGTTGAACGGCGTGACGGCGGCCCTCTCCGGGCGGGTGAAACTGGACGGCGATCTGGGGCTGGCCATGCACCTCAAGGCCATCTTCCCCACTCTCAGGCCATAACTTCCGCGGCCGGATCGTGCTCGCGGCCGTCCAGCTCCTCCTTGCGCGGGAACCGCTCCTCCAACGACAGGTAGAGCGTCGGGACGAGAAACAGCGTCAACGCCGTGGAGACCGACAGGCCGCCGATGACCGCGCGCGCCAGCGGCGCGTTGGTCTCGCCGCCGGTGCCCAAGCCCAGCGCCATCGGCAGGAGCCCCACGACGGTCGCGAGCGAGGTCATCAGTATCGGCCGCAGCCGCGTGCGCGAGGCGCGCACCACCGCGTCGCGCAGCGCGACCCCCCGCCGGCGCAAGACATTCGTGTAATCGACGAGCAACACGCCGTTCGAGACGACGATGCCCAGCATCATGATGACGCCCATGAACGAGGTCGTGGAGATCGTGGTGTTGGTCAGGAACAAGGTCAGCACCACGCCCGGCAACCCCATGGGGATCGCGAACATGATGATGAAGGGATCGATGAGCGACTTGAACTGGGCGGCCATCACCATATAGACGAGCAGCACGGCGAGCACGGTCGCGAAGATCAGGCCCTCGAACGTTTCGCGCTGTTGCTGGATCTGGCCGGCCAGCCGGATGCTGAAGCCGGGCGGCAGTTGGAGGTCGGCGAATCGGGCCTCCAGGTCGGCGGCGATCGAGCCGAGATCGCGATTGACCGGATTGGCGGTGATGTGGATGATCCGCTGGAAGTACTTGCGGTCGATCTTCACCGGCCCGGCGTTGAACTTGACCGAAGCGACGTTCTTGAGGAGCACGGGCTCCCCTTGGCGGTTCGTCAGCAGAATCTTGTCGAGGGCCGAGAGATCCTGCCGGTGTTCTTCCGCCAGCCAGGCGCTGATGTAGTATTCGTTCCCGTTCTGCGGGTCGGTGAAGATGATGGGGTCGGTCTGTCCGTTCCCGTTCAGCGAAAACAGCACCGCATTCGCCACATCCGTCTCGCTGATGCCGAGTAAGGCCGCCTTCTCGCGGTCGACGGTGATGTCGAGTTCGGGGTAGTTCTCCTCCCGGCTGACTTCGATGTCGGCCAGTCCCTGGGTCTGGTGCATGATCCCTTCGACGTCACGAATCACGCCCCGCGCCTTCTCCAAGTCGTAGCCATAGATCTCGACGTCGACGGCCTTCTGCGAGCCGAAACTCGTGATGCGCTTCACGATCCCTCCGGGATCGAAAAACAGGGCCACGCCGGGGAAGAGCCCGACGATCTTCGGGCGGACCTCGTTCATGATCTGGATTTGGCTGCGTCTGCCGAACGGCATCTCGATTTCTCGATCGAAGAGCTTCCAGCGGAGGACGTTCGGCCCCCGCTGATCCGGCGGCACCAGGTAGACCTGCACTACGGAGGTGTGAGGGCCCGTGTTCGGATTGAACAGCGAGGAGCGTCCCTGCGTCAGCACGCCGGTGCTGGAGACGATGGTTTCCAGCTCGGCGGGCGGAATGGTTTCGCGCAGCACCCGTTCGATCTGCGCGACCTGCTGCTCAGTCTTCTCGACCCGCTGCCCCACCGGCGCGCGCACCACGATGCGGAACTGGCTTTCATCCGTCACCGGGATGAATTCGCTGCCGAGCAGGGTGAGGAGCCCCAGGGAACTGAGGAAGAGCGCCAGCACGGCGCCGACGAAGAGGCGCCGATGAGCCAAGACCCACTCGAGCGATCGCTGATAGCCGGCGTCCAATCGCTCGTACCGATCTCGGCTCCACTCCATGAGACGCTGCCACCAGGGGGGCATGCCGCGGTGCGCCTCGGATTCCGGCTTCAGGTATTTGTAGCAGAGAGCCGGCGTCACGGTCCGTGAGACGAAGAACGACGTGAAGAGCGAAATCCCGATGGTCAGCGTCAGCGGAATCAAGAGCAGCTTGCCGATGCCGACGACAAAGAAGATCGGCAGAAACACGACGACGGTCGTGACGGTGGAGGCGAAGATCGGCATGGCGACCTCGCGCGCCGCTTGCAAAATGGCGTCCCAGCGGGGCTGGCCCGTATTGAGGTGGCGCTGGATGTTCTCCAGTTCGACGATGGAGTCATCCACCAGACGGCCGACGCCCAGGGCCAGGCCCCCCAAGGTAAAGACGTTCAGGGTTTGCCCGGTAAAGTAGAGCACGATAAAGGTCACCAAGATCGACAGGGGAATCGCGACCGAGATGATGAGCGTGCTGGTGAGATTGCGGAGAAAGACGAGAATGATGGCGGCGGCCAGGATGGAGCCGTGGAGGGCCTGTTCCATCAGATTCTGGATGGATTGCCGGATGTAGATCGACTGGTCGAAGGACACGCCCAGCTTCACGCCGGCCGGAATGCCGATCATCTTCGGCAGTTGCCGGCGCAGCGCGTCCACCACTTCCACCGTATTGGCGGTCGGCTGTTTGTTGACCCGCAGGTAGACGGAGCGCTTGCCGTCGGTGCGGACGATGTTGGTTTGGATGTCGGACGAATCGGTGACGGCGCCCAGGTCCCGCACACGAACCGGGTTGCCCAGGGGATTCACCTTCACGATCACGTCGTTGAGCGGCTCGACCGTCTTGAACTGATTGTTCGTAAAGACGTTGTAATCGAGATTGCCCGACTTCAGATCGCCGGAGGGCAGGATGAGGTTCGCGGCCTTGACGGACTTGACGACGTCCAGGATCGAGAGCCCGCGGGCCTGCAAGAGCGCGGGGTCCAGGTTGATGTTGATCTGGCGGATCTTCCCGCCCTCGACCGTCGCGGCGGCGACGTTGTGGATCTGCTCGATCTGCGGGGCGATGGTGTTGTAGGCCAGGTCGTAGAGCGCGCGCTCGTCGAGGTTGCCGCCGGAGACGGTGACCAGCGCCACGGGAATGTTCGAGACGTCGAACTTGACGATGAAGGGCTGGAGGATGCCGGGCGGCAAATTGGCCTGGATCTGCGTCACCCGCTGCATCACTTCCATCTGGCCGACGTTGATGTCCGCGCCCCAATTGAACCAGATCTGAATCGCCCCGATGCCGTGCTTGGCGAAGGATTCCACGTGCTCGACGTTCGAGGCCGAGCTGACGGCCTTTTCGATGGGGTAGACGACGCTCTGTTCGATGTCGAGGGGCGGCGCGCCCTTATAGATGACGCCGACGAAGGCGACGGGCACCTGGATGTTCGGAAAGAGGTCGACCGGCAGGCGGTCGAGCGAGGTCCAGCCCAGGACGACCATCGCCAGGGAGAGCATCAGAATCCCGATGCGGTTGCGCAGTGCGAGGAGGGTCAACCACATCTGAGAAGTGAAAAGTGAAAAGTGAAAAGTGAAAAGTTCGGGCTGGATCGAAGTGGGAAGAACGTCAGCCCGCAAGGTTCAGAGCCGAGCAGTTTGCACAAGTAGCGCATCGCGTGATCATTTCCCCCGGACTGCCTACCCCTCACGTTTCACCGCTTTCGCTGGTTCGAGCGGGCGGGTTTGGACCGGCGTGCCGTGGCTGATAAGGTCTTTGCCGGAGACCACCACCTGTTCCGTGCCGTCGAGCCCCTTGGTGATTTCGATCCGATGCTCGGATCGCTGGCCGACTTCGACCGGCACCTGCACCGCCTTCCCCTCTCTCACGATGTAGACGTACTGCAGATCCTCCAAGCGCGTGAGGGCGTCGACCGGAATCTGCACGGCGTTGGGGTGGGCGCCGACCATCAGGTCGACGCGGGCGAACATGCCGCCCTTCAGGGCCTTGTCTTTGTTCGGCAAGTCCACTTCCACGGTCATGGTGCGCGTCGCGCGGTTCAAAGCCTGCACGATGCGGGTGACGGCGCCCTCGAACACCCGGTCCGGGTAGGCCTCGGCTCGGATCTCCGCCTGTTGGCCCATCTTGACCAGCGGGACGTCTTTTTCGACGACTTCGATCAAGATGCGCACCGGTTCGATCTGATGCAAGCTGACGATGCCGCGCGACATGGTGGACGTGCTGCCGCTGGAGGCGTTGACGTAGGCGCCGGGGTCCAGGTTCCGCTCGGCGATGTAGCCGGCGAAGGGCGCGCGGATATACGAGTAGGCGAGATTGGTCTCGGCCTGCGCCAACGCCACTTCCATCTGCTTCACCTGGGCCTGAAACGACTCCAATTGCGCCGCGGCCGATTCGAAGTTCACCTGGGCGTTGTCCAAGTCTTGCTGGGACACGAACTGGTCTTTGATCAAGGCCTGCATCCGGTCGAAGGTGAGCTTCGCATTCTTGAGCGTGGCCTCCTGGCGTGCGACATTCGCCTTGGCTGCGGCGAGGTTGGCGCGGGCTTGATTGACCGCATGCACATAGTCGGTATGGTCGACCTCGACGAGCAATTGATTGGCGTTCACCCAATCGCCCTTGTCCACAAGGAGCTTCGCGATATGGCCGTCGACGCGGGAGAAGATATTGACCAACTGATAGGGCTGAATGTCGGCCGTGTAGGACAGGCGGATGTCCAAATCCTGGCGGATCGGCGTGGCCGTGCCCACGGTGATCACGCGGTTCTTGCGCTGGTCCTGTTTGGCGCCGATGCTCGTCAGGCGAAACGCCACGAGCCCCAGCACGACCACCACGAGCATGGCGGTCAGGCTCAGAATCGGATGTTGCTTGATGCGATTCATAGGTGTGCGGCCGCCCTCGCGTCCTGGTTCGATTGCCGGATGCCGTTCAAGAAGAGCGTCACGTAGCTGGCCACGCTGTCTTCCGGCTGCAGCTTGATCGGGACTTTGAAGATTTCGTGCAAGAGGCGATGGTGCACCACCAGGCCGACGAAGGCCCGCGCGGCCAGCAGGGGATCGACCTGCCGAAAGGCCCCGTCTTTCATGCGCCGGTCGATATAGCCGGCGAGGTAGTCGTAGAAGACCCGGTGCTGATTGCGGAAGAACATGTCCGAGAGTTCGTGCCCCTCCAGCGCGCTGAACAACAGGAGCCGCAGCATCGTCGGATCCGAGGCTTTGCGAATGCGATGGCTGGCGATCATCGTGAACACCCGCTCGTCGTCCCGCTTCCGCGCGGCGTCGTCCACGGCGGCCAACAACTCGGAGAGCGACGCCTTCTCCGCGAGGATGGCCCCGTAGAGGGCCCGTTTGGTGGGGAAGTGCTTGAAGAGCAGGGCCTCGCTGATGCCGGCCACACGGGCGATCTCCCTGGTGGTAGTGCCCTTGAATCCCTTGGAGGCGAACAGCGCCGCCGCGGCGGCGATGATGCTGGCCTGCCGCTCCCGGCCGTTGGCCCGAGGGGACTGTTTCTTGGCTTGCCGCGTGGCTTGACGCATCGGTTAGTGAGTAATTACTCACCCATGCTAGCACGACCCTGGGCCGGGGACAATCTTTTGGCCCATTAACGATCAGCGCTGAATGTCAGCTGATTGCGGCCTGGCACCGTAGGGGTATCGGGGGTGTCACAGGCAAGAGGCAAGTTCCGCGATCCCGGGTCCCCACAGGGAGTGTGGGCATGAGGAAGGCTCCCTCCAAAGCCCGGCGCAGGGGCGTGACGAGGCCCACTGACCAGTGCCCGATGCGCTCAAGAACTGCCTGTAGCAGTTTGGGCGGTCATCAGCAACTCATCCGGCCGAGTCAGCACCAAACATCGTCCCGTCATGGATAGGAGACCATGGCTCCTCCACGCCGACAACAACTTATTGATACTCTCACGCGACGCGCCGACCATGCTGGCCAGATCTTGCTGGGTCAGCCGACAGTCGATCCGCAGACCGTCGGCGACTGGGTGTCCGAGGGTTCGACCAAGCGAGAGCAGGGCCTTCGCCAGACGGATCGGCAAGTTAGAAAAAGCGAGGTCCTCAATCAGGGTCGTCGCGGCCAGGAATCGGTGCGCCATTGCGGAGAAGATCTTGAGCACGAAGCCCGCGTTCTCTCGTAATGAGGAGAGGGCGTCATATCGAGAGAGAAAAAACAGTTCGCAAGGCTCCAGCGCGATAGCGGTCGTGGTCCGGGTCGCCGATTCTTCGATGGCCCCTTCGCCGAAGACATCGCCCGGGCCCAGAATGGCATGGACCAGTTCCTTCCCATCGGTCTTGGAGGTCGACGTCAATTTTACGTGGCCTTTGATCAGGAGGTAGAGTCCCTCGGCCGGTTCTCCCTTTCGAAAGAGAACGCGCTTGGCGTCGCAGCTCCTCCGAATCCCGCGCCTCACCCAAGGCCCGAAGGCGTCATCTCTGGTGGTGGCGGCGGAGAATCCAGCCATCGGTTCAATATGCCCCTCACGCCTGACTCTGCCTTCGATCATCCGTGTCTGTGCTCTCAACATGGCGACATGCTCCTTTCGCTCCGATCAGTTGGTCCTGCTGTGCCACCAGGCTCTCGCGTCCCCCAACGTGAGTGCTGCTGCTCACGGCCTCGTCGACCTGGTCGATCAGGCTGCCGAAGCTACCAAGGCTCTTTCATGAGGAAGAGCGCCACATCGACGATCCCCCAGATCAGGAATCCCCAGGCGATGAGAGCGAATGGTATGGCCATCATGGTGTCACCCCTTTGCTTTTAAGCCTCTTGCCCATTGGGTTGAGCAAAGGAAGTGCCAAGAGGGTGATCACGTTGGCATGCGGCCAATCGACAGAGAACCATCAAGATTTCAATGGGTTGAGAAGCTAATGGGAGATCCGGCATGCGACAGGCGTGCGGCGAGGCGACGTGAGGATTGTCAACGACGTTTCAAAGTTGTACGCTTCGTTCACATGCTCGGTTATCGACAGGAGGACCCTATGGGGCAGGGTGCACCATCATCGGCAGGCCGTGGCCGCGTCGCCACCTTGGAAGAGGTATTGGCCATCTCTCGCACGATGAGCGCCGAGCACCGGCTGAGTGCGCTGTTTGAACTCATCACGCGAGAGGGCGCGCGGCTGCTGGGCGCGGAGCGGGCTACGGTTTTCTTGCTCGATCCCGAGCGGGGCGAGCTGTGGTCGGAGGTGACGCTCGATGGAGAGGTCATTCGGATGGACGCCCGACTGGGGATTGCGGGGGCTTGCGCCATGTCGGGGCAGGTCATCAACGTGGAAGATGCGCAACAGGATGCGCGGTTTCATGACGCCGTGGACCGGCGCACACGATTCAAGACCCGCACGGTGCTCGCGGTGCCGCTGCGGAGCCTCAACGGGGACGTGATCGGGACCCTCCAGTTCTTGAATAAGACCAAGGGACTCTTCACGCGGGCTGACGAGGCGGCGGCGCAGGCCTTAGCCGCGCAAGCCGTGGGGGCGGTAGAGACGGCGACCGTCGTGCAGGACCTCCGCCGACAGCACGAGACCCTGCAGGCTGAAAATCGCCAGTTACGGCGGGAAGTGGAGGAGAAGTTTTCCACTCGGCGGATTATCGGCCAGAGCCCGGGGATCCAAGCGATCGTCCGGCTGATCGATCAGTTGCGCGACAGCCCGGTCGATGTGCTGATGACGGGGGAGAGCGGCACCGGCAAGGAGTTGATCGCGAAGGCCCTCCACTATAACAGCCCGAGGAGCGTCCACCCGTTTGTGGCCGTCAATTGCACGGCTCTCCCGGAGGCGTTGGTCGAGAGCGAACTCTTCGGCATCGAGAAGGGGGTGGCCACAGGGGTCGATCGGCGGATCGGCAAATTCGAGGAGGCGAATCAAGGCACGTTGCTGCTGGATGAGATCGGCGATCTCGCGCTCGGCGTGCAAGCCAAACTCCTGCGCGCCCTCCAAGAGCGCGTCATCCATCGCGTCGGTGGGCGTCCAGCCATTCCGATCGATGTGCGGGTGATCGCCGTGACGAACGTCGATCTGGGGGACGCCATCAAACAGGGGCGGTTCCGCCCTGATCTCTACTATCGGCTAAAAGTCGTCACGATCCACGTGCCGTCGCTGCGGGAGCGGCGCGACGATATTGCGCTCCTGGCCCATCACTTCCTTGAGGTGTCGTGCCGGGCGATGGAAAAAGAGATGAAGAAATTTTCGGCGGGCGCCGTTCGGCGCCTGACGGAGTATGACTGGCCCGGCAACATCCGCGAACTCGAAAACGAGGTCAAACGGCTGGTGGCCATGACCAGAAAAGTGACGATCGGGGAAGACGACCTCGATGAGGCGATCAAAGAAGGACCCGGCAAGGCGATCGAGGTGTCGTCAAAGGTGCGGTCTTTCAAGCAGGCGGTCGAGGATCTTGAAAAGAAAATGATTCGGGAGGCGCTGGCGACCTGCCGCTCCAATCAGGTGCAGACCGCAAAACTGCTGGGGCTGAGCCGGCAAGGATTGATCAAGAAGATGAAGCGGTACGGACTGTCTCTCTCCGAGACAGAGGCGTGACCTTTCTTAATGAAGGAGACTGGCTGACGCAAACCGAGGAGCGGGGAGTCGACGCTCAGCGGGACCTGGTCACGAATGGTCTTTCGGTGAGCGTACCTGGGTTCTACCGCTGCAGCTTGGCCCAGGCCTGCTGGTACTCTTCGAAGGAATCGACCTCGATCCATCCTTTATAGATGGGAACGGCCTGCACGGCATGGCCGCGATCGATCAGGACCTGGAACAGATCGGTCAGGGAGGCCTGCTGGAGACTCGGCGCTTCATGGACCGGGCGTCCCTGAGATTTCGTCTTCAACTCGGCGTAGACCTCTCGCGCCGCTTTCGCCCCGGTCTCCGAGAACATGGCGAGGCCGATGAATTCGCCCTGGGCCTCCTCATGGGGCACATGCCGGCCGATTTTGGCTACCCGATGTTCGTCCTCCGGCAGGACGAACCGCGACAAGTAGCTCTGGCCAGGCGGGTCGGTTAGGCTTACCAGGTCCGGCTTCAGATGGCCGGCGGGTCCTCCGCGCCGCTGCTGTTCCTTCCAGGCGAGATCGACCACGAGCGTGATATCCGCCGGACTCTTGAGGAGCTTTTCCAGGATGCCCTGGTCGAAGATGATGTCGCCGTAGAGGACGAGGGTACGGCCGGCCAGCTCGCGCTCGGCGCAAAAGAGCGAGTAGAGCTCGCCCGTCTCTTCATAGCGGTCGTTGTCGTAGTAGCGGATGTTCGGAAGCGTGATCGAGTCCTTCTTGTAGCCGCGCACGAGCGCGATTTCTTTGATATTGCAGTCGTTGAGGGCGGCCACCTGACGTTCCAAGATGGTCTTGCCCTTGATGTCCAAGAGGCACTTGGGCTTGTCCTCGATCAGCGGCAGCAGATGCTTCTCGAACCCCGCGGCGGCGATGACGGCGGTGATCTTTTCCCCGCCGACCGGGAGGAACTTCTTCTCGTCTTCCTCCATCTGGGGCACACCCACGATGTCGTAGACTTCCTTCAGCTTCACGATCTGGTCGTTGACGGAGCCCGGCCGCGTGTCGCGATGGATCACGGCCAGCGCATCCCGCATGGC
>CAYZTJ010000082.1:0-15712 GCA_964481215.1 uncultured Nitrospira sp. | reverse complement strand
CGCCGGAGAAAAACTCCTGTGAAGGCGTTTTCGCTTCTTCGCCCGTTTCTTCGCGGCGCTTCTTCAGACAGCGGACCATCCCCACCGGCAGACGCAACGTAATCACTTCCATCGGCGGCTCTTTTTCCCCATTCGCCTTCTCTGGCAGGCGGGAAACCTCAGCCTGAGCCGCTTTTTCCGGCAGCCGCGCCTTCTCGGCGAACCCCGCTTTCAAGTCCGGCTCTTCGACGGATGTCCGCCCCATCTCGATCACCCGTTGCTTCGCGGTCAATACAGGTTTCTGTTTCTTTTTCATACGTACTCCGTGATAGAATTCACGACAGAGAATCGCTCTTATCGGACATTAGACTTCCCATGATCTCCGACTTTGTCGCCAGAATTCGCCATGAAGCCACGCTCAGCGCCACCGGTGTCCGTGAAAGTCTTGTCTCCGTCGCTGAGCGCGTGAATCGAAAAGTCCAGATCATGAAGCTTCATGCCCATTGTTCCTCATTGGAAGACCAAGTTAACGCCCACTATGTCAATCTGGGCGCCGTCCTCGCGGAGCACCTGCCGTCCGAGCCCAGCGCCCGGCGCTCGCTGTTCTTCGCCCCGGACACCACCCCGGTGGCGCCCCGGCTGGCCAGCACGCTCACCCAAGTCCTGCGCCTCCGTCGCGAATTGCAGCGACTCACGTCCGCTATCACCGAGATCGAGACGGAGACCCTGACCGACACGCTCATGCGAATGCACCGTGATCTCTCCACCCGCGGGGCCGCCGTGGAGCGCCTGGTGATCCAGCCACGCTCGGCCGCCGCCGGATTGGTCGCGCGCGAGTTCGAGACCTCAACCCAGGCCCGCGTCATCGCAGTCTGTCGCGGGCCGGCCCTCTTAACCTCCTGCGAGCAGCTCGCGCTGGCCCCCGGCGACGTGCTCTTCCTCCTGGGACTCCGCGCCCAGCTGCGCGCGGCCGCACAACTCACGGACCATCCGCAGAGGGTGACGGCCGTATGAGTCACCCACGGCGATATCGTCTCATCGAACCGTTGGCTGCCTTCGCTGCGCTGTGGCTCGGCGCGGTGAGCCCGATCGTTCCGGCACAGGCCGCCGTGGAACCATCCGGACTGCGACTGCTGGAGGAGCTTCAAACCGTCATCACGAACCTGGCGGAACAGGCCAAACCCTCTGTCGTCAACATCCTGCCCGGCACCCCCTCGTCGCGCAAAGATCAGTCCCGAGACCGCGCCCCCAACGCGTCCGGCTCCGGGTCCGGTGTCATCATCGGTGCGGACGGGCTGATCCTCACCAACAATCACGTGATCGGCGACGCTCCAGAGGTGGAGGTGCGGCTCTCCGATAAGACCAAGTACACCGCGCGCGTCGTGGGCAAGGACCCCGACACGGATCTCGCCGTGCTCAAGATCGACGCCGGCCACCCCCTGCCCACCGCGAAATTCGGCGATTCCAGCCGCGTCCGCGTCGGCCAATGGGTGCTCGCCGTCGGCAATCCCTTCGGCCTTGAACGGACCGTCACTCTGGGCGTCGTCAGCGGGATCGGACGCGAAAACATGAACTTGTCCCGCTACGAGAATTTCATTCAGACCGACGCGTCCATCAACCCCGGCAACTCCGGGGGCCCGCTGTTCAACATGTACGGGGAAGTGATCGGTATCAACACCGCCATTATCAATTTCGCCCAGGGCATCGGCTTTGCGATTCCCTCGAATATGGCCCATCACGTCTTGCAGCAATTGATCACGCGGGGCAAGGTCGTACGCGGCTGGCTGGGCGTGGGGATTCAACCGTTGACTGCCGAGTTGGCGGCCAAATTCGGGGTCCGCGAAGGCGAGGGCGTGCTGGTCAACGAAGTGTTCGAACGGGATCCCGCGGCCGTGGCCGGCATCAAGCCGGGCGACATCATCACCAAGGTCGGCGGCAACGTGATCGATACGCCGAACGCCCTCTCTCGTTTCGTGGCCAATCTGGAGCCGGGCGCGCGCGCGCCGGTGGAAGTCGTGCGGGACGGCAAACTCTATGATTTCACGGTGCTGCTGACGGAACGGCAGGAGGTCCCGGTCCTCGCCTCGATTCCGTCCTCGCGCAACGAGGTGAAACTCGGAATCGACGTACAGGATGTAACGAGCGAACTGGCGGAGAAGTTTCGCCTCAAGGACCTCAAGGGGGTCCTCATCGCCAAGGTCGATCCCGGAAGCCTGGCGCAGGCGGAAGGATTGCACGAAGGCGACTTGATCAAGGAGGTCAACCGGGAGGACGTGGCCTCCGTAACCGAGTTCACCACCGCCGTCGCCCGCGTCAAACGCGGCGAAACAATCCTCTTGCGCGTGCTCCGCGAGACGCGCGCCTTCTACGTCGTGCTGAAGCCTTCAGACCGCTAGCCTTCCCCTCCCCCGCTTCTACAGGAAGCCCGGCTGTGAGGCTCTGGGGTCTGCTCCGTCCGCCATCACACCCCGCGTGTGCGGGCCAGCCGTCTGGACTTCGCCCTATCAATGCACGGCCACGGCCTGCTGCTTGCTCGCCTTTTGCTCCTCGATGATGCGTGGCACCAACTCGCGCGGGACTTCCTCGTATGAGCCGAATTCCATGGCATAGGTGCCGCGGCCGCCGGTAATCGCGTTGAGCGTCGGCGTGTACTTGAGCATCTCGGCCAGGGGCACGGCCGCGCGAATCTGCTGCGAATGCCCCTTGGCGATGACGCCGAGCACCCGTCCCCGCCGCGCGTTTAGATCCCCGATCACGCCGCCCACCGCATCATCCGGCGTGGTTACTTCGACAGCCATGATCGGCTCCAGCAGCACCGGGCTCGCCGTCTCGAGGGCCTTCTTAAAGGCCATCGAGCCGGCGATCTTGAACGACATTTCCGAAGAATCCACGACGTGGTAGGACCCGTCGTAGACCGTGACCCGCACATCGACGACCGGCGAGCCGGCGAGGATTCCCTCGTGCATGGCTTCAACCACGCCCTTTTCGACCGCCGGGACGAAATTCCGTGGAATGGCCCCGCCGACGATCTTATTCTGGAACTCGAAGCCCTTCCCTCGCGGCAACGGATCGAGCTGCAGCCAGCAGTCGCCATATTGCCCGTGCCCGCCCGTTTGCTTTTTATATTTGCCCTGGGCTTGCGCCATCCTCCGGATGGTTTCCTTATACGGCACTTTCGGCACATGGACGTTGACCTCCGCGCCATACTTGCGGCGCAGTTTTTCAAACGTGACGTCCACGTGCAGCTGACCCATCCCGCTCAAGATCATTTCTTTGGTTTCGACGTTCCGCACGAACTCGAGCGTCGGATCCTCCTCCACCAGCTTATGCAACCCCAAGCTGACCTTTTCGACATCCGCCTTGGATTTCGGTTCCAGCGCAAACGACATGACGGGCTTGGGCAGGGTCAGACTCGGGAGCAGGAGCGGTGCATGCTCGTCCGAGAGCGTCTCGCCGGTCTGCGTGTCCTTGAGCTTGCCAATCGCGCCGATCATCCCCGCCGTGAGCGCAGACACCGGCACGTACTTCTTCCCGAGCATGGTGTAGAGATGTCCGCCCCGCTCCCGCACCCGGCGAGTGGCGTTGTAGATCGGGGCGTCCGCCTCCAGGCGCCCGCCATGGATCCGGACATAACTCATCCGCCCCATGAAGGGATCAATGAGCGTCTTGAAGACGAAGGCGCAGAGCGGTCCGGTCTCCGTCGCCTGCGGCGAGAGCGGCTCGCCCGTGTCGGCATGGCGTCCCGTCACCGGCGCCTGCGCGGCCCGCTCCCCGGCGGAGGGCAGCAGCGCCACGATCGCCTCCAGCAGCGCGGCGGTGCCGATGTGTTTGAGCGCCGATCCGCAGAAGACCGGCACGCAGGTCCGCGCCTGCACCGCGGTCCGAAGCCCGTTCAGCATGTCCTCAACGCCGAGCTCCCCCTCCGACAGATACTTCTCCAGGAGCGCCTCCTGGGACTCCGCCACGCCCTCCATGACCCGCTTGCGGGCGGCTTCGAGCTCCGCCTTGAGCTCGGCCGGCACCTCGCCCTGCTGGACTTTCGGCGAATCCTTCACCGATCGCAGGCTCACGCCCCGCAGCACATCCACCACCCCGTCCAGGGCCGCGCCTTGCCCCGACGGGATGGTCACCGGCAGGCAGGTCACCTCCAACGCCTTCGCACATTCGTTCATCACCGCCTCCCACGACACCTGCTCCTTGTCGAGATCGTTGATGAACAACAGGCACGGCAGCTCACGCTCGTGAATCGTCGCCCAGATCTTCTCCAATTCGGTCCGCATGCCGGAGGAGGCGCTCACCACAACGACCACGCCGTCGACCGCCGTGAGCGCGAAGCGGGCCTCGCCCAGAAAGCTCAAGGCGCCGGGCGTATCGAGCAGATTCAGGGTCGTCCCCTTCCAGTCGAAGTGCGCGACGGCGGTGCTCAACGAGACCTTGCGATGCAGTTCTTCGGGATCGAAATCGGTGGTCGTGGTGCCGGCGGGTACGGAGCCCATGGCGGGAATGATCCCGGCTCCGTAGAGGATAGCGTCGACCAGGGTCGTCTTGCCGGCCCCGGTGTACGATACGACGGCGACATTCCTGAGTGCGGTCGGTCCTCCGTTCGTCATAGGTCCCCCTTTGAGTTCGGAATCCCTGCGGGCCCGAACGGGCCGGTGCGGCCGCGTTCGGCTATGGTCCGTCGAAACGAATGACGCGTGGCTTGCTCAGCGCCTCATATAACTCCTGCCAGAGATGGTCCGGATTCTTGTCGAAGATGGCGTCGGCGCTCGCCTCCAGCATGATCCAGGAGCCGAATGTCATCTCCATTTCCAACTGGCCGGGCGCCCACCCCGCATAGCCCGCGTACGCGCGGAACGTCTCGCGCGGCTTCGGTCGGGTGATCAGCCGTTCTACGGTCTCCAATTGTCCGCCGACATAGACGTCCTTGAGCACCTCCCGCATCTCGCTCTGGGCTTCCGCAAGCCGATACAGGAGCATGAGGCCGTTGGGCTCGACCGGCCCGCCCCAGTACACTTGATACGAGGTGCCTTTCAGCACGCCGACTTGGGGCAAGGCCTCCGCCAGCCGGACGGGCGTCGGACGATTGACGATCAGCCCCAAGGTCCCGTCGCTCCCGTGCTCGCAGATGAGCACGACCGTTTCCGCAAAATTCGGATCGGTGAGTTTCGGGGTCGCCACGAGAAAGAGGCCCTTGGCCGGCGCGGTGATCGTCGGCGCCTCCGACCAAGCCTGGGCCGTCCATCCCAGCACGCCGAGCAGGAGTCCGACGAGCCACAGCCCGTCGATCGCCCTGCGCCATGGTGAACCGTTCCCGCCTGTCATGTTCCCTGCCGGGCCTGCCGCCCCCCTCCCCGCCGTGCCCTGGTTGAGTTGGGCATCGGCGTGTCGTCCCCGACATCCGTCAGCCACCCGCGGTCCGCAAAACTGACATAGCGCCCGTCGCCGATCACGACGTGATCGAGCAGCGGAATCCCCAATAACTGCCCCACCGAAGCCAGACGGGCAGTCAAGGCCCGATCCTCCGCGCTGGGCTCCGGATCGCCGCTCGGATGATTGTGCAGCGCGATGACCGCCGCCGCGGACTCGCGGACGGCGGGCGCAAAGACTTCCCGCGGGTGCACGAGGCTCATCGTCAAGGACCCCTGAGAGACCGTCACGTCGCGCAGCACGGCATGCTTGGCATCGAGCAGCACGAGCAGAAAGCATTCCTGCCGCAGATCCCGCAGGCGGCTGTGATAGATCCGAAACACCTCGCCGCTGGAACTGAGCCGCCTCCCCGTCGAGAGCGGCGCGGCCATCGCCCGCCGGCCGAGTTCGACCGCCGCCTTCACCTGCGCCGCTTTCGCCGCTCCCACTCCGCGGACGCGCCGCAGCTCATCGATCCCGCTCTGCCCCAACCCCTGCACGCCGCCGACCGCATCGAGGACCTCCATGGCTACTTCGACGGCCGACGCCCGGTCCCGCCCCACGCGCAGCACGATCGCGAGCAACTGGGCGTCGGTGAGGCTGGCAGCCCCCTGCCGGAGCAGCCGTTCGCGCGGGCGCTCCCCCTCCGGCCAGTGCCGAATCGCGCGGCGGGGCGGACGATCATGGGAGGCACGGACGGGACTGATCATTCTTGCCTAGTTTCCTGACACTTCCGACAGTCAATCTCTTGGCACCGGCTGCGCATTCACCCCTACGAAGTTTTCTAACTCCTTGATTTTGCGTACTGTCGTCCGTTGGTCTCGATTATGCAATTTCGGCCTCCCAGCAGCGCACCTGTTCTGTTGGAGGCGATATGGAGTGTCCTCGCTGTCAGGGATTCATGGTCTTCGAGCGGTTCTCGGATTTCTTCGTCAGCTTTCATGCCTGGAAGTGCATCAACTGCGGCTCGATTATGGATCGGACCATCACCAACAATCGGCGTCGCAGTCTGGCCATGGCTGAAGCGGAACCTGCCCCGACGGTGGCCGCCCACTAGTCGTTTCATCCCGGGCACCAGTTTTCCCGTTGGCACAGGAACCCCTCCCCCGCGGCCGGAGCAATCCGCCCGCGGGGTGTTCATTATAATCCTCCGGCAAAAGTACCGTCAAAGCCACATTTTACTGCCCCCAGCCCCATCGCTCGACATCGCCTTCCAGGCGACCCCCTCCGCTTGACCCTTGAAAAATCGACGTGTTACAGTCCGCGAATCGGTATGCACGTGATCGCCGGATCGGCAAAAGGACGCCGGCTGCTCGCCCCCCCGGACCATTCGATTCGCCCCACCAGCGGCCGGGTCAAAGAAGCGCTCTTCTCCATACTGGCGCCGCAGGTGCCCGACGCGCGTTTTCTGGATCTCTTTGCCGGCACCGGGGCCATCGGTATTGAAGCCGTGAGTCGCGGCGCGGCCCACGCCGTCTTCGTCGAGTCCGCGCCGGCGTCACTCCGACTCCTGCGCGAAAACGTTGCGCGCTGTGAGATGACCGGGCGCACTGAGATCGTGACGCGCGCGGCCCTGGATTTCCTGCGCGAAGCCGCGCCCATCCCGCGCCCCTTCGACCTCGTGTTTGCCGATCCGCCGTACGAGCACGTCACGCCGGAGGACGTGTTGTCATCACTGGCGCGGAGTGCTATTCTGCAGACGCACGCGATCGTGGTCCTCGAACACGCCTCCGCCGCCGCCGTTCCCGAGCAGATCGGTCGTTTGGTGCGGATCCGGCAGTATCGATACGGCGATACGGCGTTGTCGCGGTTTGAAGTCAGGACGGAAGGTTCGGCCCCGGCATGAAGATCGGCGTCTATCCCGGCACCTTCGATCCTATTACCCACGGGCACACGGATATCATCCGGCGCAGCCTCCGCGTCTTCGACAAGGTCCTCGTCGCGGTGGCCCCCAACCCGGCCAAGCGGCCGCTCTTCGACCTGGCGGAACGCGTGGAGATGGTGCGCCTGGTGACCAAAGACCTGGCGCATGTCGACGTCGAACCGTTCAAGGGCCTCTTGGTCGACTTCGTGCGGGATCGCGGCGCCCGCGCTGTGATTCGCGGCCTGCGCGCGATTTCGGACTTCGAGTACGAGTTTCAGATGGCGCTGGTGAATCGCAAACTCTCGGAAGGCTTCGAGACGGTGTTCATGACGCCGAGCGAGGAATACACCTACCTCACCTCGAGCATCATCAAGGAAGTCGCCACGCACGGCGGTCCGCTGGACGCGTTCGTCCACCCGCTGGTGGCCGAGCGGCTTCGGGTCCGCATGGAAGGGCGCCCCGCATGAAGCTCGCCGCGCGCGCCGGACGGATCGTCCCCTCGCCCACCCTCGCGATCACGGCGAAGGCCAAGGCCTTGGCCGCGCAGGGCATCGACGTCATCGACTTTGCCTCTGGGGAACCGGATTTCGATACGCCCGATCACGTCAAAGCGGCGGCGGAGGCCGCGATCCGAACGGGCTTTACCAAGTACACGCCCTCGTCCGGCACCGACGAATTGCGCCAGGCCATCGCCAAGAAGCTTGAAGCGGATCATGGGCTGCGGTACGACAAGGCGCAGATCCTCGTCTCGTGCGGCGCCAAACACAGCCTGTACAACCTGGCCGAGGCCTGCTACGAGGCGGGCGATGAAATCATCATTCCGACGCCCTATTGGGTCTCCTACTCGGATCAGGTGTTGCTGAATGACGCCACGCCGGTCCTCTTGCCGACGCTGGAGGAGGAAGGCTACGCCATCTCGCGCCCGCGCCTCGAGGCCGCGCTCACGCCGCGGAGCAAGGCGATCATCGTGAACAGTCCGTGCAATCCTACCGGCGCCATGTACGACCGGGCGACGCTGGAAGTGATCGCCGAGGCGGCCTGCCGGCGCGATCTCCTGATCGTCTCCGACGAGATCTACGACAAGATCTGTTACGACGGACGGAAGCAGGTCAGCATCGCCAGCCTCGGTCCCGAGGTCGCGGCGCGCACGGTGATCATCAACGGCGTGTCCAAGGCCTATGCCATGACCGGCTGGCGCATCGGCTATGCCGCCGGCCCGAAAGA
Organism: uncultured Nitrospira sp.; assembly: GCA_964481215.1. Taxonomy (GTDB): domain Bacteria; phylum Nitrospirota; class Nitrospiria; order Nitrospirales; family Nitrospiraceae; genus RSF151. The sequence continues at coordinate 7,236 of CAYZTJ010000082.1, read as the reverse complement.
GATCCTCACGGCCATGGCCAACATCCAGAGCCAGAGCACCTCGAATCCCACGTCGATCTCCCAGAAGGCCGCGGTGGCCGCGATCAACGCCGGCGACGACTTTCCCCATCGCATGGTCGCCGACTTCGATCGGCGACGACGGGCCATCGTCGGCCGCCTCAATGCCATGCCGGGCGTGCGCTGTACGATGCCAGCCGGCGCCTTCTACGCCTTCCCCAATGTGTCGGGAGTACTCGGGCGCCGAGGCCCGCAGGGGCCGATCGCCACGCCGGCCGCGTTGGCCGCCTACCTGCTGAATGAAGCGAAGATCGCGGTCGTGCCGGGCGAACCCTTCGGCAGCGCCAGCCACATTCGTCTCTCCTATGCCACCAGTGATCAGGCGATCGCCGCCGGCATGGATCGGATGGAGGCCGCCCTTCGAACGCTCAGTTAGCCATCCTGCGTCGACTTCGTGAACAGGAGGATCGTGTCGTATGCCGGTCTATGAGTACCAGTGCCAGAGTTGCCAGCACCGTTTCGAAGCCAAGCAGCGGATCTCCGACCCGCCGCTGACCGCCTGCGAGCGCTGCGGCCAGGCCGTCACGAAGCTGATCTCCCCGCCGGCCATCATGTTCAAGGGCAGCGGCTGGTATGTGACGGATTATTCGGACAAGCTGAAATCGACGGAGAAGAGCGAGGGACAAGCGGGCGAGGGCGCAAAAACGAAAGAGGGAGGAAGCGGAGACGCGGGAACCCCGGCGGCGACGGCCTCCCCTGCGACCGGCACGACGACGAGCGGCACGCCATCCGGCACAGCGACGGGAACGGCGTCGAGCGGCTCCTCCGCCGGCTCGACGCCATCATCCTCATCCGGCTCGTCGACCTAGGCCGCGCGTCCCGTTTTCTTTTTGGGCGCGGGCTTGGCCGCCGGTTTCGTGCTCTTCGCAGGGGCCGGCTTCTTCACCGAGGCCGCCTTCGCCAGTTTTTCTTGCAGCGCGTGCAGCTGCGATTCCAGACCGGATGCGCGGGCCGACAGGTCCTTGTTGGCCCGGCCCATCTCCTCGATCCGGGCTTGCAGCTCGTCTTTCAGCTTCGTGGTTTCGGACAGTTGGCTCTCCAGCTTGGCGCGTTCCGTTGTCGCGGTTTGCAGATCCGCCCGGAGTTGCTCGATCTGCGCCTGCAACGCCGGCGGCCAGTAGTCGCAGCCGGTCACCGTCATCAACAGCACCACGAGTCCGCCCCACCGTAGCAGCATGCCCCCTCGATTCGTGTCCATACGACGCGTGTCCTCCCTGTGCAAGCTCATCGTCTCGGCTCCTCTTCTACGTAGTTGTGCGACAGCCCAGTCTGTCTGATGCGGATTATGCCAAGGTCCCCCCGAAGCTGGCAAGCGATTCCCGCAGCGACGCGCGGGAAATCGCCCCTTCCCGCACCAGCCACGGCCGGTCGGCGAGCGCCAGCACCGTCGACGGCGGCCCGCCCGCGGTCGCGCCGTCATCCACGATCAGATCGATCTCGGCGCCGCAGGCGGCGACGACCTCCGTCGCGCGTGTACAGGGAGGCGCACCTGATCGATTGGCGCTCGTGCCCGTGAGGGGGCCGGTCGCCGACACGATCCTCTGCAGAACGGGGTGCGCCGACCACCGCAATCCGACCGTCCCCGTGCCCGCCGTCAGTTCGGAGGGCAGGCCCGGCCGAGCCGGGACCACCAGCGTGAGCGCTCCCGGCCAGTAGGCCTCCATGAGCGCCCGCATGAGCGGTGACGGCGCGCCCGCAAAAAGGCTGACTTGCGCGGCGTTCGCCAGGAGCACGAGAATCGGCTTGTCGGACGGCCGCCCCTTGATCGCCGCCACGCGGGCGACCGCCGCGGGATTCAACGGATCGGCGGCCAGGGCATAGAAGCTCTCCGTCGGCACGGCGATCACGCCGCCTTGGCGAATGATGCGGGCCGCCTCGTAGCACATCGGTGGAAGCCGCTCCGGATGCGTCGCCAGGATGGTGGGACCCGCCATGGTCGTCACAAGGAGCCCGCAGCGGTCATCGCGCGATGGCCGATGTCGGTCCGGTAGTGGCACCCCTCGAAGGTGATCGACCGGACTCGTTCATAGGCCGCCGCCCGCGCTTGCTGAAAATTGGCGCCCACACCGGTCACACCCAGCACCCGCCCCCCGGCGGTCAGGATGCGGGCCTCATCCCGTTTCGTCCCGGCGTGAAAAACCTCAACCTGCGAGGAGGCCGGTCCCGATGAGAGCCCGGCAATCGGAATCCCCTGCCGATAATTCCCGGGATACCCGCCCGAGGCCATCACGACGCAGACCGCCGCTGCGGATTTCCAGGCCACCGAGAGCTGATCGAGCCGATGTTCGACCACAGCCTCGATCACCTCGACTAAATCGGTGTCCAGCAACGGCAGCACGACCTGCGTTTCCGGATCCCCGAATCGTGCATTGAACTCGAGCACGTAGGGCTTCCCCTTCACCACCATGAGACCCGCGTACAAGACGCCTTGATAGGGACTCCCGGCCTTGGCCATGGCTTCGACGACGGGGGCTAAAATCTCGCGGTGGACGGTCGCGCGGAGGGCGGGGGTCGCCACCGGCGCCGGCGCATAGGTGCCCATGCCGCCCGTATTGAGGCCGGTATCGCCGTCGCCCACCCGCTTATGGTCTTGCGCGGCCACCATGGGGACTACGGCCTTTCCGTCGGTGAAGGCCATCACGCTGACCTCCTCGCCGTCCAAGAATTCCTCGATCACGATCCGGGCGCCCGCCGCGCCGAAGGCCTGCCCGTCCAGCATCGAGCGGACCGCCCCCACCGCTTCTTCCCGCGACGCGGCGACCACCACGCCTTTGCCCTGCGCCAAGCCATCGGCTTTGACCACCACCGGCACCGGGTGTTCAACCAGATAGGCAAGCGCCGGCGCCACAGACGTGAAGGACCTGGCCTGTGCCGTGGGAATCCCCTGCCGCACCAGCAGGTCCTTGGCGAAACTCTTGCTGGCTTCAAGCTGCGCGGCGGCCTTGGTCGGCCCGAAGATTTTGAGCTTGGCTTTCCGAAACTCATCGGCAATGCCGGCGGCCAGCGCCGCTTCCGGTCCGACGACGGTGAGCGCGACCCCTTCGCGCAGCGCAAAGGCCTTGAGCCCCGGCACGTCGTCCGCGGCGATCGGCACGCAGGTGGCCAGCGTCTCGATGCCGGCGTTCCCTGGCGCACAGAAGAGGGCGGGCTTGCGCGGGCTCTGGGCGAGCTTCCACACCAGGGCATGCTCCCGCCCCCCGCTGCCGACGACGAGAATTTTCATGCTAGCTGGCCAGTGATGAGTGACAAGTGACGAGTGACATGAAGAACAAACGGAAGCGGATGAACTGGGCGCACATCGGTGAAGGCGTCTGAATTACTTGTCACTCGTTACACGTCACCCGTCACTATCACCTAGTGTCTGAAGTGGCGCATGCCCGTGAGAATCATCGCCAACCCATGCTCGTCCGCTGCCTTGACGATCTCCTGATCGCGGATCGAGCCGCCCGGCTGGATGACCGCGGTGATCCCCGCCTGCGCGGCCGCATCGATGCCGTCACGGAAAGGGAAAAAGGCATCGGAGGCCATCACGGACCCCTTGACCGGTAACACGGCCTTCATGCCGGCGAGCTTCACGGAATCGACTCGGCTCATCTGCCCGGCGCCGATCCCGACCGTCTGTCCCGGCTTGGCATAGATGATGGCATTGGATTTCACATGTTTGCAGACGATCCACGCGAAGGCGCAGGCCGCATACTCTTCCTCCGTCGGCTTCCGGACTGTCGGCACCGACAAGGCGCGCAGATCCGAGAGCACCCCGAGATCGCGGTCCTGCACGATGAGCCCGCCGACCAATTTCTTCAGATCATACCCTTCCGGTTTCGCCTTCGAGAGCGGCCCCACATCCAACAGCCGCAGATCCTTTTTCCGTTTCAGCTCGGCCAGGGCGTCCTCGGCATAACCGGGTGCGATGACGACCTCCACGAAGGTCGACGTGATCTCCTTGGCCGCCGCGAGGTCTACCGGCCGGTTAAACGCGATCACACCCCCGAAGGCCGAGACCGGGTCGGTCTCCCGCGCCTTGACATAGGCTTCGACCGGCGTGGCGCCCAGTGCGACGCCGCAAGGATTGTTGTGCTTGATGATCGCCACGGCCGTCTGGTCGTATTCCTTGGCCAATTCCAAGGCCGAGTTGGCATCGAGGAAATTGTTGTACGACATGGCCTTGCCATGGAGGATCTTGCCGCGGGACACGGACGGCTCCGAGGAATGCAGCTCGCGATAGAAGGCCCCCTGCTGATGGGGATTCTCGCCATAGCGGAGGGTTTCCACCCGCTCAAACTGCAGGGAGAGCATCTTCGGAAACTTCGATTCAGGCGCGGCCGTCTGCCGTTCAAGGTAGCCGGCAATCACACTGTCATAGCGGGCGGTGTGTTGGAACACTTTCATCGCCAGTTCCCGACGGAGTTCCTGGGTGACCGTCCCAGCCTTGGCTGCGTCGAGCACCCGCTGATAGTCGCTCGGATCGACCACCACGAGCACGTCCTCATGATTCTTAGCCGCGGAGCGCAGCATTGAGGGCCCGCCGATATCGATATTTTCAATGGCTTCTTCAAAATGGCAGTTCGGCTTGGCGATGGTCGCCTCAAACGGATAGAGATTCACGACCACGACATCAATCGGCCCGATGCCATGCTGCTTCATCTGCTCGACGTGCGCCGGGACCGAGCGCCGCCCCAAGAGACCGCCATGAACCTTCGGATGCAGTGTCTTCACCCGGCCGTCTAAAATCTCGGGAGACCCGGTATAGGCCGCCACATCCGTGACCGCCACGCCCGCGTCCCGCAAGGCCTTGGCCGTCCCGCCGGTCGAGAGAATTTCTGCGCCTAGGGCGGCCAGCCCCTTGGCCATGTCCACGACCCCAGTCTTATCCGATACACTGATCAGTGCCCGTTGAATCTGTGCCATGGAACACTCCTGGTCGAGATACGCGAGAGAGGACCGATTTGAAAGGCCTGCAGAATACCAGATGGCCTGCGCACACGCAAGGCAGCCTCAGCTTGTCGCTTCAGCCGCATCCGCTCAAATGCGGCCTTCCCTTCAACAGGACTTACACCCTACAAGTTGGCTCTAGAGGCCCATTCACGTCCATTGACTATCCGCCGGCATGCGCCTAGACTGAGGACACTTTTCTTGGATCCCCCCGTGCCCGATCAATTCGTCCACCTCCATCTGCACACCCAGTACAGCCTGCTTGACGGGGCCAATCAGGTCGACCCGCTCATTCGCCGCGTCCAGGAATTCGGCCAGCCGGCCGTGGCCATCACCGACCATGGCAACATGTTCGGGGCGGTTGAGTTCTACCGCAAGGCAAAGGAGCTGGGCGTCAAGCCGATCCTCGGCTGTGAAGCCTACATGGCCCCCGGGAGCCGCCTGCAGAAGGAGGGCAGCAACCTTGCGCACAACGACTACTACCACCTGATCCTGCTGGCTCGAAATCTCACCGGCTACCATAACCTCATCAAGCTGGTCAGCAAGGCCTACCTCGAAGGCTTCTACTACAAACCCCGTATGGATAAGGAGCTCCTCAAGGAGCATCACGAGGGACTGATTGCCCTCTCGGGCTGCTTGAGCGGCGAAATTCCCTATCTGATCAGCCAGAAGGACATGGCGGGCGCGGAGCAGGTTGCGGGCGAATTTCAGGAGATCTTCGGCAAGGGCCACTTCTATCTCGAGGTGCAGGCGAACGGGCTGGACCATCAGCGGATCGCGAATGCGGGGCTCATTGAGCTGCACAAGAAGCTCGATCTCCCCCTGGCCGGCACCAACGATTGCCACTACCTCAAGAAAGAGGATGCCCGGCCCCATGAGCTGATGCTCTGCCTGCAAACCGGCAAGACGATCAACGACACCAACCGGATGAAGTTCGACACCGACCAGCTCTATGTAAAGTCGACGGAGGAGCTCACGGCCGCCTTTGCGGAATTTCCCGGCGCCGTGGCCAACACCTGCCGCATTGCCGACCGCTGCGAGCTGGAGCTGGCGTTCAACAAGACCCATCTCCCTCAGTACAAGGTCCCGGAGGGCTATACCCGCGAGACCTATCTTGAGCGGCTGGCGCTCGACGGCCTCGCCGCCCGGCTGCGCGAGCGTCCGAGCCAGACGCCGGCCGCCGCCTACGACCTGCGGCTTCGCGAGGAGCTGACCATTATTTCGACGATGGGTTTCGCCGGCTACTTCCTCATCGTCTGGGACATCATCAAGTTTGCCCGGTCGCGCGGCATTCCCGTGGGCCCCGGCCGCGGGTCCGCCGCCGGCAGTCTGGTCGCCTACGCCCTGCGGATCACCGACCTCGACCCGCTCGTCTACAGTCTGCTGTTCGAACGCTTCTTGAACCCCGAACGCATCTCGCTCCCCGATATCGACATGGACTTCTGCATGGACCGCCGGGGCGAGGTCATCAACTACGTCATCGAGAAGTACGGCACCGACCATGTGGCGCAGATCATTACGTTCGGCACGATGAAGGCCAAGGCGGCGATCCGCGACGTCGGCCGTGTGCTCGAAATGCCCTATGCCGATGTCGACAAGATCGCCAAGTTGGTCCCGGACGACCTCAAGATTACGCTCGACAAGGCGCTGGAGCAGGAGCCCCGGCTCAAGGAACTGGTCGACACGGATCCCAAGGTCCACGAGCTGATGGGCATCGCCCAATCACTCGAAGGGCTGGCCCGGCACGCCTCCACGCACGCCGCCGGCGTGGTGATCTCCGACCTGCCCCTGACCGAGCACGTGCCCTTGTACAAGGGCGCCAACGACGAAATCGTCACCCAGTACTCGATGGGCGACGTCGAAAAGATCGGCCTGGTCAAGTTCGACTTCCTCGGACTGAAGACGCTGACGATGATTCACCACGCCGTCTGCCTGATCAATCAGGGCCGGCCGGCCGAGCAGGCCATTCAGATCGACGGCATTCCCTACGACGATCCGGCGACGTTCGCGCTCCTCTCCTCCGGCAAGACCACCGGTCTCTTCCAATTGGAAAGCACCGGCATGCGCGATCTCCTGACCGGGTTCCGGCCGGACCGGTTCGAAGACATCATCGCCATTATCGCCCTCTATCGCCCCGGCCCGATGGACCTGATCCCTGACTTTATCAAGCGGAAACAGGGCAAGGTCCCGATCGCCTATGAGACGCCGGCGCTCGAGCCGATCCTGAAGGACACTTACGGAGTCATC
>CAYZTJ010000081.1:0-15860 GCA_964481215.1 uncultured Nitrospira sp. | reverse complement strand
CCCGAGAGAAGGCGAGATACTAATTCCCCCCTTTCCCGCCTGTCAAGCGCGGGGCGGATGACCCATGCCTCCCTGCTCCACCGCGGCGGATGGGGTCTGTGCCGGACGCGGGAGCTGGTCATGCGACAAAGAAAAAGGGCGGCGCCCTTTGAAGAAGAGCGCCGCCCTTTTCAGAGCGAGTCTGAAAACTCTAGCTCAGTGTCCGCCGCCGTGCCCGCTGTTATAGTCGGCGGTCCAGGGAATCAGGCCACCCACAGGCTTACCGCCCGGGAGCAACACATCGTATTGCATCCGCACATTATCCTCGCCTTTGGGCGACGTGTTGAGCATTTTCTTGGCCTTGTAGCAATCAGCCTGCGTCTCGTCATTGGATGCACAGGCCGATTCCTTCAGCGCCCGGATGCTGCGCGGCTTGCCGGGTGCGCCGGCATTCTCCGCCAACTTCTTCACGGAGCTGATCACGCGATGGTTCTGCTCGGTTTCCTGCACCACGAACTCCACCAAGGTGGTTGGCGAGCCCGGAGGCACTTCTTTCGCCGCCGCGGGCCCCGGATGCGGCCGCGCCATGGACTTCAGTTGCTCGAAGACCTCCTTGCTGGAGGCATAAAACTTGAGGTTCTTGCCCGGATGGACCTTCTGCCAGAAATAACCGCTCTCGGCGTTGCCGCCGAACACGGCGATATTGATCCACACCGCTTCATCATAGGGGTCGACGATGATCACGCGACCCTGCAGCGTGGTGGGCTTGCTCAAATCCCCCCACTCGAACCGCTCCTGAAACGCTTCGATGGCAAAGGCGGTCGTGCTGACCATCACGACCAAGGCCACCGCGGCGACGAACGCCCAGCCCTTCATATGAAGTTTCATTGCTCGAACCCTCCTTGCAACCAGATGAATGGTCGTCAATGACAGATTATGGCCGACGTAACGGATCCAGCCTTAGTCCTTGCTCAGGACCTTGAAGTCCGTGATGGTCCGGCCGTCCAATGTCACTTCCAAGGCCACGAGGTCCTGGGACGCCTTGATGATCCGGTCCATCAACGCCTTGTCCTTCACTTGAAGGCGAACCGTGGTCGCGGCATGGTACCAGCCGGCGTAGGGATTATTCTTTTCGGTCCCGCCGGTGAAGCCCCAGGCACAGCACACGAACAAAGGATCCGGCGGACGCACGTCCATATCGGACGAGGCGCGCCCGTTCGGCGTGCCTGAAGCCGGCTCGCCGGTGTTCCAATATTGAATCCCGAAGAGCAATTCGCTTTCAGGATTGTCGGCCCACTGGGACCAGACGCGGCCTTTCAAGGTCTTGACGACCTCACCCTTCATCGCCCCGCCGCCGATGATCTTGCTCGCGGGACCACCTCCGGCAGGCGCATCGGCCGCGGCCACGAACTCCGCAGAGACGAAGCCAACCGCACAAATAACTGCTACCGCTGTTATGAGTACTGCTCTGCTCATTCCCCGCACCTCCTTCTATAAGAACCGAGACATCCTATCAGTGCTGATGATCGACTGACTCTCCGATTAGTTCGCCCTGTAGCCCTCAACGAGACGAGACGCTGCTTTCACGAACTCTGTCGAACGTGCGCGGCACCTCCTTTCTCGTTCGCCGAAGCTATTCGCGCCCAAGAGAGAAGAAGGGAAAAAAACAGGCGGTCATGGTACTCAAACGTCGAGGGCAAGTCAAGCGATTATCCTGGCTCAGCTCGACCGCACAAGAATAACAGAAAATGACGGTCTTTCAACCACTTAAGCGAAGGCGATCAGGCAAATGCCCGGCCGATGGATTGACGCATGATCGGTCCGACGGCGGAGAGCGAGAAGCGCTCGGCATCGAGACACTCCTGCGCCACGCGATGCACCTGCGCGTCGGTCACGCGATCGAGATCGGCCAGCATCGCATCCAGCGAGGTCGGGCGATCTTCGAACATCACGTCCCTCGCCAGTTTGCTCATGCGACTCGTGGTGCTCTCCAGCGACAACATGAGACTGCCCTTCATGTGATTCTTCGCGGCGGCGAGATCCTTCGCCGGCATCCCGCGCGTCGCGCGCCGCAGTTCGAGACGGATCAAGTCGACGACCCGTGGGGCTTCGGCCGGCCGCGTGGCCGCATAGACCGTCCACGTGCCGGAGTCGGAAAAAGGCGCCAGGTACGAATAAATCGAATAGGCCAGCGCGCGCTTTTCCCTGATCTCCAGAAAGAGCCGCGAGCTCACGCTCCCGCCCAGCCAGGCGTTGAGCGTATGCGCCGCATAGCGATCCTTGTGGCCGGCCGGCAGACCGAGGAACCCGATCGACAGGTGCGCCTGCTCCAACTTCCTGCGCGCGACTTGAACGCCCCCGTGCACCTGCGCGGGCCAGCGATGCAACGGAGCCGTGGATTGGGCGTTCGCCTTGCCGAAGGCGCGCGAGAGGGCGCGCAAGACCGCCTTGCGGTCCATCCGTCCCGCTACGGCGATCACGGTGCGAGCCGGCTGATAGTGCGCCCGCTGATAGGCCTGCAGGCGCGCGCGCGTCAGCGCTTGAATCGTTTCGGGCTTGCCGAGAATCGGCCGGCCCAAGGGATGGCGGCCGAGCATCTGCTCGGTGTGCCACTCCTGCACGTAGTCCTCCGGATCGTCCAGGACCATGCGGATCTCTTCTTGGATCACCTGCTTTTCTTTCTCGATTTCTTTGGCATCCAAGCGGGAGTGGTGAAAGAGATCGGCAAGGAGGTCGACCGCGGGGTCCAGGTGCTGGTCGAGCACCTTGGCATAGAACGTTGTGGTTTCTCGGGTGGTGAAGGCGTTGAGCTCCCCGCCCAGCGCGTCGACTTCGCGGGAAATCTGGGCGGCGGAACGGCGGCGCGTGCCCTTGAAGAGCATGTGCTCCAGGAAGTGGGAGTACCCCTCCTCCCCTTCCCGCTCGTCGCGGGACCCGACATTCACCCAGATGCCGATGGCCACCGATTTCACGGCGGTCATGGGCTCCAGCACGACGCGGACCCCGTTGTCGAGCACGTCCTGGTCGAACATCTCTCTCGCGTTATCCCAGAAGCGGGTGGCGCCGAGCGGGGGCCCAAGCGCGCGCAGCGGGGGTCCCTACACCGGGCGGGGGTGCGAGCGGGGCACCCATTGCTTTGAAGATTGCAATGGGTCCCAGGCTGCTCGGCGACAGGACCCGCGTACGATCAATGGATGGATGCCCCTGCGGTCTCGGTAGGGAGCCTACCGCCCTGCAGGCTTCGTGGGAACTTGAGTAGCGTTCACGAAAACCTTTCCACAGTAGCCGCTAGTTCCCACCTTCTTTGGTCGCGCCGGCGGGCGGCGCCATCGCTTCCTTGCGGCTCAGGCGGATCTTGCCCTGCTTGTCGATCTCCAGCACCTTGACCATGACCTGGTCGCCTTCCTTCACCTCGTCGGAGACCGCCTTCACGCGATGATGCGCGAGCTGGGAGATGTGCACCAGGCCGTCGGTGCCGGGCAGCACCTCGACGAAAGCGCCGAAATCCATGATCTTCCGCACCGTGCCGAGGTAGATCTTGCCGATTTCCACTTCCTCGGTGATCCGGTTGATGGCCTCGATCGCCTTCTTGGCCGACGCCTCGTCGGCCGAGGCGATCGTGACATCGCCGGAATCCTCGACGTTGATCTTCACGCCGCAGTCCGCGATGATCCCACGGATCGTCTTGCCGCCCGGGCCGATGATCTCGCGAATCTTGTCCTGCTTGACCTTCAACGTAAAGATGCGCGGCGCGTAGGGCGAGAGGTTCGTCCGCGGGGCCGAGAGGGCCGCGTGCATCTGGTCCAGAATGTGGATCCGCCCCTGCCGGGCCTGGTCCAGCGCCTGGCGCATCAAGGCCGGCGTGATGCCCGCGATCTTGATGTCCATCTGGAGCGCCGTGACGCCGTTTCGGGTGCCCGTCACCTTAAAATCCATATCGCCGAGGTGGTCCTCCAGTCCAAGAATGTCCGAGAGCACCAGCACGCGATCCCCTTCCTTGATCAAGCCCATGGCGATCCCCGCCACCGGCTCGGAGATCGGCACGCCGGCGTCCATCATGGCGAGGGTGCCGCCGCAGACGGTGGCCATCGACGAGGAGCCGTTGGATTCCAGAATGTCGGAGACGATCCGCAAGGTATAGGGGAACTTGTCCTTGCCCGGGATGACCGAACGCAGGGCCCGTTCGGCCAGGGCCCCGTGGCCCACTTCACGCCGGCCCGGCGAGCGGAGCGGCCGCGCCTCGCCGACGCTGAAAGGCGGGAAATTGTAGTGGAGCATGAAGGTGCGATAGTACTCGCCTTCCAAGGCGTCGATCCGCTGCTCGTCGTCGGTGGTGCCGAGTGTCACCACTGCGAGACTCTGCGTCTCGCCGCGGGTGAAGAGGGCCGAGCCGTGGGTCCGCGGCAATACGCCGACTTCGCAGGTGATGGGGCGGATATCCGCCGGCCCTCGGCCGTCGGCCCGGACCTTCTTCTCCAGAATCATGTTCCGGACTTCCGTGTACTCCAACGAATGGAACACCAGCTTGACGTGCCGCTCGCGGTTCGGATCGTCGCTCTTCAGCTTGGCTACCGCCTCGCTCTTGATTTGATCGAGCCGCTCCTGCCGGGCGGACTTGTTGGGGATGAAGATCGCTTCACGAATCGGCCCGCTCACCAACTGGCGCACCTGCTCGGACAGGGCGGGATCGATGTCTTCCGTCTTGACCGTCCGTTTGGTGCGGCCGACGAGCTTTTGCAGCTCTCGAATCTTGGCCACGATGGTCTTGATCGCCGCGTGCGCGGCTTCGATCGCCTCGATCATCACCGATTCCGGCAAGCCGTTCGCGCCCCCTTCGACCATCATGACGGCGTCCGCCGTGCCCGCCACAACCAGGTGCAAATCGCTCTTCTCGATCAAGGCCAGCTCGGGATTGATGACGAATTCACCGTTCACCCGCGCCACCTTGACGCCTGCGACCGGCCCTTCGAACGGAATGTCGGAAACGGATAAGGCCGCCGAGGCGGCGGTGATCCCGATGACGTCCGACGTCCCGCTCTGGTCGGCGGACAAGACGGCGGCAATCACCTGCGTCTCGAAGTAGTAGCCTTCCGGGAAGAGCGGCCGGAGGGGCCGATCGATCAACCGGCTGGTGAGAACCTCCTTCTCCGACGGACGGCCCTCCCGCTTGAAGTAGCCGCCCGGAATCTTGCCCGCGGCGTAGGCCTTTTCCTGGTAGTCCACGGTCAGGGGCAGGAAGTCCACGCCCGCCTTCGCGGTCCGGGAGGCCACCGCCGTGGCCAGGATCACGGTGTCGCCGTAGGTCGCCACCACCGAGCCGTCGGCCTGCTTGGCCCAACGTCCCGTCTCGAGTTTCAAGGTGCGTCCGGCCAGGTCGATTTCCACTACATGTGCCATAGGTTTACATCTGCTCCTCTTCGTTCTGCCTGCCAGATGCACACAGAGATACGCTCGGCCGGAAAGTGTGAAGTATGAATGATGAACGATGAGGTGTAGGACAAGATTCTCACCACTTCATCCTTCCGCCTTCAGACTTTCCACTTTCCCAAAAAGCGCATGTCCGTGTTCACCTGTGCAGGCAGCCCATCATGAAGCGCCCCCGCCGCGCGGAGGCGCCGTGAGGGTGGTTCTTACTTGCGGATGCCCAACCGGTCGATGACCGCCCGGTACCGCTCCCCATCCGTCCGATTCAAGTAGTCCAGCAACCGGCGGCGGCGGCCGACCAAGGTCAGCAGCCCGCGGCGCGAATGGTGGTCCTTCTGGTGCAGCTTGAAGTGCTCCGTGAGATACCCGATCCGATTCGTGAGAATCGCGATCTGCACTTCCGGCGACCCGGTATCGGTGTCGTGCTTCCGGTTCTGCTTCACCACGTCCCTCTTGGCTTCACTGGTCAATGCCATCATGTCCTCCTTCGACGCTCATCTTTTCCTGTCTGTTGTTCGATCATGCGGTTGCCGACTCAGCATCCGCTTGGTTGACAAACACTTTCCCCAGCGCCACGGGCTGCCCCGGCGTCGCCGGGATGCGGCCCACCGCCAGGAGACGCCCGGCCTGATCCTTTACGCGCACCGGCCCGCCGCTCGTCCCGGCTCGCAGGACGGTCACGGCCTCGCCGAGCAGATCCGACAGCCCCAGCGGCATGCCATGCCTCACCTTGTCCGCCGCTTGCGGACTCACGGCGATCGCGGGCAAATGCCCCAGCGCTTCGTCCAACGTCAGCACCTGTCCCGCCGATTCTCCCCGCCGCAACCGCGCGTCGATCTCCTCCAGGCCGGCCGCTGCCTCCGCATACAGCGGCCCCACGCGGGTCCGTTCGAGGGTCAGGAGATGCCCGCCGACGCCCAAGGCTTCGCCGATGTCCGCGCAGAGGGTCCGCACATAGGTGCCCTTGGCGCAGACGACGCGCAGCCACACATCGCGCCCCTCGATCCGCTCGCAGACCAGTTCGTGCACGACGACCTCGCGGGCTTCGCGCTCGACCGTCTGGCCGGCCCGCGCCGCCTTGTACAGGGGCCTTCCGCCGACCTTCACCGCCGAATACATCGGCGGCGTCTGGCGCAGCGCGCCTTGGAACCGCGGCAGTACGTCGCGAATCATGGCCTCCGTCAACTGCGCCGTGGATCGGGATTCGAGCATCTGGCCCGCGGCGTCCTGCGTGTCGGTCGTCTCGCCGAGGCGCAGGACCGCGCGATACTCCTTATCCCAGGCCAAGAGATACTCGGCGATCCGCGTCGCCTTGCCCGCCAAGACCGGCAACACGCCGGTGGCGTCGGGATCCAGCGTGCCGGCATGTCCGAGCTTGGGTTGGCGCAACAGGCCGCGCAACTTGGCCACGACGTCGTGGGACGTCCACCCCCGCTCCTTCCGCACGTTGAGCACGCCGTCGGCCACCAGCGCCCGCCGTCCGACCTGCGCCGCGTTCGGTTCCGCCACCACGGCCATCGTCGCTACGCCCCTTCGTCCGCGTCCGACCCGACCGACGCCTTGGACGGATCGCGATGCAGATCCTCCAAGAGATCCAGCACGCGATCGCCCCGCGCTCCGGCCTCGTCGTGAAAAAATTCCAACTCCGGCGTGTAGCGCAGATTCAGCCGGCGGCCGAGCTCCGAGCGAATGAACCCGCCGGCCTTCTCCAAGCCCGCCAACACCTCGCGGACCGCGGGGCCTTCCGCCCGGGTCGTGACGTAGACGCGCGCCAGTTGCAGGTCGTTCGTCACCCGCACGTCGGTGACGGTCACCGCGGCGACGCGCGGATCGCGAGTCTTCCGGGCGATGATGTCCGCCACGTCCATCCGAATCTGATCGGCCACTCGGGTGGCGCGCCGGGACGCGGTCTTCACTACAACAACTCCATCTGCGTCCGCACGATCTCGACGGTCGGCACCGAGCGGATCACATTCACCGCCTGATCCAACACCTGATTGACAAAGCCCCGTTCGTTGGCGACGCAGGCAATGCCCAGGACGGCCTTCTGCCACAAGTCCTGATCGCCCACTTCGGCCACCGACACGTTGAAGCGATCGCGCAGGCGATCCTTGAGACTCACCAGCACCTGCCGCTTGGACTTCAAGGAATGGCCGTCGGGCAGATACAATTCTACGCGACAGACGCCGACCGCGATCGATTCGTCCGATTCCGCCATCGTGGCCCACTACTCGGCCAGCTTTTAGACCCTCGGCTCCAGTTTGATGGAGCGCGGGCCCGCATTGTTCATGATGGTTCGTCGCGTTCGACCCATTGCGACGCAGATGCAATGGGTTCCCCGGCAGTCGCGTCGCGAGACGAGCGTGCGGAGGCCCGAGTGGCCGAGGCGTACTTGAAATAGTACGCTGAGGTCACGAGGGGCGAGCCCGCTCGCCGGCATGCCGTAATGACGCATGCCGGCTTGTCGCAGCAGCGAATCCGTGATTGCAGCAGAAGCACTCATGAATAATGCGGGCTAGAGTTTGCCGGCGATCTTGTCGATCGTAAAGACTTCCAGCACGTCCCCGTTCTTCAAGTCGCTGAAGTTTTCGACGCCGATGCCGCACTCGTAGCCCTGCTGCACTTCCCGAACGTCGTCTTTGAATCGGCGGAGCGACGCCATCTTGCCCTGATAGACCATGACATGGTCGCGAATCACCCGCACGCCGGCATTCTGCCGGGTGATCGTGCCCTCGGTCACGTAGCAGCCGGCGATGGCGCCGACCTTCGAGATCGTGAAGACCTGCCGTACTTCGGCGCGCCCCAGGAGCCGCTCCTTCAAGGTCGGCTCGAGCATGCCTTCCATGGCCGCCTTGATGTCGTTCAGCGCGTCGTAGATGATCGTGTAGAGCCGGACGTCGACGCCTTCGCGTTCGGCCAGCGCCGCCGCCTTCGGCTCGGGCCGAATGTTGAAGCCGATGATGATGGCACGCGAGGCCGAGGCCAAGAGCACGTCGGACTCGGTGATCCCGCCCACGCCGCGGTGAATGACTTGCAGCTTGATCGGCCCCGACGGCAGTTTTTCCACGGCGTCGGAGAGCGCTTCGGCCGATCCCTGCACGTCCGACTTGATGACCAGCGAGAGTTCCTTGACGTCGCCTTCTTTGATGCGGGCGTAGAGGTCGTCCAGCGTCACGCGGGAGGCCCCGGCGGCCAGCTCGGCCGTGCGCTGCTTGCTCATGCGGGATTCCGCGATCTCGCGCGCGACCCGCTCGTCGCTCACCGCCACGAAGGAGTCCCCCGCCGCCGGCACGCCCGGCAACCCGATGACTTCGACCGGCATGGACGGCCCGGCCTCCAGCGCCTTGGCGCCCGTGTGCGTGACCAGCGCGCGGACCTTCCCGCTATAGGAGCCCACGACGAAGGCGTCGCCGACATGGAGCGTCCCGCTCTGCACCAGCACCGTCGCCACCGGCCCGCGGCCGCGATCCAGCTTGGCTTCCACCACCGCGCCCTTGGCCAGGCGCTTGGGATCGGCCTTGAGTTCGAGAACCTCGGCCTGGAGGAGAATCATCTCGAGCAATTGATCGAGGTTCTGCTTTTTCTTGGCGGAGACTTCCACGAAGATGGTCTGACCGCCCCACTGTTCAGGGATCAAGTTGTGCTCCGCGAGCGCGTGCTTGACGCGATCGGGCTTGGCGTCGGGCTTGTCGATCTTGTTCAGCGCGACGATGATCGGCACGCCGGCCGCCGTCGCGTGGTTGATGGCCTCGACCGTCTGCGGCATGACGCCGTCGTCGGCCGCCACGACCAGGATGACCAGGTCGGTGATCTTCGCCCCGCGCGCCCGCATGGAGGTGAAGGCCTCGTGGCCCGGCGTGTCGAGAAAGGTGACGCGCTTGCCTTGCACATCCACCGTGTAGGCGCCGATGTGCTGGGTAATGCCGCCGGCTTCGCCTTCGGCCACCTTCGTCTGGCGGATGGCGTCCAGCAGCGAGGTCTTGCCGTGGTCGACGTGGCCCATGATCGTGACTACCGGCGGCCGCGGCTCCAGATTCCCTTCCTGCTCGGCCGTCTGGGATTCCTCCAACAGTTCCTCGGCCTGCTTCTCGACGGCCACTTCGGCCTTGACCCCGTAGCCTTCGGCCAGCACGTTCGCCGCGTCCAGATTGATGGGCTGATTCAAGGTGAGCATCTGGCCCATCTCCATCAGCCTCCGCATCACATCCGCGGGGCGCTGCCCGACGAGCTCGGCGAATTCCTTGACCGTGAGGCCGGTCGTGAGCTTGATGACCTTCTTGCGCGGCTTGGTGATCTCGCCGACCGGCGAGGGCTGGGCATGGCGCGACCGATCCTCTCGGCGATGGACGGGAATGGCGCGGAGGTCCTGCCAGCGGGTGAGGTCCGGACGCGCAGCGACGTCCTCTTCTTCCCGCACGCGCCCAGGCCGGCGGCCCTTCTTCAGCTTGTCCTTGGCGGCGCCGAGTTCGTCCGGCACGATCGCTCCCAGCGGCGCCTTCTTGTCCGGCGCTTTCAGATCGGCGGTCGCCGACGGCGCCGGCGCGGCGGCCACGGCCCCGAGCCCGCCCGGAGCGGGAGGCGCCGCAGCGGGCTTCGGCGCAGCCGGCATGACGGGAGTCGTGAGCGACGCCGCGGCCGGCTCTTTGTGAGTCGGCGGCGCGACGGCGGGACTCGGCGCAAGTTCCGGCTCGCGACCGACGAGAGTGGAAGGGAACGGGGGCGGCGCCGGCTCGACTTCGGGAAGCGGGGCCGCCGCTTGCGCCTCGGCCGCCAGCTCCTCGTCCGTCTTCTTCCGCTTGAACAGAATTCGCTTCTTTTCGCCCTTGGCTTCTTCGGCCGCCGGCGCCAACTTGCCGGCCGGTCCGGAGGCCCCGGCCGGTTTCAGACCGACGCCTTCTTTCTTGCCGGCATCGCCGCGGGCCAAGCCGCCCGGCGCGTCGGACGGTGCGGATTTGGCCTTGGCCGAAAACTTGGCCAGGATTTTTTGGACCGTGTCGTCGTCCAAGGCGCTGCTGTGGGATTTCACCGCGGCGCCCATCGTCTTCAGCTCGGCGATCAGGTCGCGGTTTTCAAGCCCCAGCTGCTTGGCTAGTTCGTAGACTCGCATTCCAATCCTTCGTTATCCGGCCTGGCCGGTCTCGGCCGCCGCGGCCGCCGCATCGGCCGAGGCCTGCGCCAGCTCCGCCGCCATGGCCTCCTCCGCGATCTGGGCCTTGATCTCCTTGTCGCGCTGCACCTTTTCTTTCTCGTACTCCGTCGCGCTGATGATGTCGATCTTCCAGCCGGTGAGTTTGGACGCCAGCCGCACGTTCTGCCCGTTCTTCCCGATGGCGAGCGAGAGCTGCATGTCGGCCACGACCACGAGCGCGGACTTCTTTTCTTCGTCGATGCCGACCTTTTCGATCGAGGCGGGATTCAGCGCCTCCGCGATGAACACGCGGGCCTCCGTGGTCCAGGGAATGATGTCGATCTTCTCGCCGCGCAGTTCGCGGACGACCGCCTGCACGCGCGAACCCTTGATGCCGACGCAGGCGCCGACCGGATCCACCGCCTTGTCGCGGGAGGCCACGGCGATCTTGGTCCGGTCGCCCGGCTCCCGGACAATGCCCTTGATCTCGACGATCTTCTCCGACACTTCCGGCACTTCCACCTCGAAGAGCTTGGAGACGAAGGACGGATGCGTACGGGAGAGAATCACTTGGACGTCTTTCGGGGAGCGCTTGACCCCCAGCAGCAGCGCCTTGATCCGGTCGCCGCGCCGATAGGACTCGCGTGGGATCTGCTCGGACGCGGGCAGCACCGCCTCCGTCTTGCCCAGGTCCACGAGATAATTCCGGCGCTCCTGGCCGATGACGATGCCGGTGATCAGATCGCCCTGCCGCCCGCTGTATTCCTTCTGAACGGCCTCCCACTCCGCTTCGCGGACCTTCTGGCAGATCACCTGCTTGGCCGTTTGGGCGGCGATGCGGCCCAACTCGTCCATCTCGATCACCGAGCCGATTTCGTCGCCGACTTCCGCTTCGCTGTCGTACTTACGCGCCTCGGTGATGGAGACCTCGGCCTTGGGATTGGTCACCGTCTCGACGATCGTCTTGAGCGAGACGACGGAGATTTCGCCGGTTTTCGGATCCACTTCCACGCGAATGTTCTCGCCCTGGCCGAATCGTTTCTTGGCCGCGGTCTGGAGGGCCGACTCCACCGCGCTGAGGACACGGGCCTTGTCGATGCCCTTTTCTCTGCCCAACTGGTCGATGACGCCGATCAAGTCTCTGTTCATGGCGATTTCCTCTGTCTGACTTACACAGACGATGGCGATGATCGTCTGGTGAACTCCACTTCACGCCGCCCCTCGGCGATATCCGCCCAGGTCAGCGGGAGCCGGTCCGGCGTTTTGCCGCGCGGGATCTCCACCACCAGCCCCTGCTCGTTGACCGAGAGCAGCCGCCCCCGCACGCGCCACTCGCCCTCCAAGGGGGCCCGCAACTTGATGCTGACCAAGCGGCCGAGATGGCGCGAGAAATCGGCCTGTCCGGTCAGGGGCCGATTGACGCCCGGCGACGATACTTCCAAGGTATAGGCGTGGGGAATCGGATCCGCGACATCCAGGGCATGGCTTACCGATTGATGCACCTGTTCGCAATCCCGCAACGTGACGCCGCCCGGTTTTTCTATGAAGACGCGGACTTGCATCCCCGCTCCACGCCCGACACAGGCGACCTCCACCACATCGACGTGCAGAGCCTGGGCGATGGGGAGCACGACCTCGCGGACTCGCTCCGCAAGGGCGGCGCTGGACTGACGTTCCTCGGACCCGCGCGGTCCCGATTCGGTCTGAGTTGGTTCGTTCACCGTCCCAAACAAAAAAGTGGGCCTGAGCCCACTTCAAAGAGGTCCTAAGCTAGCATTTTCCCGCCAGGCAAGGCAAGTGCCGGAGGGGTTCACGAGGGGTCCGGTCAGCGCGGCGGGCGGATAGAGTCCTCGGTGAACCAGTCGGCGAGCTGGCCCGCGATCCGACCGGGGCGCCCCTGCCCCACCGCCCGGCCGTCCACCCGCACCACCGGCAGCACCTCGACCGTCGTCCCGGTGAGAAAGATTTCATCGGCCTGCCGGAACTCCTCGATCGACACCGCCCGCTCTTCGACGGGAAGCCCGTGCTTCCGCGCAAGATCCAAGACGAGCCGGCGGGTCACCCCCGAGAGAATCCATTGGTCGTCCGGCGCCGTGATGACGGCGCCCCCCTTCACCAGCATCACGTTGCTGACGGCGCCCTCGGTCACGTTCCCGTCGCGGACAAAGATGGCTTCGAAGGCCCCGGCGGTCTTCGCCCGTTGCCGCGCCAGCACATTGCCGAGCAGATTGAGGCTCTTGATGTCGCAGCGCGCCCAGCGAATGTCCTCCATCGTGACCACCTCGACCCCGCTCGTGCGTAGCGCCGGATTCATCTCGACCATCTGCCGGACGGTCAGGACCGCCGTCGGCGCCGACTGGGCCGGGAAGGCGTGGTCCCTGGCCGCAACCCCCCGAGTCAACTGGAGATACACCTTGCTCTCCGGATAGCCGGCCCGCTGAATGCCTTCGTGAATCCAGGCCCGCCATTGCTCGGGGCGATAGGGGGACGTCAAATCGATCGAACGGGCGCTCCGTTCCAGCCGAGCCAAATGGGCTTCGGTTTGGAACGGCTGACCCCGGTAGGTTCGAATGACTTCGTAGACCCCGTCGCCGAATTGATAGCCTCGGTCCTCGACCGGAACCATCAATCGGTCCAGCGGCATGAAGCGGCCGTTGAGCAATCCGATATCGGGCATGATTTCGTATCCCGCGATCCGTTATCCGTGAACCGTGATCCGTCAGACGTTACGGATCACGCATCACGGTTTACGGCCCGCGCCGTCCGTCGCGTTGATGAGAAACACCCGGCGGTCCTCGGCGGTGAACTTCCACCCCATCCGCTTCTCGAACACCACCTGATGTCGCCCGGTGGCCACGGCTTGGAATTGAAATGTCCTCATGCCGGTTTCGACGGCATTGTTGCTCGCGGTCCGCACGAACTCGTCCTCAAGCAAGACCAGTCCCGTCGTCGGATAGGTGGGCACCCACAATTCCCCTCGGGTGCGATCCTCCCACAATTTAATCGGGATGATGCCGCCGACCTGCGCCTCCAACTGCACCTGATCCTGTTCTCGATCTCGGCCGACGGCGTCCGGTCCCCCTACCACGGTCTGCCTCCCACTTGGTTTCGCATCATCGAGTCACGCCATCTCGCTACCGAGGCCGCTTCGCGCCGACGAAGATCTCGTCATCTTTTACCACCACCTGATAGCTTCCCACACAGTAGCCCCCGCCATCCGTGGCCGCCCCGCTCCGAATATCGAAGGCCAGATCGTGCCAGGGACAGGCCACCACATGCCCTTTGAGCCGCCCTTCGCCCAAGGGTCCGCCTTCGTGCGGGCACTTGTTGTAGATGGCGTAAAACGTGCCCTGCACGTTGAACACTGCGATGGGCTTCTCCTGCACGGTGACGACTTTGCACTGGCCCTGCGGAATATCCTGTACCCGCGCCACCTTGGTCAATCCGGTCCCGCCCGTCGGCTCCGCCACACGATCCCCCTTCTTGCTCCGTCGTTGCCGCGCTCACAATTTCAGCGTGAACTTGAGTTCCATTCCCGGCGCGACCCGCTCCTCACCCGTGAATCCGCCCGCCGCCAGAATAATATACCGCGCATTCTCCGGCGGGGGGCCATAGGACGGACAGGGGTCCTTGGGGCAGGGCGCGAGATGATCGAGGACATGCACCACATGCCGGCTCTCATCCGCCCAGATCACGTCCACCGGGAACGTGAAGCCCTTCGTCTGAATCCGATGCCGATCGGACTTTTCATAGATGTACAACATCCCGCCGCCGTAGGGGAGCTGTTCGCGAAAGGCCAACCCGAAGAGGATCTTCTCGGGCGTATCGGCCACTTCGGTTTCGATCTGCTTGCCGGACGGAAAGGTCACGAGGATGGTGCCGATCTCGTCCTGCTTGCCGAGAAACCAGGCGCCCACCATTAGGAAGAGCGCCACCGCGATGAGGACATAGATTCGATTGCGTGTGGAAGGAGGGGCGGTTCCCGTCATGCCGGACTCGTACGATTCTGTTCCATTGGTAAACGCACTAGGAGCCTGTCCGACATTGCCGTTCGTGACGAGGCGAACGCGCTGTGGCCAGATGCAAGGCCGCAGGCCCGGAAAAACCGGAGGTGTATTCGCTGGAATACATTGAGGATTTTTTCGGGCCGAGAACGACGCAGATGGCCGCAGCTCGTTCGACGCAGTAGAAGGGTCAATGTTGGACAGGCTCCTAGGCCCAAAGGCCCACAACCATCAACCACTTAGACTGCGATCCTAGGCCTTTTTCTTACCCTTTCCCCGTTGACTTGAAAAGAAAGCACAGTCTAGAATGCAGCCTCTTTCGGCCCTGCACTATGGTCGGAGCGCTGTTTCTTGTCAATACGCAATCCTGGTAGGAGGGTAGTCACATGGCTCTTTTGATCACCGACGAATGTATCTCCTGCGGCGCCTGTCTCCCGGAATGTCCCAACGAGGCCATCTTCGAGACGCGGGGCGACGCGGAAGGCAAAGGGAACCACGTGGGCGACGGCCAGGGGGTCGGCGACAATATCTACGTGATCACCCATGATCGCTGCACCGAGTGTGTGGGACACTTCGACGAGCCGCAGTGCGCGGCGGTTTGCCCGGTCGACAACTGCTGTATTTCCGACCCGGCCTATCCCGAAACCACCGACGTGTTGTTGGAAAAGGCGAAGAAGTTGAACCCTGACAAGGCCATCGATCCGGCCAAAGTCTGGAGCGGGGTCCGGAACTAAGACTCTCGACGTGCGCGGCCTTGGACGGGCCTTCTCCCCCACCGGGGAGGAGGCCCGTTCCTTTTTGATCTTTATCTTTGTTTGATTCCGGCCGATGGTATACTGAGCGTAGTCGGTGTCCGCTCGGTCATGGCCTGTTCTTCAGGCGCACGCGCCGACAGCCTGACCCAGGCGATTCGCAGGAGGTGTCGCATGTTCACCTCTCGGTGGGTCCTCGCCAGCCTGCTCCTTCTTGGCATCCTGAGCGCCCCCCCTGTCTTGGCAGTGCCCGACGAAGTCCCAGCGATTATCGAAGGGTTTTTGGCCCACCAATTCCCAGGGTCCAGCAGCCATTTTTGGGTATTAAACGCCGCTCAGTGGCAGTCGATCGAGGAGATGGTGGTGGACTTCCATGCCGTGGTGATGAAGCGGGAGGGCGACGCCCCGTCTCAGCACCGATATCTCTTGCTCATCGTCGCGGGAAAACTGGCCGGCGCCCAATCGATCCCCATGGACGCCACGACCGACTGCCGGCCGGAACAGACGTAACAGGATACCGTCAAAGTCCGCCGGATGGGACAGGCTGAAGCATGAACGATGAGCGATGAACGA
>CAYZTJ010000080.1:0-16161 GCA_964481215.1 uncultured Nitrospira sp. | reverse complement strand
TGCATGTATTAGGCGCGCCGCCAGCGTTCGTTCTGAGCCAGGATCAAACTCTCAAGAAATTTCGAAGTGACGCACATACGAGGGCCGCCACTTCAATACACCTTACCTCTTACTCGCTCTATTCAGTTGTCAAAGAACAAACGCCCAAGCGAGGGTCAGAGACCCACCGCTCGGGTCGCGAGCTAGGGACTCTACACAATCGCCAGGACCACTGTCAAGGGACAAAAACGGATTCGCAGGTATGGAGCAGGAAGAGACTCGGAAGAGCCGACTGCACTACATCCTTGCTTGCGAGACCGTCGAACGAAGGGGATCATACCGGAAACCCGCGGCAATGTCTAGTGGATGAGAACAATTATTATCCGTGTCCATGCCCGGGGCCCTCAGGCGTTCCGCGCGCGAGTCGGAGGGCTTCTCACCCTGAGGGGAACTACTTGCGCCGCGGATCGGGCAAATTGCCCTCCGGCTTCTCCGCGGCGGACCAGCCGCCGCCCAAGGCCTTGTAGAGCTGGACCACCGACACCAACTGGCTCTGTCGCGTACGCGCGAGGGCGAGCTCCGCATCGAAGAGGCTGCGCTGGCTGGTGAGGACGTCGAGATAACTGGCGCGCCCCCCCTGATATCGCGCGCCGGCCAAATTGAGCGACGATTGCAATGCGGCCACTTGTTGCTCTTGCGCCTCCCGCTGTTCGCGGGTCTTCTGCACCGCGATCAAGGCGTCCTCGACTTCCTTCAGCGCCGTCACCACCGCTTTCTCGTACTGCAACGCGGCCTGCTGGGCTTTGGTCTCGTTGACCTTTACCTGATAACCCAGCGCCGTCGCATTGAGCACGGGACCGGCCAGCGCCCCCCCGATATTTTGAACGAACAGCGGCCCCAACGACTGCGAGGAGACCTGCGAGCTGGCGACCCCCAACGCCCCCGTGAGCGCGAATTGCGGAAACCGCATGGCCTGCGCCACTCCGATGGCCGCGGTCGCCGCCGCGAGCTCCTGCTCCGCTTGCAGGAGGTCCGGCCGCCGCTGCAACAGCTCGGATGGCAATCCCGCGGGCACGGCGGGCGGCATCGGTTGCTCCACCAGCGAGAGGCCCCGCGCGATCTGCGCCGGCTTGCGCCCCAGCAGAGCGCTCAACTGATTCTCCTTTTGGACCACCTGCTTCTCCAGCTCCGCCAGCTTGGCCGCGGCCCCCGCCCGCTCGGCCTCGAAGCGATCCAGATCCAATTTCGGAATGTAGCCCTGTTTGAACCGGAGTTGGGACAGCCGCACAGATTCTTCCCAGGTGCCCAGCGTCCGTTTGGTGATCTCAACCTGCAAATCCAAAGCGCGCAGCTCGAAGTAGGCCTCCGCGACGCCGCTGACCAAGCCGAGGATCACCGCCCGCTGATTTTCTTCCTGCGAGAAGAGTTGTGCCTGCGACGCTTCCACCGAACGGCGGAGCCGCCCCCAGAAATCGAGTTCCCACTTGAGACTGCCGAAGAACGACTCATTGGAAAACGTCGTATTGCCTGAGCCGCCGGCTGCCCCCGGCAAGACCACCGGCGCGGCGCTGCCGGTGGGGATGGTATTCGCATTCCCCTGAGTCTGAAACAAGAACGCATGGCTGTTGTAAGACAATGACGGGACGAGATCGAACTTGGAAATGATCAGTTGGTTTCGGTACTGTTCGACGCTGGCGACGGCGGTGCGCAGATCCTGATTCTCCGCCAGGGCGATTCGGATCAACTTTTGGAGTTCCTGATCTTTGAGCAGCTCCCACCAGGCGAGGTTGGCGATCGATTCCGCCGTCGGCGCCGCCAGGCGCCACGCGTCTTTCGCCGGCGTATCCGGGCGTGCATAGTCCGGCCCCATCTTGCAGGCGGCCAGCGCCGCGGTCATGCCCCCGATGAACAGCCAACGCGCCAGCATCATGATCGCTCTTCTACCATATCGGCGGGCGCGCCCGCATGCGCCGCCTTGCGGGGCCGATGTATCAGCCGCTCCACGACGTAAAAGCACACCGGCACCACCATGATGGCCAGCGCGCTCGCCGCCAACATCCCGCCCAACACCGTGATACCTAAAATCACCCGCGCATGGGCGCCCGCGCCGGAAGCCAGCACCAGCGGCAAGACCCCGAGGATGAAGGCAAAGGCCGTCATCAAAATCGGCCGCAAGCGCAGGCGAGCGGCGGCCAGCGTCGCCTCCACCAGCGCCCGCCCCTGGCCGACTTCCGCCTTGGCGAATTCTACAATCAGAATCGCATTCTTCGCACTGAGACCGATCAGCATCACCAGCCCGATCTGCGAATAGACATCATTCTCCAATCCCAGGGCCCAGAGGGCGGCGAAGGCCCCGAATACGGCGATCGGCGTCGCCAGCAACACGCTGACCGGCAGCGCCCAACTCTCATACTGCGCCGCGAGGATGAGAAACACGAAGAGCAGCGAGACCCCGAAGACCATGGCCGGCGGCACGCCCTCCGCGGCCACTTTTTCTTGATAGGCCATCCCCATGTAGTCAAAGCCCATGTCGCGGGGCATCGTGTCAGAGAAAATCGTTTCCAGCGCCTGCATGACTTGGCGGGAACTGTACCCAGGAGCGGCCATCGCCGTGATCTGCGCCGCGCGATACTCGTTGAACCGCATGGTGAACTCCGGCCCGGCAGCCGACTGCATCGTCACCAAGGTCGAGAGCGGAACCATGTTCCCATCCTGATTCCGCACGAAGAACTGGCCCACCTGCTCGGCCTTTGTGCGATAGCCCGGCTCCGCCTCGACATAGACCTGCCACACGCGGCCGAAGCGGTTGAAGTAGTTGACGAAGGACCCGCCCATGAACGTCTGCAGCGTCTTATAGACGTCGCTGAGATCCACGCCCTGCTTGAGGGTCTTGTCCCGATCGACGGAGGCGAAGTACTGCGGCGTACTGGGAATCAGCGTCGTCATGACGCGCGACATCTCCGGCCGCTGCCGGGCCAATTCAAGAAACCGCTGCGTGTGCTCGGCCAGATACTCGAAGGACTTCCCTGCGCGATCTTCCAGCAGAAAGGTCACACCGCCCGAGGTGCCCACGCCGGGGATCGCCGGCGGAGGAAAGGCGAAGACCATGGCTTCGGGGAGCGCGCTCAATTTCTGATTGAGGCCCAAGAGAATCGACCGGTACTTTTCCTGCGGCGTCTTCCGCTCGTCCCAGGGTTTGAGCGCCACAAAAACGACGGCGTTGTACGTCGTGAACGTCTGGCTGAGGACGCTGTACCCGGCGACCGCCGTGTAGTACTGCACCCCCGGCGTCTCCGCCAACACGGCATTGATCTTCTTGACGACCTCGTCGGTCCGTTGGAGCGAGGCCGCCGCCGGCAGTTGCACGTTCATCATGAAGTAGCCGACGTCTTCCAGCGGAATGAATCCGCTCGGCAGCCTCGCCCCCAGCACACCCGCTGCGACTCCGAGAAGCGCCAGCAGCGCCATAGTCCGGCCGGCCTTGCGGATCAAGGCTCCGCAGGCCCCCACATACCGGTCCGTCAGCCGCCCAAACCACCCGTTGAACCCCCGAAAGCCGGCCCCCAGCAGCCCCCGCGCCGGCTGCTTCGGCCGCAGCACCAGCGCCGCCAGCGCCGGACTCAGCGTCAACGCATTGAACGCCGACAACAACACCGACACCGCGATCGTCACCGCAAACTGCTGGTACAACCGCCCCGTAATCCCCGGAATGAACGCCGTCGGGATGAACACCGCCGCCAGGATCAACGCAATCGCGATCACCGGCCCCGACACCTCCTCCATCGCCTTCAGCGTCGCCTCCCGCGGCGCTAAGCCCTGCTCAATATGGTGTTCCACCGCCTCCACCACCACGATGGCATCGTCCACCACCAGCCCGATCGCCAGCACCAACCCGAACAGCGACAGCGTATTGATGGAGAAGCCTAGGAGGGGAAAGATCGCGAAGGTGCCGATCAAGGACACCGGCACCGCCAGCAACGGAATCAGCGTGGCCCGCCAGCTCTGCAAGAACAGAAACACCACCAGGATCACCAACAGCACGGCTTCCCAGAGCGTGGTAGTGATTTCTTTGATCCCTTCGGTGACGGCCAGGGTCGTATCCAGCGAGACGACGTAGGCCAGATCGTCCGGGAACCGCTGCCGCATCTCATCCATCAGCGCCCGCAGCCGCTGCACCGTCTCGATCGCGTTCGAGCCGGCGAGCTGGTACACCGCAATGGCCGCGGTCGGCGCGCCGTTCAGATGGGAGACGAAATTGTAGACTTGCGCGCCCAACTCGGCCCGCCCGACGTCCCGCAGGCGGACATAGGACCCATCGGCGTTCGCGCGAAGAATCACCTCATTGAAATCCTGCTCCGTCACCAGCCGTCCTTGCGTCCGCACGGTGTAGGTGAACTCCTGGCCTGAGGGGACCGGCTCTCCTCCGACCTGGCCGACCGGCTTCACGACATTCTGGTCCTGCACCGCATTGAGCACGTCCTTCACGGTGAGCCCCAACTTGGCGAGCTGATCGGGCTTCACCCACAGGCGCATCGCATATTGGCCGGCGCCGAACACCGTCACCTGTCCCACGCCGGGGACGCGGGCGATTGGGTCGGCCAGATTGATGTAGGCATAGTTGGCGAGAAACTTGGCGTCATAGGTGCCGTGCGGCGAATAGAGCGAGAGCATGACCATCGGCACGCCGGAGGACTTGCGGATCGTCACCCCATAGCTCCGCGCCTCGCTCGGCAGCTGGGACTCCGCCTGCGCATAGCGCATCTGCGCCAGCAACTGATCGACGTTGGGATTCGAGGCGACGTCGAAATCCACGCGCAGGGTCGACTGCCCATTGCTGCCGTTGACCGAATACATGTAGAGCATGCGGTCCACGCCGCTCATCTGTTGTTCCAGCGGCGTCGCGACCGACTGTTCGACGGTCAGCGCGTCGGCGCCGACATAGGTGGCCTGGAGCATGACCTCGGGCGGCGCGATGTTGGGAAATTGGGCGACCGGGAGACGCAAGACCGACACGGCCCCCAAGAGAACCATGACGATGGCGATCACCATCGCGACGATCGGCCGATTGACAAACAACTTCGCCATCAGCGCGCCGCCCCTTCGGACTTCCCGGCGACGTTCACAGCCAGTGACGCAGGGCCGGGTTCTGCAGATCTGCCCGCCCCGCCTCTCCCTCGCGCCAACCGCTCCACGACATAGAAGGACACGGGAATCAGCAGAATGGCGATCACCGTCGCGGCCACCATCCCGCCCAGCACGGTCGTGCCCAAGATAATTCGCGCCCGCGCTCCGGCGCCGGCGGCCACCGCAAGCGGCAGCACCCCGAGGATAAACGCGAAGGCGGTCATCAAGATCGGCCGCAGCCGCAAGCGCGCGGCCGCCAGCGCCGCCTCCGCGAGAGGACGGCCCTTCTCGGCTTCGAGTTTGGCGAACTCCACGATCAGGATGGCGTTCTTCGCCCCGAGGCCGATCAACATTACGAGCCCGATCTGCACGTAGACGTCGTTTTCGATGCCGCGCGCCCAGGCCGCGGCGAAGGCGCCGAACACAGAGATCGGCGTCGCCAGGAGCACGCTGAACGGCAGCGCCCAACTCTCGTACTGGGCCGCCAGAATCAGAAACACAAACAGCAGGGAGAAGCCGAAAATCGCGCCGGCCGGCACCCCCTCGGCAGCGACACGCTCCTGATAGGCCATGCCCATGTAATCGAACCCCATGCCCGAAGGCATCGTCGCGGCAAAGGTCTCCTCCAGGGCGCGCATGACCTGCCCGCTGCTGTACCCCGGCGCCGGCGTCGCATTGATCTGCGCCGACCGATATTCGTTGAACCGTGTGGTGAACTCAGGGCCGGAGATCGACTCGATGGACACGAGCGTGGACAGCGGCACCATCTGGGCTTCCTTGTTCCGAACGAAGAATTGCCCGACGTTCTCCGCGCGCGCCCGAAAGTCACCTTCGCTCAGCAGGTAGACCTGCCATTGCCGGCCGAAGCGGTTGAAGTAGTTGACGAACGGACCGCCCATGAATACTTGGAGCGTTTGATAGATTTCGGAGAGCGAGACACCTTGTTTCAGCGCCTTCTCCTGATCCACCCGCGCGAAGAGCTGCGGCACGTCCGCCAGCAGGGTCGTCGAGACCTGCGCCAGCTCGGGCCGCTGCTTCGCCGCATCCAGAAATCGCGCCGTCTGCTCGGCGAGGAACTCGACGCCCCGCCCGGCGCGATCTTCCAGCATCAGCGTCGTACCGCCCGCGATGCCGATGCCGGGTATCGGCGGCGGCGAAAAGGCCAGGGCCCGCGCTTCCGGCAAGGCGGCCAACCCGCGGTTCACCGCGGCGAGAATCGCGTGATACTGTTCCGCCGGACTGCGCCGCTCGTGCCAGGGTTTGAGATTGACTGAAACATACGCATTATAGGTCGTGCCGACTTGGCTCAAGAAGCTGTAACCCACGGTCGAGGTGAAGGAGGCCACGCCGGGTGTCGTCCGAAGCAGCTCTTCGATTGTGCGCGCGACTGCATCCGTCCGCTGGAGCGAAGCCGCGGCAGGCAGCTGGACGTTGACATAGAAAAAGCCTTGATCCTCCTCCGGGATGAAGCCTGAAGGCAAATGGACGCCGATCAGTCCGGCCAGCCCCGTCACGATCACCAGCAGCGCCATAGTCCGGCCGGCCTTGCGGATCAAGGCTCCGCAGGCCCCCACATACCGGTCCGTCAGCCGCCCAAACCACCCGTTGAACCCCCGAAAGCCGGCCCCCAGCAGCCCCCGCGCCGGCTGCTTCGGCCGCAGCACCAGCGCCGCCAGCGCCGGACTCAGCGTCAACGCATTGAACGCCGACAACAACACCGACACCGCGATCGTCACCGCAAACTGCTGGTACAACCGCCCCGTAATCCCCGGAATGAACGCCGTCGGGATGAACACCGCCGCCAGGATCAACGCAATCGCGATCACCGGCCCCGACACCTCCTCCATCGCCTTCAGCGTCGCCTCCCGCGGCGCTAAGCCCTGCTCAATATGGTGTTCCACCGCCTCCACCACCACGATGGCATCGTCCACCACCAGCCCGATCGCCAGCACCAACCCGAACAGCGACAGCGTATTGATGGAGAAGCCTAGGAGGGGAAAGATCGCGAAGGTGCCGATCAAGGACACCGGCACCGCCAGCAACGGAATCAGCGTGGCCCGCCAGCTCTGCAAGAACAGAAACACCACCAGGATCACCAACAGCACGGCTTCCCAGAGCGTGGTAGTGATTTCTTTGATCCCTTCGGTGACGGCCAGGGTCGTATCCAGCGAGACGACGTAGGCCAGATCGTCCGGGAACCGCTGCCGCATCTCATCCATCAGCGCCCGCAGCCGCTGCACCGTCTCGATCGCGTTCGAGCCCGGCAACTGATAGACGGCGATCACCGCCGCCGGCGCGCCGTTCAGTCGGCCGAGCACGCTGTACACCTGCGCGCCGAGTTCCGCGCGCGCCACATCGCGCAGCCGCACGAAGGAACCATCTAAATTGGCGCGGACGACGATGTTGCCGAATTCCTCTTCATTGACCAGCCGCCCCTGCGCGCGCACCGTGTAGGTGAACTCCTGGCCCGCCGGCGCCGGCTCCGCGCCGACCTGGCCGGCCGGATTGACCGTGTTCTGCGCATTGATGGCAGTGACCAAATCCACGACTGTCAGACCCAGCTTGGCAAGCTGATCGGGCTTCACCCAGAGCCGCATCGCATATTGGCCGGCGCCGAAGAGTTGCACCTGCCCGACCCCGGGCACGCGCGTCAGCGGATCGTTGATGTTGATGAAGGCGTAGTTGGCCAGAAAGGTCGCGTCGTAGGTGCCCTTGGGAGAATACAAGGACAGGAGCATCAGCGGGCTGCTCAGGGCCTTCGGGTTGGTGATGCCGTAGAGTTGGACCGCCTGCGGAAGCTGCGGCTCGGCGATGGCCTGACGCATTTGAGTCAGGACCTGGTCGATGTTGGGATCGGTGTCGAGGTCGAAGGCGACGCGCAGCGTCATCTGCCCGCTGCCGGCGCTGGTCGAGTACATGTAGAGCATGTGGTCGACGCCGTTGATCTGCTGCTCCAGCGGCGTGGCCACGGCTTGCTCGACGGAGAGCGCGTCGGCACCCAGGTAAGTGGTCTGGACCTGGACTTCCGGGGGAACGAGGTTGGGAAACTGCGCGACGGGCAGGCGGAGCGCCGACACGATCCCGACCAGGACCGTGACGATGGCAAGGACCATGGCCACGATCGGCCGGTGAACGAAGAACGTCACCATCGAGTCAGGTTCCGGTTTTCGTGGCTCCCGACGCAGCATCGGCGCCGGACGCGGCAGGTTCCGGCGGGACCGGCTTGGGCGCCACGAGCAGGCCGTTCTTGATCTTCTGGAGCCCTTCCACCACGACGCGTTCGCCCGGATTGAGCCCCTCGGTGATCACCCAGTGCCGGCCCACTCGGGGACCCGGCTTCACCGGACGGACGGTCACGCGATTGTCCCCACCCACGACCGCCACGCGGTAGGTCCCCTGCAATTCGTCCACCGCCCGTTGCGGCACGAGCAAGGCGTTGAGATGGGTTTCGAGGACGGCGCGCACCTTCGCATATTGGCCGGGCCGCAGAATGTTGCCGGGATTCGGAAAGTAGCTGACGATGGTGATGGTTCCCGTCTTCGCATCGATCTGCCGGTCGGGCAAGGCCGCCTGGCCTCGATGCGGATAGACGCTGCCGTCCGCCAAAATCAACTCCAGCAGGGGACGGTTGGGCCGATCCGCATTCGGATTGGCGGCCCCCTGCTGAATGCGCTCGGCGAAGCGCAAGTACAGCTTCTCGCTGATCGGGAACAGCACCTTGATGGGGTCCACCTGCGACACGGTGGTCATCACCGTGTTCTCCATGATCAGATCCCCGATCTGGGCGTTGGCGATGCCGGCCACGCCGTCGACGGGCGAGGTGATGTTCGTCCAATCGAGGCTCAACTTGGCCTTATCGAGGTTGGCGCGCGCGGAAAAGACCGAAGCCTTGTTGGCCTCGTTGGCCTGCACCGAGTCGTCGAGTTCCTTCTGGCTGACGGCGCCCTGCTTGGCCAAGGGCGTGTCCCGCGCCACATCGAGCTGGGTCTTCTTGTAGGCGGCCTCCGCGCGAGCCAGCTCCCCCTTCATCTGATCGAACGAGGCTTGGTAGCTGCGCGGATCGATCTTGAAGAGCAAGTCGCCCGTCTTGACGAAGGCGCCTTCCGTATAGTGGCGGGAGAGGAGGTACCCTTGCACCTTGGCACGGATCTGCGCGTCGACCTGGCCGGCCGTGGTGCCGATCCCCTCGGCGTAGATGGGGACATCCTGCTGCACCACGTCCGTCACCAGCACCTCCGGCGCAGGGATGGACCCTACTTCTTTCCGTTCGCAACCGAGGTTGAAGCTGATGACAAGGCAAGACGAGAGCAGAAGCAGAGCGTTGGGCACGGAACGACCTGGATGGGGCACACGCGCCAACGTTATACGTCCTCTCTGTCGTGGAAGGGCCTTAGTTATACCGTCGGCTTGAACGGACCGTCAAGGTCGCCGCTTGATCTCCGGAGCAGCTTGACGTAGGCTTCCCGCTCCATCCGCCATCTCGAAGGAGGCCCTATGCATACGCATCGATCGACGCTGATGCTGCTCATCCTGATTGTGCTGGCCGGCTGCGCGCCGACCAAGCAGGCACGATCGGTCGACACGTCGGGCTTTCTCGGCGATCTGTACCCCCTCCTCCGTCACGGCGGCGAGGGCGAAGCCCTCTTGATCTACCGCAGTTCCAAGATCGCCTCCATTCCACGGGGGACCTACAAGAAGATCCTGCTGGATCGTGTGCAGGTCTGGGGTGAGCCGACGACAGATACGCTGCACCAAGCCGAGGCGCAGAAGGTTGCCGACCTCCTCTATACCCTGGCCTATCAGAGCCTTTCGCAAGACTATGAGATGGTGACACAACCGGGACCGAATACCCTCCACATCCAGGCGGCCATTACGAAGGCGGAGTCTGCCGATGTCGTCTGGCGGGCGGTCTCGACCGTCCCGGCTCCAATGAACGTCTTTGCCGTGGCGTCGCTCCTCAAGAACGTGGGCACAGGCAAGCCGCTGTTTGTCGGCGACGTCAGCGTCGAAATGAAGGCGTCCGACGGCCTGACCGGCGAGGTGCTGGCTGCTTCGGTCGACCGGCGCGTGGGCAAGAAACGGATCGACCGAGACTCCTTCGATTCCTGGGACGACGTGCACAAGGCCCTGGACTTCTGGGTCCAGAAAGCGCGGTACCGGCTCTGCCAGGAACGCGGCGGCAGCAACTGCGTCGAGCCGAAAGACTGACGCCCGCGGCAGAGCTTACGGTTGTGACGAGCCAGGCCCCAGCGCCTCGCGGCAGGCCGGGGCGAGTTCCTTCTCGTGCTCGTGCAGACACTTGAGCAAGCGTCCCCCGCCCGGCTTTACATCCGAGCAGAAGCGCTTCGTGTCCGTCTCGCAGGCACGCCGGAGCCGGATCAGATTCCTCATTCCACCGGCTGCTTCTTCCGGCGTCTGCTCAGGCTGAGCCGCCGCTTCTTTCGGCTTGTCCGCGACAGGCTCGGCCGCCGAGGCTGGCACGGGGATAGCGACTCCTGCCAACACCCAGTAGGCACAGATTGCCAGAATCCCAAGGCCCTTTAATCCCTTGTCTAGCTTTGGCTTCATTCACACCTCCGATCAATTGAAATGGCAGAGCCACTGATCCATCCGCGACAGATGCGGGCGAAACGTCTCGAGGTTGCAGCCCCGTCGGGCATGCATCATAATGCTTTCGGTGCGTGAATGCATGCCCTGAGCCGCCCATGCGCTTGTCCCGCCGCACAGTTTTGAAAGCCTCCGGCCTCGGCACGCTCGCCGCGCTGACCGGCGGGTGCGATGCCGTCGGGGGCATCTTCGGCCGCATGTTCGCCATTCCCCCCCGCGAGACGACCTACTTCACCCCGAACAGCAAGTTCTACGTCGTGAACTACGCCGACTCCGTCGTGAAAGTCGCGCGCGAGGTCAACATCGAACAGTGGCGTCTCATCGTGAAGGGCGAGGTGAAGAAGCCGCTCTCGCTAGGCTGGCGGGACATTCTCAACCGCGATTCGTTCGACCAGGTTTCCACGCTCATGTGCATTGATACCCTTCCTGGCGGTGATAGCCTCGGCAACGCCCTCTGGCGCGGCATCTCATTAAAAGAGCTGCTGAAGGAAGCGGGCGCCGACGAAGAAACGGCGCGTGACGTCGTCTTTCGCGCCAACGATGGCTACGACGACAGCATTCCGTATGTGCGCGCCATGCAAGACAACGTCATGCTCGCCTATCTCATGAACGGCGAGAAGCTGCCGAAGGAACATGGCTTTCCCTTGCGGCTGCTGGTGCCGGGCCTCTACGGCATCAAGAACGTGAAGTGGATTACGGAGATCGAGGTTTACGCGGGAGACTACCAGGGCTACTGGCAGCGCAAGGGCTGGACGGACGACGGCACAATCAAGATTTTCTCACGCATCGACAGCCCCGGGCACTATCAGGGGCTCAGCGGGCCGGAGCAGATCTTTCGTGGCATCGCCTTCGGCGGGCCCAATTCGATCAGCAAGGTGGAGCTGAGTTTTGATAACGGGAAGACCTGGACAGAATGCGCGATTGAGACGCCGCAGTCGCCCTACTCCTGGGTGATTTGGAACTACGCCTGGCGGCCGCCGAAGCGCGGAAAATATCAGACGGTCGTCCGCGCCACGGACACGAAGGGCCAGTTGCA
The DNA here is from genome assembly GCA_964481215.1 of uncultured Nitrospira sp. Lineage (GTDB taxonomy): Bacteria > Nitrospirota > Nitrospiria > Nitrospirales > Nitrospiraceae > RSF151. Next base: position 4,415 of record CAYZTJ010000080.1, on the reverse strand, counting down.
GATTGCCGAGATCGTCCGCCCGCAACCAGCCGGCGCGAGCGGGTTACACACGATCATTGCGGACATCGAGCAGATATAGGAACACTCGACTGACGACCGGCGCGCGTGCTCGGTGTCCGATAATGCGCTGGACCAACATGGCCTATGGCGATCATACAGTTGGCCGCTCGCCTTTACGGACCACCGGAACGGCTCGCGGCACCCTGATTAGCTCTCTCCAGTCTCAGTACCGCCATCCGGTCCACCTCAACGCGCATCCGGTCCAGCCGAGATGAAAATGATGGGAAGTTGCGTGCTACGGGATCGACGGGCTTGTCGTATTGCAAGACCTGACACTCCGCCTCAATCCGTTCTTTCAACGTTGGGACACTACTGATTTCGCATATCTCGATCCATTCGCTGGGAATCAGGGCATGAATGAAGTTTGGACGCGAGACCAGCTGCTTATCGCCTTTAATCTGTACTGCAAGATTCCCTTCTCTAAAACCAAAGCCAACAATCCTTTAGTGATTGAAGTAGCAAACCTGATAGGTCGATCACCATCATCTGTAGCAATGAAACTGGGCAATTTCGGCTCTTTCGACCTCGCGTTACGAACCAAAGGAATAAAAGGCCTTTCGAGGGCAAGTAGGGCAGACCGTGGCATCTGGGATGAATTTAATCAGAACTGGGAGAGGCTCTCAATTGAGAGCGAACTAGCCACAGAACGACTTCGGGCCACTCTGCTGATAACGCCCTTAGAGAGGAATAAATCTAAGAGAGGCAGAAAACTGCACTCATGGAAACTGCAGGACATCCTTGAGCGCCCAAGTGAAACAGTTCGCGAGGTCAGAGTTAGATTACATCAGAGATTTTTCAGGGAAGCCGTGTTGGCATCGTACGGAAGCTGTTGCTGTGTCTGTGCTAATCCAGTCCCTCAGCTACTAACAGCAGGGCATATTATTCCCTGGGCACAGAGAGAAGATCTTCGCGCTAATCCAAGGAATGGTCTCTGCCTGTGCTCACTTCATCACGATGCACTTGACTATGGATTGTGGACTGTCGAAGACTCCTATGAAATTAAGTTGTCTTCTGAATTAGAAACATACCTTCCAAACAGAACGCTTGAGTTGAACTTCGCCCACTACTCAAGAGCCAAGATTCGCATGCCAGATAAGTTCTGGCCCGATGTGGAATTCCTCGCATTCCACCGCAAGAATCTATTCCGTGGATAACCGCAAAAATAATCCCTATCACAGCAACGGAGGGAAGCATGCCAACCAACGACGAGAGAGCGGATCGTGGGAGGGCAATCCTCGAAACCTATGCACTCAGATTTGGTGATCCCTATGATCCAAGCGCCAATTTGACCGACGTACTAACGGATCTAATGCATGCGGAAGCCAGACAACCTGAATTAGGGCTGCAATTCCACGCCAGTTTGGAAATGGCCAGGTGGCACTTTGATGCCGAGACAGAAGAATATCACGATGTATGACGAACAGAGGACAAGAAAGAATGGACCCGGCGCGTCCGAGAGTTGCGGACGGAGCAAGGTTGGCCCATCGTCACTAAGAATAGCGGACGCGATGATCTGGCTATTGGTGTATATGTGCTGGAAGAAAACCGGCAGGCATACGAACACGACCGCTCGATCCCTGATCCCGTTAGAGTTGCGGCTTTGCAACGCGATGGGTTCAAGTGCGTCGAGTGCGGCTGCATCGGGGCATGCTTTCACGAGACGATCCGAGGAAGATGCTTGAGCTCCACCACAGGCAGCATCACAAGGACAAAGGCGGGAACACCATCGACAATCTCATAACTCTCTGCAACGTGCATCACGACGAGCAACACCGCAAAACCCCACGTTCGAAATGAAGAGGCGTCCGAAACCATTTCGCGGTAATACCCCATTGGAGTCATAATACCCCATTGGGGTCAAGTCTTGCATTGACACATTGCTCGTTTCACTCATTGCCTGATGCCCCTTTCTCCTCACGCTGCGCGTGACGCCGCCTTTTCCAGCAACTCATGGATGAGAGTCTGATAGGGCTTGCGCTGCCTGGCCGCCAACTTTCGCAACGTCGCCAGCAGCTTGGGCGAAATGCGGATGGCGATCAACTGCTTGGCCATCCCACTCGATGGCCTCCCCACTCGGCGCATGCGCTTCAGTTGCTCATCCGTGGTGGCCGGAATATCTGAGAAATCAATCTGCGAGTCGGGAATATGCTTGACGCTCCTTCCGGTTCGCCTGCCTTGCGCTGATGATGCGAATTGTTTCCTTCTCATGGTCCACTCTCCTTATCGTATAGATCACGACCAGGACGGCCCTGTCACTGACCTCCCTATCCGGCGAAAACGACGTTCGTGTGCCGAGTGTTCAAGGTTTTCCCCATCCAGACTCGTAGAATCGCCGAAGACAGTGGCCGCCTCCTCGAACGGGACGCCGTGCTTCTCAAAGTTCGAAATGGCCTTCCAACGTCCCACGAGAACACGATTCATGTATATACGGTAATTCGGGAAAGGCAATCAACGCCGACCGTGCGCGGCCGGTGCAGGGGCGCTGACCATGCCAGCAGACCACATGCGTGTGCTCAGGCCGAAGGACGAAGACCAAACGACCACTGAGCGAGCGTTATTTTTTCGGATGCTTGCGGGGGCGGCCGACGCGCATGCGGCCGCGGCGTTGGCGGAGGCGTTTGCTCTTGGGGAGTTTCTCGAGCTTTTCGACGATGGCCTCTTCGGCGAAGCTGGCCACGCGCTGCGGGGGACTCCAGTAGACGAAGTTGCGCACCTGATCGATCACCGACCAGGTGAGCGCCATCGTGACCTTGACCTTGCGGTCCGGCCTCGACGGTTTCTTGGGGAAGATGGGGCGACGTTTCTTCATGCGAACAGCCGCCATTCTAATACATCATGGCACAGATTGCGAGTGGCATTTTGCTACAGGCCAAGTCGAGGCCGAACGGACCTACCCGGCTATAATCTTGGACGAGGCGCCCCGGAGTTGGGACGTCTCTGCCGGCGTCAGTTCCCGCCACTGTCCCGGCTGCAACTCGCCCAGCCGAATCGGCCCGATGGCGACGCGAATGAGTCTCAGCGCCGGATGGCCGACGGCTGCCGTCATCCTGCGCACCTGCCGATTCATCCCCTCATGGAGGGTGACTTCCAGCCATGACGTCGGCACGGACTTTCGGAACCGGATCGGCACCGGACGCTCGGGCAATCTCGGCTCCTCGATCAGCACCCGAGCTTCGGCCGGCCTCGTGCGCGTTCCACCGAGCATTACGCCCGCTCGAAGCTTCGCAAGCGCCTCTTCGTCCGGCAGTCGTTCCACCTGCGCCCAATAGACCTTGGGTAGCTTATGTCCTGGGTCGGTAATGCGATGGGCCAAGGGTCCATCGGAGGTCAGGATCATGAGGCCTTCACTGTCCATGTCCAGCCGGCCCGCCGCATAGACGCCCGGCAGCTTGATGTAGTCGGCCAAGGTGGGGCGCCCCTCCGGATCGGTAAAGCTCGGTAACACGCCGTAGGGTTTGCTGAAGATGACCGTGCGGACCGGCGGGGGCGCCGGCGCTATCGGTCCGTCGACGGGCCGGGATCTCCCTGTCTGTCTCGTTCGCGCCATCGACCGTCGAGCACGCATGGCCGTTACACGTCGTTAACGTCTCGTCAACTCCCCCGCAATCCGCGCGTGGTAGGGTAACATGAATGGCGCTCGAACTAATCCAAATCATCGACGACGAGCCGGATCATGCCGGACTGCTGGATCTCACGCTCAGGAAAGCCGGGTATCGCACGAATGTCGCGCACAACGGGCAGGAGGGGCTTGACGCCATACGCCGGTTGCACCCCTCCCTCGCCCTGGTGGATGTGATGCTCCCTGGCGCCGACGGTTATGAGATTTGCCGGCAACTGCGCGCCGACCCCGCGACGCAGTCGATCCCCATCGTGATGGTCACGGCCCTCGGCTCGGAAGAGCACCGGCTGGCCGGCCTTTCCCTGGGGGTCGACGACTACGTCACCAAGCCGTTCAGCCCGCGGGAAGTCGCCCTGCGCATCGATGGCATTCTTCGCCGCCGCCTGCGCTCGGACAGCTGCGGGGAGTCCTACATCGGCGGGCAGGTCGTGCACGAGCGCAGCGTCCACTATGTGTCCTGCTGTGGCCGCTCAGTCACTCTCTCGCATCTGGAATGGCGGGCTCTCCGGTGCCTGGCCCGGCATGCGGGAACCGTGGTGACCTGGGAGGAGCTGACGGGACAGCTGTGGGGTCGCGACGAGCTGAATCATGAGCGGGCGCTCAATCAGCTGATCTCCACCCTGGCCGAAAAACTTGCGGCCGTCGGTGTCCATCCCGCCCCCATCCAGGCCTCCCCTGGGGTAGGATATCTCCTGTCGCTCCCGCTCTCTCACAGGGGGTCGGGCGACTAGTGTCC
>CAYZTJ010000079.1:0-16173 GCA_964481215.1 uncultured Nitrospira sp. | reverse complement strand
TCTGGACGCACCAGGTGGTGGATTGGGTTCGGTTGGCGCTCTGGACGTGGCTGCCCTAACCCGAAGCAGCGACGAGTGACGAGTTACGAGTGACGCGTCCGAATAGCAAGCGTTCCCCCCGTGTTCGTCACTTGTCACTGATCACTTGTCACTCGGCTTGACGATGAGCGAAGCCCTCTTCAGCCCCTCCTGGTACCGCGTCGCGGGTTTGATGCCGCGGCTGCGAAGCCACGTGCAGATTCACCGGCACGACTACCGTGGCCAGACCTGGTATATCCTGCAAGACCGCTCGACCGAAAAGTTCCACCGGTTCTCTCCCGCCGCCTATGTGTTCATCGGCTTGATGAACGGTAGGCGCACGATCCAAGAGTTGTGGGATCTCGCAACCAATCGATTGGGGGACGACGCGCCCGGGCAGGAAGAAGTGGTGCAGCTCCTGAGCCAGCTCCACGCAGCCGACGCCATCCAGTGCGACGTGACGCCCGACACCGCCGAGCTGCTCCAGCGGCGCGAGCGGCAACAGCGGCGGATCTGGCAAAAGCGGCTGTTCAGTATCTTTGCCTGGCAATTTCCGTTGTTCGACCCCGAACGGCTTCTCCAGTCGTTCGCCTGGCTAGTCCGTCCCGTCGTCGGCTGGGGGGGGGCGTTGCTGTGGCTGGGCTTGGTGATGCCGGCTGTGGTCTTGGGGGTGGTCCATTGGTCGGACTTGACCAAGGACGTCATGGATCAAGTGCTGGCCCCGCAGAATCTGCTGGTCTTGTGGCTGCTCTTTCCCGTCATCAAGGTGCTGCACGAGTTCGGTCATGCCTTCGCGGTCAAGGTCTTCGGCGGCGAGGTGCACGAGATGGGCATCATGCTCCTCGTGTTCACGCCCGTGCCCTATGTCGATGCGTCGGGGTCTTCGGCGTTTCGCAATAAGTGGGAGCGGATTCTGGTCGGCGGGGCGGGGATGGGCGTGGAGTTGATCCTTGCGTCCCTAGCCCTGTTCGTCTGGCTGAGCGTGGAACCCGGTACGGTCAAGATGCTGGCCTACAACACGATCTTGATCGCCGGCATTTCGACCGTGATCTTCAACGCGAACCCCTTGCTGCGGTTCGATGGCTACTACATGCTGGCCGACTATCTTGAGATCCCCAATCTGCGCTCACGCGCCAACCACTATCTCGGGTATCTCTGCGAGCGCTATCTCTTTGGCCGAAAAGAGGCGCAGGCGCCGCCCTCGGCCAGGGGCGAGCGCCCCTGGTTCGTCACCTATGCGGTCACCTCGTTCGTCTATCGCATCTTTGTGGTCGCGGCCATCTTGCTGTTCCTGACCGATCAATTCCTGATGCTCGGATTGATCTTTGCGATCCTGACGGGCCTGACCTGGATCGCCTTCCCTGTCGGGAAGGGGCTGGGCTATCTGTTCGGCAGCCCGCGGTTGCGCCGCGTGCGGCCGCGCGCCCTGTCGGTGACGGCGGCCATCGTGGCGATCATCGTGGGGCTCCTGTGCCTGGCGCCGGTGCCGTTCCGCACTAGGGCCGAAGGGGTGGTCTGGATACCTGATGAGGCCTTTGTGCGGGCCGGGCAAGATGGGTTTGTCCAGACGGTTGTGGCCTCGCCCGGGGCCCGCGTGGGGATCGGCGATGTCCTGGTTGTCTGCCGGGACCCCGAGCTCCTGGCCGAGGAGCGTCTGCTCTCGGCGCGGCTCAAAGAAGCGCTGTCGCGCATCCGCCAGAAGGTGCCCGAGGATCTGGTCAAGGCGCAGATGCTGGAGGAAGAGCGCAAGTATTACGAGGAGAGCCTGCGGCGCACTCACGAGAAAATCGAAGATCTGACCATCCGCAGCCAGGCCGCCGGCACGTTCGTGTTGCCGAAATCGGAGGACCTCCCCGGCCACTTCGTCAAAAAGGGCGAGCTGTTGGGGTATGTGGTGGAACTCTCGACGCTCACGGTGCGCACGGTGATCGGGCAGACCGATATCGACCTGATCCGCCATGAGACCCAGGGCGTGGACGTCCGGGTGGCCGAACGGCTGTCTGAGACCATGTCGGCTCGCGTGGCCCGCTTGGTCCCGGCCGCGAGCGAAGAATTGCCGAGCCCGGCCTTGGGCAGTGAAGGCGGCGGCGAAGTCCCGATGGATCCGCGGGATCCCAAAGGCCAAAAGGCCATGCGCCGCATGTTCCAGATCGATCTGCAGTTGCCGAGCGACCACGGCGTCTTGAACGTCGGCGGCCGGGTCTACGTTCGCTTCGACCACGGCTGGGAGCCGCTGGCCTTCCAGTGGTATCGGGACGTTCGCCAGCTGTTCTTGTCACGCTTCAATGTCTAACCAAGACCTCCACGTGACCGCCTTGCACAGCGCTTATCCCGAGCGGGCGCTGCCCCGCATCGGGTGGCTGGACCGCTTGGGCGCGCGCGCGGCCGGGCCCGTCGCGCGGCGGATGAAGGTGCGGGAGGGACTCTCGTCCAGCCTCTTGCCGCGGATCAGCGCGCAGAGTCAACGCCTGTCTCCCCTGACGGCGGCGGCGTTCCGGGAGGCCGCCCGGGATCTCCGCATGCGGCTGCGTCGCGAGGGCCTGCAAGAAGCCCTGGTGGCGGAGGCCTTCGCCATGGTGCGCGAGGCCGCCGGACGGACCATCGGTCAGCGGCACTATGACGTGCAGATGACCGGCGGGTGGATTCTCTTGAATGGGCTCGTGGCTGAGATGGAAACCGGCGAAGGCAAAACGTTGACGGCCACCTTGCCGGCCTGTGCGGCGGCGATGGCCGGGATTCCGGTCCATGTGATCACCGTCAACGATTACCTCACCGCCCGTGACGCCAAGTGGATGGAGCCGGTCTATCGTGAACTGGGCCTGTCCGTCGGTGTGATCACGCATGAGCAGGATCCTCAGGCGCGGCGTGAGGCCTATGCCTGTGATGTGACCTACTGCACGAATAAGGAACTGGCCTTCGACTACCTGCGCGATCGGATGGCAGTCGGCCGGAATCCCCATCGCATTCAGTTGAAGTTGGAGCGGCTCTACGGGGGCGACGCGCGTGCGAACAAGCTGGTGCTGCGCGGGCTCCACTTCGGCATCGTCGATGAAGCCGACAGCGTGTTGGTCGACGAGGCCCGCACCCCGCTCATCATTTCAGGCAGCGGCGGCCAGCCGCCGGAACAGAAGGTCTTCGAGACAGCCCTGCGGTTCGCTCGCGACCTGTCGGCCGGCGCTGATTTCGAGGTGGATCTGAAGGACCGCGTGGTGCGGCTCTTGCCGATGGGACAGGCCAAGCTGCAGGAACGGGCCGGGGCCTTGGGCGGGATCTGGAGCGGGCGCCGACGCCGCGAAGATTTGGTCAAGCAGGCGCTCTCGGCGCTCCACCTGTTTTTCGCCGATCAGCATTACCTGGTGCGCGACACGAAGGTCAGCATCGTGGATGAATTTACGGGGCGGATCATGGGCGACCGCTCCTGGGAACAGGGGCTCCATCAGATGATCGAATTAAAAGAAAGCGTGCCCTTGACGCCCGTCCAGTCCACCCTGGCGCGCATGACCTATCAGCGGTTCTTCCGCCGGTACATCCGCTTGGCCGGGATGACCGGGACGGCGAGGGAGATTGCCCCCGAGCTCTGGTCGGTCTATCGCTTGGCCGTGGTGAAAGTCCCGACGAACCGGCCGGTGCAGCGACGAAACCTGGGCTTGCATGTCTTCACGAGCGCGGACGCCAAGTGGCACGCCATTGTCTCCCGTATTCGAGAACTGAATCGGACCGGCCAGCCGATCCTCGTGGGGACCCGGTCGGTCGCGGCCTCGGAGCACCTGAGCCGGCGCTTGACCGAAGGAGGGCTCGCGCATCGGGTCCTCAACGCCCGGCAAGACAAGGAGGAAGCGGACATCGTCGCGCAGGCCGGCGGAGTCGGCCGCATTACCGTGGCGACGAACATGGCGGGGCGCGGCACGGATATTCTGCTGGGACCCGGCATTCGCGAGCTGGGCGGGCTGCATGTCATCGCCACCGAGCGGCATGAGGCCGGGCGTATCGATCGGCAGCTCTTCGGCCGGTGCGGCCGCCAGGGCGATCCCGGCAGTTACGAGACCTTTGCGTCGCTGGAGGATGAACTGGTCCGCGTCACCGGTCCTCGATTCTGGCGTTGGGTGGCCGGCCGCATCGCGGCCTCGGACCGGCCCGTGATGGCGCGCGCCGGGGCCTGGGTCGTCGAGCGTGCGCAGCGCGCGGCGGAGCGGCTGCACGCCCGGGTGCGGCGGGACTTGCTCAAAACGGAAGAGCAGTTGGAGTCGGCCTTGGCCTTCTCGGGCCGGCTGGAGTAATACATCGAGTCATCTTGAGGGACTTATGCGTCGACGTCGTCTGATGGGACATGTCATTGGCATCATCGGTGGGTTCCTGCTGGGTGTTCCGCTCGCCTTGGCGGCCGGGGGGGATCTCACCTGCTTGATTCAGCCCAAGGCCGTGATCACGATTACCACGCCGGTTGCGGGCCTGTTGGAGACCCTCTCCGTGGATCGAGGCGATCTGGTGAAAGAGGACCAAATCCTGGCCGTGATCGACACCAGCGTCGAGCGGGCGACGGGGGCGGTCCAATATGCCCATGCCGAGTTGACCAACAAGCACCTGGCCGATCTGGAATTGCAACGGACCTCTGCGGAGATCAATCTGCGCACCATGCGCAGTCCGATCACCGGCGTGGTGGTGGAACGCTTCATGTCCCAGGGAGAATTTTCCAAACAGGACAAGATCCTCAAGCTGGCGCAGATCGATCCGCTCTACGTCGAGGTCTTTGCGCCGGTGTCGATGTTGGGGAAAGTCTCCGTTGGCCAGTCGGCCCAGATCAAGCCGGAGGCGCCGGTCGGGGGGAGCTATACGGCGAAAATCACCGTGGTCGACCGCGTGGTCGACGCGGCCAGCGGCACCTTCGGCGTGCGGCTGGAGATACGGAACCCGGACTATAAGCTGCCGGCCGGCCTGAAGTGCAACGTGCAGTTCACGAAAAACTAGGAGCGAGCCTTGAGCTGGTCACCGACAGAGTGTTCCCGGGTGCGCCTGGCCTGGTTTGCGGCGTCCTGCGGCGTGGGTCTGCTCGAACTGCTGATCCCTTCGAGCGGCGCCGCGTCGGACTTGTCCTGCCTCATCAAGCCCTATGCGGTCGTCGCGGTGGGCGCGCCGGTGGAGGGCCTGATCGAGTCGGTCATGGTGGACCGCGGTGATCTCGTGAAGCAGGGGCAGGTGCTCGCCACGTTGGAGGCCAGCCTCGAAAAGGCGACCGTGAGCGTGGCCAAGGCCAAGGCCGACGTCGAGGCGGCCACGCGGAGCAGCCAGACTCGCTTTGAATTTAGTTCGCGCAAAGAGGCGCGTGCGGAAGAGATGCAGAAATCGTCCTCGATCGCGCGGCAGGAGCTGGACGAGGCGCGGACCGAGAAAAACCTGGCGGAGATCTCCCGCATCGAAGCGGCCGAGCACAAGCGGATCGCCCAGGCGGAATACGAGCAGGCCGTGACGGCCTTGGCGCTCCGGACCGTCCGCAGCCCGATCAGCGGGATGGTCCTGGAGCGGTTGCTCTCCCCCGGCGAACAGACGCGCCAATCGCCGATCTTACGGGTGGCCCAGCTTGACCCCTTGCGGGTCGAAGTCTTTGCCCCGCTCTCCTGGCTCGGGAAAATCGCCAAGGGCATGCAGGCCCAGATTACGCCGACGGTCGCCGGCGCGGCGCCCGTCACCGCGGTGGTCACGGCCGTGACGCCCGTCGTCGACGGCGCCAGCGGGCAATTCCGCGTTCGACTGGAGTTTCCGAATCCTGATCACCGAATTTCCGCCGGCCTTCCGTGCGCCGTCCATTTCTCCTCCCCGTAGTGCGGTCTCTCGTCCGCGGAACTGACGCGCGTCAGATGGGCCAGGGGCCAGCGTTCCCCGAAGCCCCGGGCGGCCGGAGCGGAATGAATACAAGGAGTCGAGCCATGCAGAACTCTGTTCGGGCGCTTCTCATCGTCGGCGCGGTTTGGAGCGGCGGCCTCGGCCTGGCGCAGGCCGGCGAACCGCCCGCGGTGGACTCGGCGACCGGACTGCCGGTGACCGAGGTGCCGATGAGCCTGCGGGATGCCATTCAATTGGCCATCGGCAACAATCCGAACGTGCAGTTGTTCCGCGAGCGCATCGAACAAGCGCGCGCCAACACCTACACCCAATTGGGCGCCTTGCTGCCCAACATGGGCTCGACCGTCACGCAGAACAATCAGACCTTCTTCCTGGGCACGATCGGCGGCTCGCCGGTCCGGACCACGCCGTTCAACATCTTCGACGCGCGCGGCAATTTGACGCAAAACCTGTTCAGCTTGAGTCTCCTGCAGCGCTGGAAGGCCTCACGCGAGGGCATGAAGGTGGCCGAATTGGAATCGGCGGCCACCAATCAGGACGCCGCCGCGGCCGCGGCCCTGGCTTACACCGATCTGGTGCGTGCGGAGGCCAGCGTGAAGGCCCGCGAAGCCAACGTGGAACTGTATCGCCATCTGATGAGGCAGGCGGGGGAGCGCAAGATCGGCGGCCTCGGGACCGGGCTCGACACGGCGCGCGCCGAGGTGCAGCTGGAAAACGAACGGCAGCGGCTGTCGCTGGCCAGGAACGAAGCGGAGGTGGCCCGCCTGAACCTGATCCATGCGCTCGGCATCAGCTTCGATGTGCGGCCCAAACCGACGGACGAGTTGAAGCTGCTGGATGATCCGCTGCTCACGCGGGAGCAGGCCTTGAATAAAGCCATGGAGCATCGTGCGGAAGTGAAGGCCCAGTTGCAGCGGGTCCGGCTCGCGTCCCTGACGTTGGATTCGACGGTGAGCGAACGGCTGCCGTCGCTGGCTGCCCGCGCCGACGCGGGGATGATCGGCAACCACGCCGACGAGTCGGTGAATACCCACAATGTCGGCCTGGTGCTGACCATTCCGATTTTCGACGGGGGCCAGCGGGAAGGCCGCATCAAAGAAAATCGCAGCCAGGTGAAGCAGGAGATGATCCGCACGACGGTGGTCAAGAACAAGGTGACGCTGGAAGTCTACGAGGCGCTGCAGACCTACGCCTCCGCGCGCGACCAGGCCGATATCGCCAAAGACGGCTTGCGCGCGGCTTTGAGCGAGGTGGAGCTGGCGCGCGAGCGCATGATCACGCTGGCGGCCAACAATCTGGAACTGTCGAACGCGCTGTTCTCCCTCTCGCGCGCGCGGGACAATATGGTGGACGCTCTCTTCCGCATGAACGCCGCGCGCATCAATCTGTCGAGAGCGACCGGCGAAATCGACAAGATGCCGTGACCGGATGTTGGCCGTGATCAGTTTTCAGTGTTCAGTTCCGGAGCAGAGCACTGCGTACTGATAACTGAGAACCGCCGTGCGGCCTTACTGACCGGCCGTTTGGAATATCCGGCGGCGTGTGGACTGTGGCGCCATCGGGTGACAGTCGTCAGTTCTCGGTTGTCGGTATCGGGAGTGAAACTGACAACTGATCACCGAGGACTGCACACTGACCACGGGGCACCGCTTTGATCATGGTGTCATCCGATCATCGATGCCATGATCAGATGATTCAATCGTCAATCTCGCCTCCGGTGTCCCCCGATTCGCAATTGACGATGTTCGGGAGGTTGTGTATAACTAACGGAATTTCTGCCGCGTGTCTCCCCTTCACAAGGAGCCTCTCGGATGTCTGCACGAGAGTTCCATGACGGCGCGAAGGATGGCCTCGAGCCCCTCGAGCCGCTCGACCCCACCGCCATCAAGAATTTTTCCGGTCTGCTCGGCGCGATGCGCAAAACCGCCTTCGGCGGCCGGCGGCTCGGCGAAGCCTTCGAAGTCCTCAAGTTGATGTGCGCCGACCCGGACTGCTTCGTCGTGATGACGCTCTCCGGCGCCATGACGATCGCCAAGATGGGCAAGATCGTCAGCACGATGGTCGACCGCGGCTGGGTGAACGCGATCGTCTCCACCGGCGCGCTCATCGCCCACGGCTTGAGCGAGTCCACCGGCAAGACGCACTATCGGCACGATCCGGCCATGGGCGACGACGAGTTGTTCCGCAAGGGGTACAACCGCGTCTACGACACGCTGGAGATGGAAGCCAACCTGAACTACGTGGAGTACGTCGTCGCCCAGACCATGAAGCGGATTCCCCAAGACGCGACGCTCTCCTCCGAGCTGCTGACGCGGGAACTGGGCAAGACCTTGGCCGAGGAGTATGAAGGCGTCGGGATCCTCAAGAGCGCCTACAACATGGGCGTGCCGGTTTTTATTCCGGCCTTTACCGATTCCGAGATGGGGTTGGATGTCGGCACCTGGGCCATGAGCCAGGTGATCGACCGGGCCCGCGGCAAGGCCAAGGACAATGTCCTGGGGCTGTTGCGTATTCTGCATCAGTCGACGCCGGCCTATAATCCCTATCTCGATCTCAACAGCTACACCGACCGCATCCTATCGGCGAAGCGCCTCGCCATCTTTACGATCGGCGGCGGCGTGCCCCGCAACTGGGCGCAGCAGGTGGCGCCCTATGTCGAGATCAGCAATGTGCGGCTCGGGCTGAGCGTCCCGCCGCCGCGCTTTCAGTACGGCGTGCGGATCTGTCCGGAACCGGACTACTGGGGCGGCTTGAGCGGCTGCACCTACCAGGAAGGCATCTCCTGGGGGAAGTTCGTGACGCCGGCGGAGGGCGGGCGGTTTGCCGAGGTCCTGAGCGACGCCACGGTCGTCTGGCCCCTGCTCATGATGGGTTTACTGGAACAAGTGCCCGCCAAGAAGAAATCGTCCTAGTCATCATTCTCTCATTCGGCCTCCCACCCTTCCACTTCGATCCCGGCCTGCGTTAGACTGCAGTCGATCAGCATGACGGATTCCCTTCGAAGGCCACCGCCGTACCACACCGACCGTGCGCGGTTGGAGCAGGAGGTCCTGGTCGAGACCTATAGGGCCAGCGGGCCCGGGGGACAGCATCGCAATGTGACGGAGTCCGCGGTTCGGCTGGTGCATCCACCGTCGGGGCTGCGGGTGGTGGCCGCCGATTCCCGCTCCCAGCACCAAAACCGGGAGACAGCGTTCGAGCGGTTGATCGAGAAGCTTCGGCGATTGAATCAGGTGCCGCGGCGGCGGGTGCCGACGCGCGTGCCGCGCGGGGCGAAGGAGCGGCGCTTGGAGTCCAAGAAACGGCGCCGCACGACGAAGGGCCTGCGCGGGCGGGTGCCGTCGGACGAGTGACGGGGATCGCGGCCTTCGTCGTCGGCGGCACCGAGAAGGAGAAGCCACACGTGGGGGGCATGAAGCGGGTTCGAAGTCTTCGGCGAATCGTGGGCGTCCTTGGCGCGATCGGGCTCTGGATCGGTCTCGCCGCGGCCGGCGAGCTGCCTCCGGATTTTACGAGGGAAGACGGTCGGACGCGCGGGAACCCCGCCGCGCCGCTGACCTTGATCGAATACTCCGACTTTACCTGCGGCTATTGTCTCAAGTTTTTTCGCGAGACTTGGCCTCGGCTGAAAGCCAAGTATGTCGACACCGGCAAGGTTCGCTTCCTCTATCGGGATTTTCCTCGCGGCGATGCGGGACTGATGGTGGACGCGGCCGTCGCCGCGCGGTGCGCCGGCGAGCAGGGAAAATATTGGGACATGCACGACCACCTGTTCGCCAAGGCCGGGGAATACGGCGCCGGTGACTTCCCCGCCTATGGGCGCGCGCTGGGGCTGAACGGCGCCGCCTTCACCGCCTGTCTCAAGAATGCCAAGCAGCGGGCGGTCGTCTTCCATGACCGCGACGAAGGGAATGAAATCGGGTTTCGAGGCACGCCGGGGTTCGTGTTGATGCGCACCAAACCCTCGGCCGGCGAGAAGCCGATCGGCATTCCGGGGGCCTTTCCCTATGAGGTCTTCGAGGAGGAAATCGAGCGGCTTTTGGCCCCTGCGCCGGCGAAAGGGAAAGGTTGAAATCCGGGGCTTAAGGCCCTATGCTAGCTCTCAGATGACCGAACTCAGCCCGCCCACCACGACGTCGGGCATGACACCTCCAACCCGTCGTGGCTGTGCGCTGATCGCCGAGAGCTAATCGCTCTTCAGGAAGAAAGGGTCCTATGTCGCAAGAACAGCGTTTTTGGCCCGTCGAGTCGCAAGCCGGGGAGCCGGATTTGTGGGTCTGCATGTCCTGCCTCAACGAAGTCTACCGCCGAAAGGTCCCCATGCCGGATTGCCCCACCTGCCACGGCGTCTCGACCTTCGAGCCCTTTACGCTGGAAGCCGTGCGCGACTGGGGGACCGAGGACTTGATCGCCAAGGCCGTGGCGGCCGCATCCGAGCCAGACCCTCAACCGGTCGAAGCGTTCAGCTTGTCTTCTCTCAGCCCCTCGGCTGAGCCGACCGTCTAATCCGATCCATCGTCCGGGAGGGTGTTGTGGAAACTCCCCGCCCATTCTTGATCGCCGGCCAATGGCGACAGACGACCGCCACGACGCCCGTCCTGAATCCCTACAACGGCGAACGGCTCACGACTATCTGTCAGGCCGGTCCTTCGGATGTGGCTGATGCCATCCAGGCTGCGGTGACGGCCGCGGCCGCGATGCGCACGATGCCGGCCCATGCCCGGGCCTCGGCCTTGGCGGCGATCGCCGCCCGTATCGAGTCCCGCCGCGAGGACTTCGCGCAGACCATCACCGCGGAAGCCGGCAAGCCCATCGTCGACGCCCGCCGCGAAGTGGGGCGCGCCGTGCAGACTTTCCTCGTCGCGGCGGAGGAGGCGAAGCGGATTCCCGGCGAAGTCGTGCCGCTCGATTGGACGCCCGGCAGCGAGCAGATGCTCGGAATGACGCGGCGGGTGCCTGTCGGTCCCGTGCTCGGCATCACCCCCTTTAACTTCCCGCTGAACCTGGTGGCGCACAAGGTGGCCCCCTGTCTGGCCGCCGGCAACCCCATGGTCTTGAAGCCGGCGCCTCAGACGCCGCTGACCGCACTGCTCCTCGCGGACGTGATTGCGTCCGTGGAGTGGCCGTCCGGCGCCTTCTCCGTCGTGCCCTGCGATAACCAGCTGGCCGAGGCCATGGTCCGCGACGATCGGTTCAAACTGGTTAGTTTCACCGGTAGCGCCGCGGTCGGATGGAAATTGAAGGGGATCTGCGGCAAGAAGCGCGTGACGCTGGAACTGGGAGGCAACGCCGGAGTCATGATCGAGCCGGATGCCGACCTCGACACGGTCGCCTCGCGATGCGCCGTCGGCGGCTTCGCCTACTCCGGGCAGACCTGTATTTCCGTCCAACGGATCGTGGTTCATGACGAGGTGTATTCCCGGTTTCAGGAGAAGTTTCTGAGCCGCGTGAAAGCCCTGGGCGTCGGCGATCCCCGGGACGAGCGGACGGTGATCGGCCCCTTGATCAACGAAGAGGCGGCCCGTCGGGTCGAGTCCTGGATTCAGGAGGCGGTTGGGCAGGGCGCGACGCTGTTGATGGGCGGCGGGCGTCGCGGGTCGGTGGTCGAAGCGACGGTCTTGACGGACGTGACCCCGCGGATGAAAGTGTCCTGCCAGGAGGTCTTCGGCCCCGTCGTGACACTGGGCCGCTACAAGCGGTTCGACGAGGCGCTGGCGATACTCAACGACTCCGACTATGGGTTGCAGGCGGGGGTCTTTACCCAGGATCTCTCCAAGGTCTTCGAAGCCTATCGTGTGTTGGAGGTCGGCGCCGTGCTGGCCAACGAGATTCCCACCTGGCGGGCGGATCATATGCCCTATGGAGGCGTGAAGGATTCCGGGCTGGGACGCGAGGGCGTCCGTTATGCCATCGAAGATATGACGGAGCTGAAGCTCCTGGTGCTCAACCTCCCCCGGGGGCGGTGATCTCCTCGCGTGCCTGCCCCGCGCCTCCTCAAAAAATCCAGCCCTGTTGTATTGCACAACCGTCGGTAAATTGGTACAACTGCACCCCGTGGCTCCAACGCGGAAGTGTGAACGCTACCTGCTGAGCGGAAGACGGGCCTCCGCCGCTCCGCGGCGCCATGTTCATCCTTCATCGTTTCGAGTTCCGCACACCACCGAGGAGGAGGCCCGATGGTTCCCACGAACATTTTTCTGACCCGAGGCGTCGGGGTGCACAAGGAGAAGCTGGCGTCGTTCGAGCAAGCGCTCCGGGCCGCAGGAGTCGCCTACTGCAACCTGGTCAGCGTGTCCTCCATCCTTCCGCCCAACTGCAAGATCATCCCGCGCTCTCGGGGCGAGAAGCTGCTGCATCCCGGCGAGATCACGTTCTGCGTGATGGCGCGATCCGAAACCAATGAGCGCAACCGACTCATCTCGGCCTCGATCGGCTTGGCGGTGCCGACCGACCGGCACACCTACGGCTATCTCTCCGAGCACCATTCCTACGGCGAAACCGACGAGGAATCGGGCGAGTACACGGAAGACCTGGCGGCGCAGATGCTGGCCACCACGCTCGGCGTGGAGTTCGATCCCAACATCGCCTGGAAGGAGCGCGAACAGGTCTTCAAGATGGCCGGCAAGATCGTTCGCACGATGAACATCACCCAGTCCGCGATCGGCAAGGGCAACAAGTGGACGACCGTCGTGGCTCTCGGGGTGTTCATTCCGCCGGAGAATCTTCCGAAGTCCCCCCGCAAGAGGTAGGCGTTGGCGATTCCTGCAGGCTGGCTCGGGCCGGACGACAATTTTCTCGCCTTGGACGAGCCCTGGTGCCGGCCTGAGCAGGCCGGGGTCTCTATCCTGCCCGCGCCCTACGAGCACACCTCGAGCTACATTCTCGGATCCGATCGCGGACCCTCGGCCATCCTTGAGGCGTCCCGTCAAGTCGAACTCTTCGACGAGACCCTCGACTGCGAACCCTATCGCGCCTGGGGAGGGATCGCCACCGCGGCGCCCCTCGAGCTCGGCCGACGCGTCGACAAGGCGGCCGTCGACGCCATCGAAGCCTATGTAGCGCCCCACGTGCGGCCCGGCCGTCTCGCCGTGACGCTGACGGGCGAGCACACCGGGGCCTTGGGCGCCATCCGGGCCCATGCGAAGGTCTGGCCGGATCTCTGCGTCGTGCAGATCGACGCCCATGGAGACCTCCGGCAGGCCTACCAAGGCAACCCCTACAGTCATGCCAGCGTCATGGCGCGGGTGGTGCAAGACGGATTGCCCCTCGTGCAGGTGGGAATTCGGTCGGTCTGTCCGGAAGAAATGGGGTTGATCCGAAACAGCAAGTCGATCACGACGTTTTTCGCCTCGCAGATCTGCGACCCCTTCGGCCGCTACCGTGGACGATCCGCCGCCTGGATCCGCGACGTCGTCAAAGCCTGTCGCGGACCGGTGTACCTGACCTTCGATTGCGATGGGCTCGATCCGTCGATCGTCCCGGCGCTGGGCACGCCGGAGCCGGGCGGGCTGGGCTGGTACGAGACCCTGGCGCTGGCCAAGGCCTTGGCGGAGGGGCCCGGGATTATCGGAATGGATGTCAGCGAGATCGCGCCGATTCAGGGGTTCGCCGCTCCGCAATTCTCCATGGCTCGCATGATCTATCGGATCATCGGTCGCATCCATGCGGCCCGGCAACGCGAGCCGCGCGTGCCGACCGGCGGCCGTCGAGGGGGGCGCGCCGGGCTGCGCCGGTCGGCCGGCTCCCGTCGGACTCGCCGGCGGGGCTAGCGCCGGGCCGGACGCCTGCTCCGAGGTACCCATGAAGCCGGCGCCACGAAAAGGGTCGTCGACGGGGCCCTCCCCCGACGGCGGTCCTGCCGGATCATCTTCCCCAGCGCGACAAGCAGCCGCGCCCGCCGACGCGTCGACCCGATCGACGATCCGCGTCAACAAATTCTTCACCCAATACGGGCTCTGCTCGCGACGGGAAGCCGACCGGGCGATCGAATCCGGGCGTGTGACGATCAACGGCCGCGTCGCGATCTTAGGGGATCAGGTCCAGGCGGGCGATGCGATCGCGTTGGACGGCCGGGCGATCCCCTGGCGCAAAGCGGCCGTCTACCTCAAGTACCACAAGCCGGTCGGGATCACGACGACCTCGGAGCCCGATGTGCCGGGTAACATCATCGGCGCCATCGGCTATCCGGAGCGGATCTTTCCGATCGGGCGGCTGGACAAGGATTCCTCCGGCCTCATTCTCCTGACCAACGACGGGGACATCGTCAATCGCATCTTGCGAGCCGAGCACGGCCATGAGCGGGAGTATCTGGTGCAGGTGGACCGTCCCCACGATCCGCAGTTCCTCTCCAAGATGGAGCGGGGGGTGATGGTCCTGGGGAGTCTGACGCGGCCCTGCCGAATCCGACCGCTGAAGGCCGATGCGTTTCGCATCGTGCTCACGGAGGGCCGCAATCGGCAGATCCGCCGGATGTGTCAGGCCCTGGGCTATCGGGTGCTGGCCCTCCATCGCGTGCGCATCATGCACATCGAACTGGGGCGGCTACAGGTCGGCCAGTGGACGGAGCTGTCCGAGGAGGAACGGCGCCGACTGTTTCAAGAGTTAGGATTGAGCTGACTCCCGCTCTATCCCGGGCGCCTTACCCCTTACGCCTCACGGATTCTAGAGCGGCAGCGCCAGCGAGGGCGCTTCCTTTTCAGGCGCCTGTACGACGGCGGCGGACGCCTTGGGGGATTCGCCCCCGGCCGTTCTGGGCGCGCGGCGCCGCACCAAGAGATTCAAGACGGCCAGGCTCAGGCTCCCGATGACGAGGAACGTGCTGGTCTGCCGGATGGTCTTGGTCCCTTCATCGCGCATGTCCTTGGCCACGTCGGCCACCGTTTCCAAGAGTCGGTCCAGCGCCACGCTGACTTGAATCAACTTCGGTCCGGCGTTGTCCGCGGCGTGGACTTCGGCCTGCGACCGCAACTGCTGGGCTTCCTGCGGCGTTTTCGCCGCCCATTGCTGCGTCAACAGATTGATCGTCTTGCTGGCCGCGGAAAAGTAGGCGTCCAGGCTTTCACGCACCGCTTGAATGTCCTGCGGCTCGCTCCGACCGCTGCGCGACACGCGCAGACTGGCGCCGGCGTAGCGGTCGATCGCGTGCTGAATGCGCGCGCGCAACTCGGGCAGGGAGGCGGTGATGCGCTCGAAGTCTTTCTTCGTCTGCGCCTCCACGGATCGGATCACGGTCGTGCGGAAGCGAATGACATCGGCGGACACGTGGGCGATGTCGGCGGCGCCGAGCGTGTACTCGGTGTACATGATTCGGAGGTCTTGATCGATCTGCGTGAGGGCCTGCCCGCCCGTCCATCCGAGCGCGGCGATCAAGAAGCTGATCACCATCTGCCCGATGCCCGGGCGCGCGAACCGCTGGCGGAGCCGCGTCATCATGGGATCAATCGAGCACGAGGCGGCGGTCGACGTGGGCCTTGAGGGACGGGTCGTTGGAGACGAAGATCACGGACCAGGGCTCTTCCTTCGAGCAGAGCCGGCGGAGAATGATTTCGCGGGTCGTCGGCTGCATGGCGTGCAGGGTGCCGTCGAGGATGAGCAACTGGGGACGGGTGACGACCGCGCGGGCCACCAGGAGGCGGAGGATCTGGCCGGTGGTGAAGTTGCGCCCGCGCGCCATGACGGCCGTCTTCAAGCCCATCGGCATCGCGTCGACTTCTTCTTCCATCTCCACCAGGCGCAGCGCCCATTGGATGTCCGCATATTCGACGCTGGGACGGCCCATCGTGAGATTCTCTTCCAGCGTGCCCTCGAACAAGGAGAGCTGGGAGTCGAGGATCAGCCCGCGGCAGGCGTTGATCGCGTCCATGTCCAGGTCGCGCAGATCGACGCCGTTGTAGCGAATGACGCCGGTGGTCGGCCGGTAGAGCCCGGCCAGGACGCGGGCGAGCGTGGTCTTCCCTGACGTCGTGTTCGAGAAGATCGCGACCTTTTCGCCGGGCGCCACCTCCAGATTGAAATTTTCGAACACGGCCGGCGTGTTGGGATAGGCGAACGAGACGTCTTTGCAGGTCAGGCGCAGGCCATGGACGCTGGGATCGGGAAGGGCCACCGTCAGCTTGCCCCGCTCCGTGTCCTTGGGCAGCTCGAACAGGGTGTTGAGTTCGTCGAGGGAGGTGAATACGAAATAGATCGCGTACATCCGCTTGGCGACCAAATCGAGATTGAGGATCAAGGTGCCGACGATGACTTCCGAGGCGACGAACTGGCCGAGCGTGATCTGCCCGACGGCGAGCAGCCAGCCGGCGGTGCCGATCAAACCGC
>CAYZTJ010000078.1:0-16193 GCA_964481215.1 uncultured Nitrospira sp. | reverse complement strand
TCACATCGACAACTTCTCCGCCACGTTGCGCATTTGCACGCCGTGGACCAGTGAGGCGCCGCCGCGGATGGCGCAGGAGACGTGCACCGCCTCCGTCATTTCTTCCACGTTCGATCCCTTCTCCAGACAGGCCTGCGTGTAGGCGTCGATGCAGTAGGGACATTGCACGGCATGGGCGACGCCCAAGGCGATGAGGGCCTTTTCTCGCTCCGTGAGCGCCCCCTCTGCGAACACCGCGCTGTAGTAGCCCATGAACTTGTCCCACAGCTCCTTGTTGCCCTTGCCCATGTCTGCAAATTTGCCGAGATCGTGCGGATGGTAGTAAGTGTCCATCTTTAAACTCCCGTGATGAGTAATCAGTGATCAGTGATGGGTCGTGCTGTGAGGTCAGTGCCAATTCGTCGGAACCCTAACTCGTCACCCGTCACTCATCACTCGTGACTGGTTCACGCCGTTCCCGGCGGATCCGGTTCGACCGTCGAGAGAATTTCCGAGAATCGGGTGCCGACCAGGCCAGTGACCTTTCCCATGAGCTCGGTGAGTTCCTTCAACTGCTCCGGCTGGAGATCCTTCTTCATTTGTGGATGGAGGGCCCAATTGGCCGTGACCTGCTTGCCTTCGCGCGCGACCAGCACCCGCAGCAGCTCGACTTCTTTGACGACCGCTTGGCCTGACGACTTGCCGTTGCCCTGAGGGGATCCCCCGCCCGACGATTTCTTGGATGACATGATGATGGCGCCTCCAGGTGAACGAGGAGGCATCTTACCGCTTACGGCAGCGGGAGGGAAAGGGTCAGGAGGTGGCCTGGAGGACGTAGAGCATTTCCTCGTGGATGAGCCCGTTGCTCGCCACGAGTTCTCGGCCGTAGAGGGAGAGGTCGCCGCCTTTGAAGTCGCTGACCCGGCCGCCGGCTTCCTTCAGGATCACGGACCCGGCCGCCATGTCCCAGGGGTGGAGTTTCAGTTCCCAAAAGCCATCGAATCGACCGGCCGCGACATAGCAGAGGTCCAGGGCGGCCGTGCCGGTCCTCCGGATGCCCTGGGCCTTGAGCGCAAACTTGTTGAAATAGTTCAGATTATTGTGCGGGTTGTTGCGAATGTCGTAAGCGAAGCCGGTGACCAGCAAGGCGGTATTGAGCGTGGGCGTGTCGGAGACCCTAATCCCCTCACCGTTGAGGGTCGCGCCGCGACCCGACTCCCCGACGAATAGTTCGTTTCGCGTCGGGTCGTAAACGACACCCAAGAGACATTCTCCCTGGTATTCGACGCCGATCGACACGCAGTAGGCCGGGAACCGGTGGGCGAAGTTGGTCGTGCCGTCCAGCGGATCGATGATCCATTGATAGGGGGAGGTGCCGCCCTTCCGCTGGCCGCCCTCTTCCGCCAGGATCCGGTGGTCCGGGTAGCGGCTGAGGATGGTGTCGACCACCGCCTGTTCCGCCTGCCGGTCGGCGTCCGTGACCAGGTTGACCGAATCTTTGAACTCCACCCGAAACCCGAGCCGAGCCCGCTCGGTCAGGATGGCGCCGGCCATCTTGGCCGCGGAGACGGCGGTCTCGCGGAGCAGATCCCGCACATGATCCGAGAGCGAGTCCAGTTCCAGCATGGGGCGATTCTACCATGGGGGCTCGATTTTGGCCCCGAGAACCGTCAAACCTGGACGGGGTATGGTTGGCATCGAGCGAGCCCCTGCGGTACTATGCAACGCGCCGATTTCCGCCTGCCTCACCCGACACCAAGGAGTCACGCCGCCGATGCAGAGACTGGGTGTACTACTTATGCTTGCCGCGCTCGCCGCGCCGCTGTCCGCGCGGGCGGCGGACGCGCCCGCGCCCGGGGTCGAGCTGTTCAGCCCGCAAGGCACCGTGAAGCAGGTGCGACAGGTCACGGCGCGGTTTACCGAACAGATGGCGCCCTTCGCCGATCCGCGGCCGCAGGGCGATCCCTTCGACGTCGCCTGTCCGGAAAGGGGCACGGCCCGCTGGATCGACGGGCGCACCTGGGCCTACGAATTCGGCCGCGACCTGCCGGCGGGCCTCCGCTGCGCCTTCACGCTCAAATCCGGCGTGAAGAGCCTGGCCAACCGCGAGATGAAAGGCGGCCCCTTCTCCTTCTCGACCGGCGGCCCTGCGATTCTCCAAGCGAGGCCCTACGACGGCGCGAGGTACCTGTCCGAAGATCAGGCCGTCATTCTCATTCTGGACGCGGCGCCGACGGACGCCTCCGTGCTCCAGCACGTGGCCTTCTCCGTGGAAGGCCTGGCGAGCCCGGTCGGCGTCCGCATGCTCTCGGATGAGGCGCGCGCGGCGCTCTTGCAGAGCGTCCTGCCCGCGAAGTCCGTCGCGGTGAAGGCCGGCGCGTCCGTCGCCCTGGTGCGCGACCGCAGTGCGCTGCGCGACGAGCTCCCGCGGGCCGCCGCCGTGCTCGTTGTGCAGGCCGTGCAGGCCTTTCCAGCCGGGAAAACGGTGCGGCTCATCTGGGGCAAGGGCGTGCAAAGCGAGAGCGGCGTCGCGACTGAACAAGATCAAGTCCTCACCTACAAGACCAAGCCTCCCTTTACCGCCACCTTCTCCTGCGAGCGGGAGAACCCGCGCGTCGGCTGTCTGCCGATCACCGCCATGACCGTGGAATTTTCCTCGCAGATCTTCTGGCGCGATGCGAAGCAGGTGGTCTTGAAGGGTCCGCAAAATGCCGTCTGGAAGCCGGAGATTGCCGAGACGCGACAGGATGACGACACGGTGTCGAACGTGGTCTTCAAGGCGCCCTTCCCCGAGCAGGCGAAGTTCAAAATCGAGGTGCCCGCCGGGTTGGTGGACGAGACGGGGCGTCCCCTCTCGAACGCGAAGCGCTTTCCGCTGGACGTGAAGACCCACACCTTTCCGCCGCTCGCCAAGTTTCCGGCTCCCTTCGGCATCGTGGAGCTCAAGGCCGATCCGGTCCTGCCGGTGACGCTGCGCAACGTGGAGCCGGAGGTCAAAACGAAACTGTTGAAGGCGGCCGAGGCCAAGCGAGCCGGAGGGTTGCTCGGCACGGCCAAGGGCCTGCTGGAGGACGTGAAGGGGCGCGTGTTCAAGGTGGAGCCCAAGCAGGGTGAGGATCCGCGCCGCTGGCTGAACGCGGTGACGGAAGCCCATCGGCGCTGGGGCGAGGATCGCGGCCAGTCCATCTTCGGCGGCGAGCCGCCGGCCGCGGCGCCGAAGGCGCTCGCGATCCCCAAGCCCAACGGCGCCAAGGCCTTCGAAGTGGTGGGGATTCCGTTCAAGGAGCCCGGGCTCTATGTCGTGGAGATCGAGAGCGCCCTGCTCGGCGCCTCGCTGCTGGAAAGCGGCAAGCCCATGTTCGTCTCCGCCGCGGTGCTGGTCACCAATCTCTCCGCGCACTGGAAGTGGGGGCGCGAATCGTCTCTCGTGTGGGTGACGACGCTGGACCGCGGACAGCCGGTCAAGGGCGCCCGCCTGTCCATCAAAGATTGCGCCGGCAAGGAGTGGTGGCAGGGGACCACGGATGCCCAGGGGATCGCGCGCGTCACGCCCTTGCCCCCGTTGGATCAGCTGCCGACCTGCGCCGACAAACCCTACGACCAAGGGCTCCTCGTGCTGGCCGAAACGGACCAGGACCTGACCTTCGTACATTCGACCTGGGATGAAGGGATCGAACCCTGGCGCTATCAGCTGCCGATGCCCTCGTTCCGCGGGCCCGTCCAAGCGCACAGCGTGCTCGATCGCAGTCTCGTCCGCGCCGGAGAAACCGTGCACATGAAGCACCTGGTGCGGACCAGAACCCAAGCCGGCTTCGCCGCGGTCGCGGGCGCGGATCGGCCCCAGGGGATGGCTGTCGTACATCAGGCCACCGGGACCCTGTACGAATTTCCGGTGCAGTGGGATGAACAGGGGGTCGCCACGAGCGACTGGACCGTGCCGAAAGAAGCGCGGCTAGGCACGTACCAGATCTTTCTCCTGAAAACGCTGAAGAAGAAAAGCGGGGAGGGCGCACAGGCCGGGAGCGAGGGCGGCGAGGAGACGGCCTACTACGACTATAGTCCGCATACCTGGCCGACGGCGCAGTTTCGCGTCGAAGAGTTCCGCGTGCCCTTGATGAAGGCGACGATCCAAGGGCCGGTCGAGCCCTTGGTGGCGCAGACCCAGGCGCCCATCGATGTGACGGTGAGCTATCTCGCCGGAGGGCCCGCCGGCGATCTGCCGGTCACGTTCCGGCACCAAGTCGTGCCGAAGACCTTGACCTTGCCGGACGACTATGAGTCCTACGTCTTCGGGAACGGCCCGGCCAAGGAAGGGCTCGTGCGGATGCACGGGGGCGGCGACGAGGAGCCGGACGGAGAGGCGCTGCCGGGGGATGTCGATGTCGGGCGCGTGGGAGGCCGGGAATTTCCCTTGCAGCACCAGTCGGCGACGCTCGACCGAACGGGCGGGGCCCGGCTCACCGTGGCCAATCTCCCGACCGTCACGCAGCCGATGGATCTCCTCACCGAATTGGAGTTCCGCGATCCCAACGGAGAAACGGCGACCCTGTCTTCGCGGGTGCCCCTCTGGCCCTCCAACCTGCTCGTCGGCATCAAGCCGGACTCGTGGAGTGTCTCGAAAGAAGCCTTGAAGTTTCAGGTGGCGGCGGTCTCGCTCACGGGGCGCCCCCTGCCCGACCGGCCGGTGCGTGTGAGCGTCTTGGAGAAGAAAGTCTATTCGCATCGCAAGCGGCTGGTGGGCGGCTTCTATGCGTACGAACATGTGGCGGAGACCAAGCGGATCGGCCAGCTCTGCGAGGGCAAGACGGATTCCCACGGGATGCTGCGGTGCGAGGCTCCCTCCCCGGTCTCCGGCAACGTGATCTTGGAAGCGGTCGCCAAGGATGCGCAGGGACGCGAGAGCGTCGCCCATCGGGACGTCTGGGTGGCGGGCAAGGCCGACTGGTGGTACGACGTCGGCGACCATGATCGCATGGACCTCCTGCCGGAGAAGCGGCGCTACGAGCCGGGCGAGACCGCCACCCTGCAAGTTCGCATGCCCTTCCGCGACGCCACCGCGCTCGTGTCGGTCGAGCGGGAAGGCGTGAGCGAGACCTTCATCACCACCCTCTCCGGGAAGAGGCCCGTCGTGTCCGTGCCGATCAAGGGCGGCTATGCGCCGAACGTCTATGTGTCGGTGCTGGCGGTCCGCGGCCGCGTGGGCGACGTGCAGCCGACCGCGTTGGCGGACTTGGGACGGCCGGCCTACAAACTCGGGATCGCCGAGTTGCGGGTGGGCTGGAAAGCGCATGAACTGAAAGTGAAAGTGACCGCCGACAAGCCGGTCTACAAGGTGCGGAGCCAGGCGAAGGTCTCGATCGCGGTGAAGCGCGCGGACGGTCAGGCGCCGCCGCCCGGCACCGAAGTGGCCGTGGCCGCCGTCGACGAGGGCCTGCTGGAACTGATGCCGAACAGCAGTTGGGGGCTCCTCGAGGCCATGATGGGCCGGCGCGGCTACGAGGTTCGCACGGCCACGGCGCAGATGCACGTGGTCGGGAAGCGTCACTTCGGCCTGAAAGCGCTGCCGCCGGGCGGGGGCGGCGGCAAGCAGAACACGCGGGAACTCTTCGAGACCCTCTTGCTCTGGAAAGCCCGGGTGCCGTTGGATGCCAAGGGCGAGGCCGTCCTCGACGTGCCGATCAACGATTCCTTGACCAGCTTCCGCATCGTGGCCGTCGCCAACGGCGGAACCGATTTCTTCGGCGCCGGCTCCACGACGATTCGTTCCTCTCAGGATCTGATGATCTTTCCAGGGCTGGCCCCGCTCGTCCGCGAGGGCGATCAGATCCACCCGGAGGTGACGATCCGCAATGCGACGGGCAGCCGGACGTCCGTCAAGGTTCAGGCCACGATCGGCACCATGACCATGGCGCCGACCTCGGTGACCTTGGCGGCGGGCGAAGCCAAGCCGGTGTCCTGGTCCTACCGCGTGCCGAGCGGGATCGAGATGCTGCCCTATGAGCTGTCGATTTCGACGAGGGGCGGCGCGCAGGACCGGGTGAAGTTGCAGCAGCGGGTCGTGCCGGCCGTGCCGGTCCGCACCCTCCAGGCGACGCTGAGTCAGGTGGCGGGCGAGCAGTCGATCGCGGTGCAGCGGCCGGCCGATGCGGTGCCGGGGCGCGGCGGCGTGGCGGTGCGGCTGGGCGCCTCGTTGACCAGCGGCCTCGACGGGGTGGCCGACTACATGCGGCGCTATCCCTTCACCTGTCTGGAGCAGCAAGTCTCTCGCGCCGTGGCCTTGCGCGATGCGGAGTTGTGGCGCAAGACCATGGCGGCGCTGCCGGGCTACCTCGACGGCGACGGGCTCGCCAAGTATTTTCCCCTGATGACGCAGGGCAGCGAGACCCTCACGGCCTATCTCCTCGCGGTGTCGCATGAAGCGGGGTGGCCGATCGAGGCGGCGGTGCGCGAGCGGATGGAAGCCGCCCTCGTGCGCCTGGTGGAGGGGACGCTCGTGCGATTCGGCAGCGTCGCCGCCGCGGACCTGGTTCTGCGCAAGCTGGCGGCGATCGAAGCCCTGTCGCGCACGGACAAGGCGACACCGGAGATGCTCACCACGCTCACGGTCGAGCCGAATCTCTGGCCCACCTCGGCCCTGCTGGATTGGATCAACATTCTCTCCCGCGTGCCGGGCGTGCCCAAGGCGTCGGATCGTTTGAAAGAAGCCGAGCAGCTCCTGCGCGCGCGCCTCACGCTGCAAGGCACGACGATGACTTTCTCGACCGAGTCGGCGGATCGGCTCTGGTGGCTGATGGTCTCATCGGACGTCAATGCGGCGCGTTCGGTCCTGAGCCTCCTGCCGAACGACGAGTGGAAAGAGGATCTCCCGCGGCTCGTGCGCGGGCTGCTCGGCCGGCAGCGATTCGGCCATTGGGACGTGACGCCGGCCAATGCCTGGGGCGTCCTGGCCGTCGAAAAATTCGCCAATCAGTTTGAAGCCCAGCCGGTGGCCGGCCAGACGGACGGCAAACTGGGATCGTCCGCCTGGTCGGTCGATTGGAACAAGACGGCGAAGGGCGACGCGAAGCTCTTTCCCTGGCCGATCGGGACGCAAGATTTGAAAGTGACGCATAAGGGAACGGGGCGGCCCTGGATGACGGTGCAGAGTCAGGCCGCGGTGCCGCTCAAGGAGCCCCTGGTCAGCGGCTATCGCGTGAAGAAATCCATCGCGCCCCTCTCGCAGAAGACCGCTGGGGTCTGGACGAGAGGCGATATCCTGCGCGTGAAGTTGGACATCGAGGCGCAGTCGGACATGACCTGGGTCGTCGTGCAGGATCCCATTCCCTCCGGCAGCTCCATACTCGGCGGCGGATTGGGTCGCGACTCCCGGCTCCTGTCGCAGGGCGAGCGGCGCGAAGGGGAGACCTGGCCTGTCTTTGAGGAACGGTCGTTCGAGGCCTTCCGCGCCTATTACGAATACGTGCCGAAGGGCCGGCTCTCGGTGGAGTACACTCTGCGGTTGAATCACCCGGGCCTCTCGAACCTGCCGACGACGCGGGCGGAAGCCCTCTACGCGCCGGAGGTCTTCGGCGAGGCGCCGAATCAGCCGATGGACATCAAACCGTGATGACGCTTTGGGCCATCTTGTTGTTGATCGGGATCGCGGCTCCCGCGATGGCGGAGTCGGCGCCGACGTTCGACGAGGTGAAGGCGGCCTATCGGTCGTCGGACGCGCGGCTGGTGGATCGGCATGGGGCCGTCCTGGCTCAGCGGCGGATCTCATCGGAAGGCCGGCGGTTGGACTGGATGTCCTTGCAGGAACTCTCTCCGTCGTTGGTGCCGGCGCTTCTCATGGGCGAAGACCGCCGCTTTTTTGAACACCATGGCGTCGATTGGCCGGCGCTCGCCGCCTCGGCCGCGTCCTGGCTGTCCGGCCAGTCGGCTCGCGGCGCCAGCACGATCACGATGCAGCTGGCGGCGCTGATCGATCCAGGCCGGCTCCGCGCAGCGCAGGATCGGCGCTCGCTGACGCAGAAATGGGACCAAGCGCAAGCGGCGCGGTCGATCGAAACCGCCTGGACCAAGCGTCAGATCCTCGAGGCCTATCTCAATCTCGTCTCCTTTCGCGGGGAATGGCAAGGGGTGGGCGCGGCCGCCCGCGGGCTCTTCGGAAAGGCCCCCCACGGGCTGACCGACGGCGACGCCGTCATTCTGGTGGCCCTGTTGCGCGCCCCGCAGGCCTCGGCCGATCTCGTCTCGACGCGCGCCTGCCGGCTCGCCACGGACCTGCATATGGCGACCTCCTGCGCGGACCTCCAATCGGCGGTTCGAGCCGCGCTGGCCCGTCGCGAACCCCTGGCGCCGACGATGAGCCTGGCGCCGCACCTGGCCGCCCGGCTGTTGCCCGGCCGTCCCGAGCGGGCAACGCGTGATCTCGTGAGAACAGCGACCCTGGATGCCGGGCTGCAGCGAGCGGCCATGGAGTCGCTGCGCGGCCATCTCGAGACCCTGGCGGCGCGCCACGTGACCGACGGGGCGGTGCTGGCGGTCGACAATCGGACCGGCGAGGTGCTGGCCTACGTGGGGAGTAGCGGTTCCCTCTCGACGGCTCAGTATGTTGATGGCGTGCGCGCTCCGCGTCAGGCCGGATCGACCCTCAAGCCCTTTCTCTATGGACTGGCCTTCGAGCGAAAGTTGCTCACAACCGCCTCCTTGCTGGACGATGGCCCGCTCGATGTCCCCGTGGCGACGGGCCTCTATCGGCCGAAGAATTACGACAGCCGGTTTCGCGGACTGGTGACGGCGCGCGAGGCCCTGGCCTCGTCGCTGAACGTGCCGGCCGTCCGCACGCTGGGGCTCGTCGGCGCGGATCCGTTCCTGGCGCGATTGAACGAGTGGGGCTTCGACCAGCTCCGCGAAGACGGCGATGTCTACGGGCCTGCGTTGGCGCTCGGGTCGGCCGAGGTGACGCTCTGGGAACTGGTGCGGGCGTACCGCGCGCTGGCCATGGGCGGGCAGTGGCAGGACTTGCGGGTGACGCCCTCATCTGAACCGAGTGCGACGCGAGCGGTCGGGACGCCGGAAGCGGCCTACCTCGTGTCGGACGTTTTGGCCGACCGAGAGGCGCGCAGCCAGACGTTCGGCCTGGAGAGTGCGCTGGCCACGCGCTACTGGAGCGCCGTCAAGACCGGAACCAGCACGGACATGCGCGACAATTGGTGTGTCGGCTACTCGGAGCGCTACACGGTCGGCGTCTGGGTCGGCAATTTTTCAGGCGAGCCGATGTGGAACGTGAGCGGCATGTCCGGCGCGGCGCCGGTGTGGCTCGAGGTGATGAACGCGCTGCATCAGGACCAGCCGGTCCGGCCGATCGCGCCGCCGCCCGCCCTGGTCGCCGTGGCTGCATCGGGGGAGGCGTCACGGACGCAGCGGGCCGGCTGGTTCTTGCCCGGCACGGAACCGAGCAGGGCCTGGCCTGGCTTTGCGGCCGACCCGCCGCGGATTCAATATCCGGCGCCCGACACGGTCATGGTGCTCGATCCCGATATCCCGGCGACTCGCCAACAGCTGTTCTTTGAAGCCGTCGGCTGGCGGCCCGGGCTGCGTTGGGCGGTCGATGAGGTGGCGCTTCCTTCAACCGGCTCGCTCGTGGCCTGGCGTCCCCGACCCGGTCGGCACCAACTCGCCCTGCTGGCAGAAGATGGCCGGGTGATCGAGCAGGTTCCCTTTCTTGTCAGGGGACAAGGCGCCGTTGTGAAGGCGGGTGAGGAGCGGGACGGTGGCCGGTAATCCCTCGGATCCTCTCGCCGAGCTCCGCGTCGATTTTCGTCGGCAGCTCGAGGTCTTCTACGGCGCCCTGAAGCTCGCGCCGCCCTATGACAGTGTGGAAAAGGCCATCGCGCGTTTGCTCGCCGATGTGAAAGCGCTGGCGCCGGACGACCAAGTCCGGTTGCTGACGGACGCGCCGGCGCGGTGGGAGGCCTACCGCCGCGCCTTCGTCGACTCCGGACTCCATCTGAAGCATCGCGGCATCCTGGCAGGGCTCGCCAAGCAGGGGGTCCCGTCCGGGTTGCCGAACGAGCTGGCGGTTCTCCTCGACGTCTACCGGCGGCCTACGTCGTGACCGCCTCCTTCCATTCTTGATAGACGGTCTGAAGGCGCTGCTCTTCCAGTCGATAGGCGGCGACGACGGTTGCCATGCCGAAAGCCAGGACGATGAGTCCCAGGGCCATCACGCCCAACCCCATGATGACGCCGCCGAACGACGCCAGGCCTCCGTCCCAGAGGTAGGACACCAGGAACCACAGCGAGCCGAGCGCGACGACCACAAACCACAGCCCGGTGAGGATGGTGGAGGACCAGGGCATGTGGCGATGCACCGAGACCGCGAGCCCCTCTTGGTCGACACGCCAGTGCAGCGCGCTTTTCATCGGCCAGGCCGAACGGAATTGCGAGAAGCGCCGGTAGTGCGGGCGCAGCAGAATGAGGCGGTCCTCGCGAAACAGGCGGGCGACTCCATGGGGGAGCTGGAGCCAGCCCTGCGCATCGAATCGGGACAACATCGCCGATTCCGACAATCCGGCCATCCGCTCCTCTCCCCGGCTCACCAAACAGCCGTAGCGACTGGTCGAGGCCGTCACGCGGCCGAATTGCATCCAGTCGGCCAGAATGAGCATCATAAACAGAAAAATCCCGAAGAGCACCGCCAGCGTCATGGGCCGTACGATAGCATGGGGCTCGATGGATCGGAAGCGCGGGGCCGCGGAAGCGAGCTCGTGCCGGTGAGGCCCATAGGAGACTTGGAGCGATGCCTCGTCCCTCCGAGTCTCGGTTGACTCCGCATCCCTACTTCGCTAGAGTAACCCGGCTTTTTGCAGGTGGGCCTTCCCGATCGGCACCATCCGGGTATCCCGCCTTATCCACCATCCCACAACGCGCATCGATCTCCAGGCGGTGGAGTTCGCCTGTCGGGGGTGCCCTGTGGTATGCGGAGCCGTCATGGATTTGAAGAAAATCGAGCGAGTCTACTCGGCCTATTCCGGCGTCTACGACCAGATCTTCGGTCGGATCTTCCACGAGTCGCGTGAAGCGGCGGTTCGCGAACTACAAGTCAGGCCCGGCGAGCGGATTCTGGAGGTGGGGGTCGGCACAGGGTTGGCCCTCCCGCTCTATCCGGAACATTGCCGCGTCGTCGCCATCGATTTTTCAGCCGGCATGTTGGAGAAGGCGCGGGCGCGGGCCGAGGAGAAGCAGCTCCGCCACGTGGAACTCCATCGCATGGATGCCGCGCGCATGGACTTCCCCGACGATTCCTTCGACACGGTGATGGCGGCTTATGTGGTCACCGCGGTGCCGGACTATCGGCGCGTGGTGTCGGAAATGATCCGCGTCTGCCGCCCCGGCGGCCGGATCGTCATGCTGAATCACTTCAGCAACGGGAATAAGCTCATCGCCGCGGTGGAAAAAGCCATCTCCCCGCTGTGCAAGCACATCGGCTTCCGCACCGACCTTTCACTGAATCATGTGCTGGAGGGGACGACCTTGATGGTCTCGCGCAAAGAAAAGGTGAATCCTCTGCGCTTCTGGCACCTGGTCGAGTGTGTGAATCGGAAGAACGGGTATGCGGCGGGGCTGAACGGCAACGGCTCGGGAACGTCTCACTAGCCGATTCCTTACCCCTTTCCTTCCAGCGCGGTCCATCCTTCGGTCGCCTGGCGGTTGATCCACTCATCCACCTGCATCACGTGCGTGCCGGCCATGCACGTGCCGGCGTAGTGTCGGCTGATCAGATCAGCCAAGGCGATCAACAGGCGATGCGTCTTGTGGTCGGCATCCTTGGCCCTGAGGGTGATGCCGAAGTCGCTTCCATCCAACGGACCGTAGACCTGTACGTGCACCCCTTGCGCGTGGCTCTCATGGGCCTCGACCGCCGGCAGGAGCATCCCTTCCCACTTTAAGGCGGGGTGCGACACCGGTGTCCGCTTGCGCTTCCGCCAGGCGCAGGGGTAGCCGGCGGCGTCAAGATGGTCCAGCAGCCATTGGATCTCCGGCAACTCGCCGCCTTGGGCCTGGAACGTCCATTCGGACATGGCCGGGTCCGGGGCGGGCGCGCCCGGTTTGGCGATTTCTTCGAACTGCGCCTCGTCGCAGATCACGTAGAACTCCCCGTGCGGGTCGAACCAGAACCGAAATCGTCCATCCACCACCTCGGCGTGGATACGGGCCAGTTCTGAAAAGTCGCCGCCGTCCTGCTCGAAGACGGAAAAATCGGACACGCCCTTCATCACCAGCTTCGCCACCCGCGTGAGCGCCACGACGCCGGCGCCTTCCTGAATCACCGGCTCGTAGCGGATGACCGCGGTGATGACCGTGCCGGCCGACACGTGGCGGCCGCTTTCTTCATCGAACAGTTGGTGCTTGTGAATGTGCAGGTCGGCGATTTGCCCGCGCTGAAAGCCGCGGGTATGGCTCAGCAGCCACGCCAGGTCGTTGGAGGATTTGATGAGGCGAACCATAGGCTATTCTAGCCCAGGGGTGGGGCGATCCACTAGGGGAAAGGGCAAAGAAGGCGCGACCCATCGCACACACGTGCAGAGAAGATCCGCGGTTGGGCAGCCGGGAGGAGCGAGCAGGTCGAGCCCGCCATGATGCGATGCAATCTGTCCGGCCGGTCGGCGACAGACCGTTGGCCGCTGCGCCTCTGATACGTCGCTCGGCGCGAACATGCCGGCGCATCGGCGCCGCGTTGGCCAGTGTGAGTCAGAGAAGCGCCATGGCGCGGCCTCCCTGCTCACTCCTCCCAGCCGCCGCACTTCTTTCAATGTTCGATGACTCCATACATCTCAGCGGTCTAGGGAGTGGATTGGAAACTGGGTTCGCCGAGGGAGTGGAGGAGCGGGTCGGCCTTGCCGAACTCGCTCGTGTGCGAGCAGATGCTCGCATAGGGCTTGCCGTCGGCCTGGCGCGTGGCAAAGACCAGGTAGCGATGGCCCGGCTCGAAGCGATAGCTGCAGTCGCTCCCATCGGTCTGCACGGTCATCTCTCCGGTTCTGACACCCTTCCAGGCTCCGGTGACTTCAAAGGTGGCTGAAGACTCGAGCGGGCGCACGGTGCCTTCCCCGCTTCCATCTCTGGTGATGGTGACATGCTCGGTCCGTTCCATGAGAAAGAGCGCCTTGCCGGCAAACACGAAGTCCGCGTGACGGAGGAGCGACGCCGGGTCTCCCTGCGGTCGGAGACAGTCGCAGGCTTGAGCGGCATCTGGGCCGAGCGCGATCGCGGCGGTGCAGGCCAGCAGCCATCCGAGACACAGTCGCCGCATCGGTTTACCGACCTTTCGCCGGGGACTTCCGGCTTTGTTGATCCTGCTGCTCGAAGGCCTTGTCGAGTTCCGCTACCACCTTCTGGCGACGCTCCACGAGGAGTGTGCGTCCTTGGAGCGGATCCGGCATGGCGCGCTCTGAAGGGGCGATCGGCGCGGGAGCCGGCCCGCGCCCCGTCTTCACGCTCACATCCCCGATGGTGAAGACCGGCCTGGTCTTCCAGGGATTGTACAGGGGGTCGCCGATCAGGACCATGCGCCAACTGAGATAGCGCGTGGTGAGATAGTAGGCTTCCGCCAGGGCGTAGCGGCCTGTCAGCCACAGGGGAATGAACTCGTCGGGCAGCGGAAAGGCATCGAGATAGGGCTCGCCGATCGGGCCGAGCGTGGCGGTGATGCCGCGCTCGAGCGCGTTCTTGCACCAGCCCGGCTCATGCGGATCGTGCAGGCTCACCGCTTCGCCCGATGCCATGTGAAACCCCACCGCGCCGGGGCGAAAGGTGAACGCGTCTTCGTACTGCCGCAGCTTGTACCAGCCGGCATAGAGCGCCACGTCGGGCGCCTCGCCGGGGCGGCTGAACGTGCGATCCGTATTCTCGAGCGTGACCTCGTAAGACGATTTCACGCGTTGGAACCGCGCGGCAAGGTCGCGCAGGCTCTGGTCGTAGGCTTCGTAACTCAAAGGCGGGCCTTCCTTCATCCCGCGCGCGTCGAGATAGACTTTTCCGGCCAAGCCTTGTTGTTCGGCGCCGATGGCCCGGTCGACAAGCTCCATAGCGAGTTTCGACGTGGGGGCATCGAGGCGGCTCGCCATGAGAATGGGGAGCCCCTGCTGGGCTCCCGCATGGGCCGCAAACTCGTGGAACAGCGGATTCGGCACGCGCCGCGCGATGCGGTATTCCCCCGGCTCCCACCAGAGGAGGCTGAGCTCGCTGTCCAGACTCGCGTCTCCATCCGTGTAGCGATAACTCTCGATTTCATCCGATGCGAACCGGGCGACCCCGACCTGCCCGAAGGCTTGCTCAGTCAATCGATAGACCCGCTGGCGGTTGGCGTCGCTGGGCGCTTCGCCCAACACCTGGATGAGTTGGGGAATCAGTCCGAGCTGCTGCCGCATGCGATCGAGTTGCGCCCGGGCTTCCTCTTGATGCTGGGCCGAGGAGGGTTGCATCGCTTGGAACAGGGCGGCCTGCCCGCCGAGTTGGCCGGCGACGGCAGCCAGCTCCATGGTCCATTGATCGAGCTGGGCCTTCGTCGCCTTGTCATGTTGGGCCTTCACGCGGGTGCTGGCGTCTTTTAAGACCTGAGTCACCTCCTGCACGAGAGTTTCAAAGTGATCAGCGGGTCCAGTCGTCGGCGGTTTGGTCGCCGTCGGCGCGCTGCCGGTTGGGGCGATTCGCGCCAGCCGCTCGCGGCTCTGCTCAAGCGCGAATTGAGCAAACTTCCGGCGCTCTTCGGCGTCCGCCATCCATTTGGCTTCTTGGCTCGACGCGGTCGGCGCCTCGACACGCAGCGGCACCCCATAGGTCGTCACGAGCACGCGGACCTTGGCCGCCAGGCCCTGCTTGATCAAGGCCTCACGGAGCGGCCGGACGATCTGCGCGACATAGGCTTCTCGCGAGATGGTGTCATCCGTGGGCGTGCTCAGGGTGATGAGGTTCGCCTGAGGAATTCCCCGGCGAGAGAGGTAATGCTTGGCGACCGCCAGGCTGTCTGCGCTCGCCTTGTTGGCGAGCACCACCACCTGCTCGGGAGTCAGCTCGGCAAAGACCGGCGGACTCAGCAGGAGTAAAGTCAGGAGCAAGACGATCAAGAATGCCGGCATGAGGATTCCCGTGAGATAAAGACGCTGTTGGCTCTGCGGTGGCGTGAGGTCTCGCGCCGGTTCAGTATCGCACGGCCTCGACGGATCGGCCATGAAAAGCGCAAAGCCGTGCTCGCAGGTATCTCTCATTTCGACGCTATGCCTGCGCGAGAGCTCGCCTTCATGCGTGCTATGATGGGCTCCAGCTCATGCGAGCCATCTGTCTCAAGCACGTCCCCTTCGAGGGGCCGGGGGCCTTTGCCACGCACCTGACGACGCGGGGGGTGAGCCTGGAGCGCTATCTCGTGCCAAGTGTCGGGCTGCCGGACGATCCCGGCGATCTGCTGATCGTCATGGGCGGGCCCATGTCGGTGAACGATCCCGACCCCTGGATCAAAGCGGAGACTGCCTTTATCCGCGCGGCCATGACCTCGGGCGTCCCGGTGCTCGGCGTGTGCTTAGGCAGCCAGCTCATGGCCAAGGCCCTCGGCGGAACGGTGCAGGCCGGTCGCGCACTGGAGATCGGCATGACGCCGATCCGACTTTCGGCGCAGGGCAAACAGGACCCAGTGTTCGGCGGCTGTCCCGCGGAATGGTCGGTGTTCGAATGGCACGGCGAGATCTTTGATCTACCCGCGGGCTGCGTCGCCTTGGCAGGGTCGGACGTCGCGCCGCTCCAAGCCTTCCGGTATGGCGCGCGATCCTACGGCCTGCTCTTTCATCTCGAAATGGAAGCGAGCGGCATCAGGGCCTTGAGCGCCGAATGCGCGCGGGACCTGGGCCGCGCCGGTCTGACGGCCGACCACGTCCTCTCAGGCGCCCTGCCCCACCTTCCCGCCTCGCATGCCTTGGCCGCTCGCCTGCTGGATCATCTGCTCTCCCTGCCTCGTTGATTACCGGCTTCCTCTTGCAGTAGGCTTACGAGCTTCGTTTGAAGAGTCAAACGTCGAATGTCTCCAAGTCGAAAGTCGCGGGAGGTCCTAATTTTCAGCGGACTGTTGACTTTTCGACTTTCTGACCTTCGACAGAGTAATTTCCTGAAAGGAGTGACGAAGAATGGCTGGGTTCCCGATTCAATATGCCGGTCGCATCAAGTCGCTGCCCCCCTAT
>CAYZTJ010000077.1:0-16280 GCA_964481215.1 uncultured Nitrospira sp. | reverse complement strand
CCGCTCAGCGTTCCGCGTTCAGCGGTTACATGCTCGCTGCGACCGCGCAGGACGGCCTTTTTGACCATCCTGCGAGCTGCTCTCCAGCCGTCTGTGGTCGAGGACCGCTGTGCGTTTCCAGAGCCACTTAAGAGTTTTTGAACAGCCTACTAGGAGTTTCTATCAAGCTGACGAGGGTAAGAACTGCGACGCAGAATCGAGGGCGGGGATCTACGGAACCTTGGGCGCCGGCTCGGCCGCCGACGGCTCATCCGTCGCGGGTGCTTCATCGACATCAGGATGCTCGAACCAAGACACGAGCATCTCATCCCACCAGGTTTCATTGACCTCCACCCCGGGGTCCACGCCGAGAAAGGCCACCTGGTCCTTGCCGAGACCCGGCGCCACCGAGGCCGGCTGAACCTTGGCGCGCTCGATCACCTCGCGCGTCGCAAACCCGCCGACGATCCAAGAATCGGGATCGGCTCGCCGGGACTTGTAGGCCTTGAGGCCGGCTTTCAGGTAGAGGAAGATCGCCCGCTGCGTCTCGTCGCCGACACCGGTCCCCGGGAGACTGAGCGTCTTCTCGATTTTCTTGCGCCACTGCCGATCGTCGAACCGCGACGAAATCAGCTGCAGCATCTTCTTCCCGTCTTCTCCATTCAGCGCCATGGCGTTCTATTTTCTCTTCTCGCAACGCGGGCCGTCATCTGGCCTCACCAGTCGCGCCGGGACCATGGGGAGATTCCGACTGCGGCCGTCGAGCGAGGCCATTCCGATGGTGCGCGCTCCGGGAGCAAAGGAATCTCCCCATGGTCCCCGCACTGCTCTCCTAAGCCTGCAAATGCTGTTTGAAGAATGCCAGAGCTCGCCCCCAGGCATCCTTGGCTTCCGCCGCCTTGTACACGTCCCTGCGCGTATCGTTGAAAAAGGCATGCGGCGCGCCGGGATAGGTCTTGATCTCCCCCGGCTTGTTATACTTCTTCAACGCCACCGCCAACCGTTGCACGTCCGCCTTGGTAATCCAACCGTC
Source organism: uncultured Nitrospira sp. (assembly GCA_964481215.1). Lineage (GTDB taxonomy): Bacteria > Nitrospirota > Nitrospiria > Nitrospirales > Nitrospiraceae > RSF151. The sequence continues at coordinate 15,268 of CAYZTJ010000077.1, read as the reverse complement.
CTCTTCTCCATAGATATAGAGCACGGGGCAGGCCAATTTCTGCAGCGGGGCATCCGGATTCGGCACCTGGCCGTAAAAAGGCACGGCGGCCTTGATCTGATCGGTCACGCAGGGGAGCATGAGCGCATAGGAACCTCCCATGCAGAACCCCGTCACGCCGATCGTCCCCTGATTCACCTCCGGCACCGATCTGAGATAGGCCAGGCTCGCCTGCAAATCCTTGAGCCCATCCTCCTGCTTCAGCAGGCCCATCAGCTTCCCGGCCTCCGTGGGGTCCGTCGTGACTGTGTTGCCGAGCCGCGAGTAAAGATCCGGCGCCAGGGCGATGTAGCCTTCGCCGGCGTACCGACGGGCGATGTCCTTCACATGCTCGTTGAGGCCCCACCATTCCTGCACCACCAGAATCGCCGGACGCGGGCCCTTTCCCTGAGGACCGACCAGATAGGCTCGGATCGTCGCCCCATCGCTGGGATACTGGACCACCAGCTCTTTCAGTGCGTCAGCCATGTGGGCCTCCCTACCTAAGGCTAGAGGCGCGAGGCGAGGGGCAATAGGTAGCGTGCCAACGCCCGTTCAACAATTTCCAGCCTATCGCCTCTAGCCTCTTGCCACTCGCCCGTTCTTACGCTCCCGCAATCGTCATTTCCGCGATCCGCAGCGTAGGGCTTGCCACACGCCCGCGGAACACGAGATCGTTCCCCACCATGTCGATGTTCATCAGCATGTCCTTGAGATTGCCGGCGATGGTGATCTCTTCCACCGGATGCGTCAGTTCGCCGTTCTCGATCCAGAGACCGGCCGCACCGCGCGAGTAATCCCCCGTCACCATATTGATGCCGAATCCGATCAGTTCCGTGACATAGAGTCCACGCTTGACGGATGTGATGATGGCGTCCGGCGTCACGACTCCCGGCTTGAGATAGAGATTGGTCGCGCCCACAGACGGGCTGTCGCCCACGCTGCGCGACGCATTCCCGGTCGAGGCCAGGCCCAGCTTGCGGCCGGAATAGGTATCGAGCAGATAGCTCTTGAGCACGCCGTGTTCCACGACGATCGTCTTTCGCGTCGGCAATCCCTCTCCATCGAAGGGACGCGAGCCGAGTCCGCCGGGCATCACCCCATCGTCGATCACCATCACACAGTCCGAGGCGATCCGCTGGCCCAGCTTGCCGACCAGAAACGACGCGCCCTTGTAGAGCGAATAGCCGGACACCGCGCTGCTGAGATTCGAGAGGAGACTGGCGGCGATATCCGGATCGAAGACCACCGGCACGCGGCACGTCGCAACCTTTTTCGCGCCCAAGCGCCGGAGCGTCCGCCGAGCCGCCTCCTGGCCGACCGACTCCGGGCTGTCCAGCTTCGCGAATTTCCGCTGCACCGCATACCAGGAGTCCCGCTGCATGCCACCGTGCGTATCGGTCGCGATCGGCGACACGGAGACCGAGTAACTGGAACTGCGGTACTCTCCCATGAACCCATGCGTGTTGCCCAGCACGATCCGCCCGGACGCAGAATTGAAGTCCGCCCCTTCCGAATTGGTCATCCGCGCATCCGTCGTCAGAGCCGCCCGCTCGGCGCGCCGCGCCAGCTCGATCTGTTCATCGGGCGCCAGGATGGTGCCGTCGTAGGTGTCCAATTCCGGAAAGGTCTTGGCCAACTGATCGGCCTCCGGCAATCCTCCCATCGGATCTTCGACAACGGCCTTCGCCAGTGCGCAGGTGTCGTCCACCAATCGATGCAGCGCGTCGTGCGAAAAATCGGAGGTCGAGGAGCTGGCCGACCGATGTCCGACAAAAATGCGGATGCCGGCGCGCTTCTCGCGAGCCCGGGTCAGCCGATCCACCGCCGCGAGCCGCACTTGGACCGAGAAGTTCTCCCCATCGGCGACCACCACGTCGGCGCCGGTCGCGCCCTGGCGCATGGCGCGATCCAGCAGCTCCGCCGCCAGGTGGGTCAACGAATAGCCATTCGTCGTCACGTCGGTCGCCATGCCTACCCCTTCGTCCCGCCCACGGTAATCTCATCGATGCGGATCGTCGGCAACCCCACGCCGACCGGCACCGACTGCCCGTCCTTCCCGCAGGTCCCGATGCCCTCGTCGAGCTTGAGATCGTGCCCCACCATCGAGACCTTGGTCAGGATGTCGGGCCCGTTGCCGATCAAGGTCGCCCCTTTCACCGGCTTGGTGACCTGCCCGTCTTCGATCAGATAGGCCTCGCTGGCGGAGAAGACGAACTTGCCGTTGGTGATATCCACCTGGCCGCCGCCGAACGAGACGGCAAAGAGACCGCGCTTCACGGACTTGATGATGTCCGCAGGCTCGGACTCCCCGGCCAGCATGAAGGTATTGGTCATGCGCGGCAGCGGCACGCTCTGAAAGTCTTCCCGCCGGCCGTTGCCCGTGAGGGGAATGCCCATCAGGCGAGCGTTCAACTTGTCGGTGATATAGGCGCGCAGGATGCCGTTTTCGATGAGCACCGTGCGGCTGGTCGGCGTGCCCTCGTCGTCCATGTTGAGCGAGCCCCGCCGGAGCGGAATGGTGCCGTCGTCCACGATCGTGCAGAGCTCCGAGGCCACGCGCTGATTCAACAAAGAGCTGAAGGCGGACGTTTTGCGACGGTTGAAGTCGGCTTCCAGGCCGTGCCCGATGGCCTCGTGCAACAGAATGCCCGGCCACCCGCCGCCGAGCACCACCGGCATGACTCCGGCCGGCGCCTCTTCCGCGCGCAGATTCAACAGCGCCTGTCTCGCTGCCTCCCGCGCATAGTGCGCCCAGCGGTCCTGCTCCATGAAAAAGGCGAACCCGATGCGCCCGCCCCCGCCGAACGAGCCGACCTGCCGATTGCCGTTCTCTTCCGCGATGCAGGTGACTTGCAGCCGGGCCAGCGGCTGCACGTCGCCGACGATCTGGCCCTCCGACGTCACGACCACGACCACCTTGTGTTCGGTGCTGAAGGAAGCCATGACGTTCTTGATCCGCGGATCGACCCGCCGCGCCTCGGCGTCGATGCGATTGAGCAGATCGACGCGGTCCGGGGTCGCGACATCCGCCGCGCTGCGATCGACGGGATAGAGGTCGCGCTTGGGCGCCGTGCGATGCGTGGCCGGCACCGGCCGATCGCCCTGCGGCGACTCGGCGATATAGCGCGCGGCGTCGGCCGCCAGCTCCAGGTCCCGTCGCGTGACGTCGTCCGAGTGCGCAAACCCGGTTTTCTCGCCGGCGGTCGCGCGCACGCCGACCCCCTGCGAGATATTCTTCACCGCCCGCTTGACCAGCCCTTCTTCCATCGAGACGGACTCGTTGCGGCAGGACTCGAAGTACAAGTCGGCATAGTCCACATCCCGGACGTTGACCTTGGTCAAGGCGTGGGTGATGTCGCGTTCCGTCACGCCGAAATGGGAGAGGTCAGCCTCGGACAGCATCGTCATCGTGAAGGCCCTCTGAGAAAAAGAAGGTGCAGTATAGCTGATTGGTTTTTCCAACCGCAACGACGGCGGCGATGGAGCCCCACGGCTGTACAGCCGTGGTCCCTCTGATGTGATGGCGCCGGCGAAACCCGCCGAGCCTCCTCCGCCGAAGGAGCTCCGGCGACGAAGGCCGGAAGCCTGTCCGCCTTCGCCCCAACCTTCGCCAAGGCTCCGGTGGGCCGCCGAAGCTTGAGCGGAGGCGGCAAGGCTTCAGCGGCCACCCGCCCCGCATTCCTCGTCCGACGCCAACGGCGTTGGCCGACGGCGTCCACGGTTTCACAGCCGTGGTTTCCCGCGCAGGCGGGCGAATGTCCCTCGCCGATCCGTCGAATATCTTTTGACATTTCATCCGGCGGTCATTAGACTGACTTTACCTGCCGTAGCACTCCGCATCGACTCCGAATCGAGATGATGATTCGCGGAAAGGACGCCCGATCCCTCATGACTCAGAGCTCGGTGGCCGATACCGAACACCTGTCCGACGGCGAATTGCTCGCACAGCTCGATCTGGACTCGCTCCCCCGCCACATCGCCATCATCATGGACGGCAACGGCCGTTGGGCCGAACTCCGCGGACTGCCGCGCATCTCCGGCCATACCGAAGGCATCAAGTCCGTGCGCGAAATGACCGCGCTCTGTCTGGAGCTCGGCATCCCCAACCTGACCATCTACGCCTTCTCACAGGAAAATTGGAAACGGCCGGCGCATGAGATCAATGCGCTCATGCTGTTGTTGGAGCGGTTTCTCCAAAGCGAGCTGGATGAACTGGTGGAACGGGGCATCCGGTTCCGCGCCATCGGGCGCATCGATTCGCTGCCCGCGTCGGCGTTGAAGTGGGTCCGCAAGGTAGAGCGCGAGACCGCGCAGCGCGACAAGCTGACCTTGACGGTCGCCTTGAGCTACGGGGGCCGCTCGGAGATCGTCGACGCCGTTCGCCGCTTAGCCGCCGATTGCCAGGCCGGCGCCGTCTCGCCGACTCAAATCGATGAGCCTTTCCTAGAAAAGTACCTCTCGACGCAGGGACTCCCCGACCCGGACCTCTTGATCCGCACGAGCGGGGAAGCCCGTATCAGTAACTTCCTTTTGTGGCAGCTGGCCTATACGGAGATGTACTTCACCCCGACGCTGTGGCCAGACTTTCGCCGCCGTGAGGGTCTGCTGGCCCTGCTGGACTATCAACGTCGCGAGCGTCGGTTCGGCCGTTTGCCCAACCCCTCCTATCCACAGTAAGCTGGTGCGCTCCCATCCCTGACAGCGTGATCGAGTCCCGCGCCCTGAGGTGTCCTTGAACGTCCAGCAGGCGACGAGCGAGCTTCCGAATCAGGCCGCGAGCGGCCGCCGGACCGATGTGCGGCGTCTGTACAGCGCCCTCATCCTGGTCCCCATCTTCTACGGCGTCATTCGCTACTTGCCGCCGGTCTTTTTTTTCGGCGTCGCCCTGCTGACGGCCATGCTCGCCGTGCTCGAATACTATCGGCTCCACTACGCCGCCGGGGAGTTGTTCCCGGACGCCTGGATCGGCTCCATTGCGACCGCCGCCCTCTTGGCCGCCTTTCAGTGGCCCGGGCTGGCCCCGGTCTCGACGATTTTGCTCGGCGCCGTCGTTGCGATCTTAACGATGCGCTTGTGGTCGCCGCGCAGCCTGGCCACGGCGATGGCCGATACGGCCATTCTCGGCTTCGGTATCCTCTATATCGGGCTGACGTTGGGCGCCTATGTGCGCTTACGCGGCCTGCCCTTCGGGGAATGGCTCGTCATCTTCGTGATTCTGGTCACTTGGGCGGGGGACGCCGGCGCCTATTATGTGGGCATGCGGTGGGGACGGCGCCCCCTGGCGCCGGTGGTCAGTCCCAAGAAAACCGTGGAAGGCCTCATGGGCGGCCTCGCGGCCTCCACGGTGGCCGCGCTGGCGGCCGGCCGCTGGGTCGTCCCGCAATTCGGCGTGCTGGAGGCCGTCGCGCTGGGACTCGTGCTCGGCGCGGTCGGCACCCTCGGGGACCTGGCCGAATCGGCCTTGAAGCGGTCGGCCGGCGTGAAAGATTCCGGCTCGGTGATCCCGGCGCACGGCGGCATGCTCGATCGGATCGACAGCCTGCTGTTCACCGGACCGATCTTCTACTATTATGTGACGGTGGTGAGGGGATCGCTCCTCTCATGAACCGAAGGGATTCGCCTCGACGAAGGAGCGCGGTATGAAGAGCATCGTCATCCTGGGATCGACCGGCTCGATCGGCACCAATACGCTCGACATCGTGTCGAAATTTCCGGAACAGTTCCAGATCGCCGGCCTCACCGCCGGCAGCAACGACCGGAAGATCGAGGAACAACTCCGGACGTTCAAGCCCGAGGCCGTGGCCCTCACCGATCCCGACGCCGCCGAGCGGCTGCGCCAACGCTGCAAAGATCTGAAGGTCGAGATCGTCTCCGGCATCGAGGGACAGGCCACGGTCGCCGCGCTGCCGGGCGCGTCGCTCGTGATTTCGGCCATTGTCGGCGGCGCGGGCTTGGTGCCGACGCTGGCCGCGATCAGGGCCGGCAAGCACGTGGCCTTGGCGAACAAGGAACCGATGGTCATGGCGGGCAAGTTGATGCAGGAAGAAGCCCGCCGACGCCAGGTCAATATCCTTCCGGTCGACAGCGAGCACAACGCGATTTTCCAGTCGATGGTCGGACACCGGCGCGAGGATGTCCGCCGGCTCATCCTGACCGCCTCCGGCGGCCCGCTCTGGGACATGCCGCTCGACAAGATGCGGTACGTGAAGCCGGAACAGGCCCTCCGCCATCCGAATTGGAAGATGGGCCCCAAAATCACCATTGATTCCGCCACCTTAATGAACAAGGGCCTGGAAGTGGTCGAAGCCCGCTGGCTGTTCGACGTGCCGCCGGAGCAGATCGAAGTGCTGGTCCATCGCGAGAGCATCATTCATTCTCTGGTAGAATATTCCGATGGTTCTGTGATCGCCCAATTGGGGCTGCCGGACATGCGGACGCCGATCTCGTATGCGATGAATTATCCGGCCCGCATGCCCTTGGAGCCGCCGCCCTTGGATCTGGCCCGGATCGGCAAATTGACCTTTCACCGGCCGGATCACGATCGGTTCCCCTGTTTGGGCTTGGGCTATGAATCGCTGCGGGTCGGCGGGACCATGCCGGCGACGCTGAACGCCGCCAATGAGATCGCCGTGGCGGCTTATTTGAGCGAGCGAATCGGATTCTTGGATATCGCCAATGTCATCCGCACGACGATGGACGCGCACCGGCCGGTCGACGTCGACTCGCTCGACACGGCGCTTGAAGCGGATCGGTGGGCGAGGGAGAAAGCCGGCGCGCTCGTGACCGCCCTGGCGCGTTGAGCCCGGAGCCATGCCAACGGAAGGAACAGACTTGTGAGTACTTTGTTTGCCATGTCCCCGGACGCTGTTTGGGTCTTTTTGCAGAAGGCCGGATGGTTTCTGGTCGTGCTGGGTGTGCTGATCGCCTTCCATGAGCTCGGCCACTTTCTGGCCGCGCGCTGGCTCAACATCAAGGTGCTCAAGTTCTCTCTGGGATTCGGACCGAAGCTCCTGGGACGACAAGTGGGCGAGACCGAGTATCTCCTCTCGGCGGTGCCGTTGGGCGGCTACGTGAAACTCTTCGGCGAAGAAGAAACCGAGGCCGCCACGGAGGACGAACGCCGCCGCTCGTTTTCGCATCAGCCGGTCTGGAAGAAGGTCGCCGTGGTCGCGGCCGGGCCGGGATTCAACTTTGTGCTCGCCTATCTGATTTTCACGGGCTGGCTGGCCACCGGCACGCCGCTGCCTGTTCCAACCTTTAAGGATCTCACGCCGGATGTCGAAGCGATCAAGACCGGGTCGCCGGCCGAGCAGGCCGGTCTCCGCGTCGGCGACCGCATCATCCGCGTGAACGAAAAGGACATCTCCACCCGCGCCGAACTCTACGAGCTGGTCTCCAAAGCCAAGGGCAAGCAGGTGACGCTGGACGTGCGACGCGGCGACCAGGTCCGCGCCCTGATGCTCACGCCGACCAGCGCCACGATCACAGAAGGCGACCAGGAGGTCGTGACCTACCAGCTGGGCATCGAGGAGAGCCCGCCGGTCGTCACCGCGATTGTGGGCGGATCACCCGCGCAGGCCGCTGGCTTCCGGGAGGGCGACCGCGTGGTGGTCATGAACGGCCAGGACATCCACACCTGGTCGCAGATGACGGGCATTGTGCGCGATAACCCGGGCCGCCCCCTGACCGTCATCGTGGACCGCGACGGACAGGTCGCCACGCTGACTGTCACGCCGTTGGCCGAGCGCGCGACGGTCGACGGCAAGCAGACGGAGGTCGGCAAGATCGGCATCTCCGGCCCCGGCCGCTCGGTTATGCGCACCTCGAATCCGATCCTCGCCGTCTATGACGGCGTCCGCGCCACCTGGGGATGGACCGAACTCACGGTCGTCGGCATCTACAAGATGATCGTGGGAGAGATCTCGAGCAAGAACATCGGCGGCCCGCTCACGATCGCCAGCATGTCCGGCGAAGCGGCCTCGCAAGGCGCGGCCAGCATCCTCTTGCTGATCTCGATGCTGAGCATCAACCTCGGCGTGTTGAATCTCCTGCCCATTCCCATCTTGGACGGCGGCCATCTCCTGTTCTTCGGCATCGAAGCCATCCTCCGCAAACCGCTGGGCGAACGGCAGCGCGAACTCGCGCAACAGGTCGGTCTGCTGCTGCTCGTCGGCATCATGATCTTCGCCTTCTGGAACGACATCGAACGAATTCTCTCGCGTTAACCCCGTCGAAAGTCTGAAAACCAGAACGTCCGAAAGTCGGAAGGAACGAAGTATTCTTGAAAAACGACGTTGCGACCTTTAGACTTTAGAACTTTCTGACTGGCCCATGCGCGTCTCTCAATCCCTCATTCCCACGCTCCGCGACGATCCCGGCGAAGCCGAAATCGTCAGCCACCGCCTCATGATGCGGGCGGGCATGATCCGCAAGGTCGCGGCGGGCATTTACACCTATCTGCCGCTGGGCTTGCGGGTCTTCCGGAAGATCGAAGCCATCGTCCGCGAGGAGATGAATCGGGCCGGCGCCCAGGAAGTGCTGATGCCGATCGCCTCCCCGGCCGAGCTCTGGCGGGAGACCGGACGCTGGGACTTCTACGGCAAGGAGCTGCTGCGCTTCAAGGATCGGCACGAGCGGGACTTCTGCCTCGGGCCCACCCATGAGGAAGTCATCACGGACCTGATCCGCAAGGAGGTCCGATCCTACCGCCAGCTGCCGCTCAACTGCTATCAAATCCAGACCAAGTTTCGAGATGAGATCCGCCCCCGTTTCGGGTTGATGCGCGGGCGCGAATTCATCATGAAGGATGCCTACAGCTTCGACGTCGACGAGCCCGGCGCCCGGGTGAGTTATCAGAAAATGTACGACGCCTACTGTCGAATCTTCACCCGCTGCGGATTGAACTTCCGCCCGGTCGAGGCCGATACGGGCTTGATCGGCGGGACCTCCTCGCACGAATTCATGGTACTGGCCGACACGGGGGAAGAAACCATCGTCTACGCCGATCAAGGCGCCTTTGCGGCCAATGTCGAGCGCGCGGACGTGCTGCCGCCCTCGTCGGAGACGTCCTCGGAGGCCGCGCGCCCCATGAAGAAGGTGCCGACGCCCGGCGCCCGGACCGTGGAAGAAGTCACGGCCTTCCTGAAGATCTCGGCGGACCGACTGGTGAAGACCCTATTGTACAGGACCGCCAAGGGACCGGTCGCCGTCTTGATTCGCGGCGACCACGAAGCCAATGAGATCAAGATCAAGAAACTGCTGGGGCTGACGGAACTCGAACTGGCCGACCCGGAGACCGTCCGGCGCGCCACCGGCGCGCCGGTGGGCTTTGCCGGCCCGGTGGGACTCGCCGGGCTCTCCATCATCGCCGACCAGGCGGTACAAGCCCTGCGCAATGTGGTCGTGGGGGCGAACGAAGAGGGCCTGCACTACGTCGACGCCAACCTGGACCGCGATTTCAAGGTGGACCAATTCGCCGATCTGCGGAATGCCAAGGCCGGCGATCCCTCCCCGCGGGGCGACGGCGCGCTTCAAGTCGCCAAGGGCATCGAGGTCGGGCACGTCTTCATGCTCGGCACCAAGTACAGCAAGTCGATGAAGGCGGTCTTTCTCGACCAGCAGGGGCAAGAGCGGCTGGCCGTAATGGGCTGCTACGGCATCGGCATCAGCCGCACCGCGGCGGCCGCCATCGAGCAGAATCACGACGCCAAGGGCATCATCTGGCCAGCGCCGATCGCCCCCCTGCACGTGGAGCTGATCCCCCTGGGCTCCTCCGCGCGCGTGACGGAGACGACACAGAGCCTCTACGGGGGGCTCCAGCAAGCCGGGATCGAAGTTCTCTGGGACGACCGCGACGAACGCGCCGGCGTCAAATTCAACGACGCCGATTTGATCGGCATCCCCTTCCACATCGTGATCGGCGAAAAGGGGCTGGCCCAGGGGACCGTCGAATTGAAGGACCGCCGCACCGGCAAGCCCCAGCCGGTCGCCCCCCAGGCCGTGCCCGAGGAACTCGCGCGCCTCCTGGCCGCCGCCGGGGCGCTGTAGCCGCCTCCCGCTCGCCCCAGTTCCTCCACAAGCCCCGAAACGCCGCATCGCGGGTCAAGAACCGCCGCCCATCGACCGATATCCTATCAGTGCCACGTCCGCACGGATCGGGCTTCGTGTCACCTCTTCCATGGATACCAAAACGCAAGGCGCGGCGACGGCGACAGACCCCGGGCCCATCGACCCCGAACAGGTCAAGAAGCTCGTTGCGAAAATCAAGGGCGTGCGCTCCGTCGATCAGATCTTCCTCGACCTCCAGCGCGACTTCTTGAACCTGTTCAACGTCGAGCAAGCCGTGCTCTATGCCGTGGACCCCGACAAAAACGAGCTCTACACAAGATTTCCGCTCGATACCATCGAGATCGTCCGCATTCCGATCAACGAGCAAAGCCTGGCCGGCTTGGCCGCCAAAACGCTCAAGCCCGTCCGGGTGAAAGATGTCTACGACAAGGCGGAACTGCAGGGCATCAACCAGAACCTGGTCCACAACTATTCGTGGGACAAGAAAACCGGCTTTCGCACCAAACAGGCCCTGTCCTATCCGATCTTGCTCGATGCGCGCACCGCCGGCGGCGTCATCCAACTCCTCAATCGGAAATCCGGCCAGCCCTTCACCGACGACCTGGACGTCCATCTTTCCGAGATCGCGAAAGCCGTCGGTTCCGCCTTCCAAAATCTGCTGAAGCTCACCGTCAAGCCGATGGTGAAATTCGAGGATCTGGTCGGGGCGAAACTCGTCACGCAAGCCGAAGTGGATGCCGCGCAGGCGGAAGCGAAAAAGACCGGCACCGATATCGAATCGATCCTGATCGACAAGCACAAGATTCCCAAGACGACGATCCTGAAGTCGCTGGGACTGTTCTACAACTGTTCCTATGTCGAGTTCGATCCCCGCCTCATGATCGACACGACGCTCTTCAAGAACCTCAAGTCGGACTTCCTGAAGAAAAACCTCTGGATGCCGTTCCGCCGGGACAAGAACGGCATCGAAATCCTGATCGACAATCCGCACGACATCGACAAGGTGCAAAACATCCGGCGCACCTTCGCCGGACAGTCGATCCAGTTCGCCGTCTGCCTCCGTCGCGACATTCTGGAGTTCCTCAAGAGCATGGACGGCGGCGACGGCAAGGGGTCGATCAGCGACATCCTCGTCGAATTGGTCAGCGAGGGCTCGACCGAAAAGGAAGATCTCCTCGGGGGAGGCCTGGCCGAAAACGACAGCGCCATCGTCCGCCTGACGAATCAGATCATCGCGGAAGGCGTCCGCCTCGGCGTGTCGGACATCCATATCGAGCCCTATTCGGCGAAGCGGGAAACCGTGGTCCGGTTCCGGGTCGACGGCAGCTGTTTCGAGTACATGAAAATTCCGCCGAACTACCGCCGGGCCATCGTCTCCCGCATCAAGATCATGGCCAGCCTCGATATCGCCGAGCGGCGGAAGCCGCAGGACGGCAAGATCAAGTTTCGCGTGGGAGAGAATCGGGAGATCGAATTGCGGGTCGCCACCATCCCGACCTCCGGCCTGAACAACGAAGACGTGGTCATGCGTATCTTGGCGGCCAGCGAGCCGCTCCCGCTCGACAAGATGAGCTTCTCCGACCGCAACATACGCGAGTTGAAGAACCTGGTGGAAAAGCCCTACGGGATCATTCTCTCGGTGGGGCCGACCGGCGCGGGTAAAACCACGACGTTGCACGCGTTGCTGGGGTACATCAACAAGCCGGAGCGGAAGATCTGGACCGCGGAGGACCCGGTCGAAATCACGCAATACGGGCTCCGCCAGGTGCAGGTCAATCCCAAGATCGGCTTCACCTTCGCCATCGCCATGCGCGCCTTCCTCCGGGCCGACCCCGACGTCATCATGGTCGGTGAGATGCGGGACAAAGAGACGGCCGACACGGGCATCGAGGCCTCGCTCACCGGCCACTTGGTCTTGAGCACCCTGCACACGAACAGCGCGGTCGAGACCCTCACCCGCTTGCTGGACATGGGCTGCGACCCTTTCAGCTTTTCAGATGCGCTCTTGGGCGTGCTGGCGCAGCGCCTCTGCAAACGCATCTGCGAGCAGTGCAAGGAAGAGTACAATCCTCCGAAGGAAGAGTTCGACGAGCTGGTGCACAGCTACGGGCTCAAGAATTGGGAGAAGCTCGGCCTCGCCTATGGGCCGACGTTCAAGCTGTTCAGGGGCGCCGGCTGCCCCTCCTGCAATCGCAGCGGGTTCCGGGGACGGATCGGCCTGCACGAACTCTTGCTCGGCTCCGACCGGGTCAAGCGCCTGATTCAATCCAAAGCGCCCACCGAAGATCTCGCCAAGATCGCCATGGACGAGGGCATGACCACGCTCGTCCAGGACGGCGTCGAAAAGGTCCTCCAGGGGCACACCACCTTCAAGCAAGTCAAAGCCGTCGCGATCAAGTAAGGAACGCCTGCGGCGGCTTGCCGACAGCCGGCGACACTGGCCACACCAGGCTAGAGACCGATGACACGGAGGCCAGTGGCCTGCGCCGCCATGGCCAGGGCCGCGTCATGCGTGGCCATCACGAGGTCCCCCCCGCTTCGTTCTTTCCACAGTAAGGCGCTGGCCAAGTGAATGGCATCGAGGGTGCCGAGGGAAGTGGGCAAGGGCTGGGCGGCACGGGCCAGCACTGCTCTGGTGGGTTCGACGATATCCATGGATTCGATCAACCGAAACACCGCTTCCCGCCTGCTGGCAACCTCACGGTCTTCCAGCCCTTCGGCCAATCGTAACCGGTCCAGGGTGCGAAGGCATTCCACCTCCAGCAGCGCGGAGGCCACACCTCGCTCCACATCTCGCCATTGTTTCAGGGCACTCGACTGGCCGAGGATAATGCGGAGCACAACAGAGGAGTCGAGGTAGGCGATCACCGATTCCCCTGCCGCTCAGCCATCAGCAACTCAACGATGTCCCGACGAAGACGGAGGGGCGGCGGCAAGGGCACACGCTGAAGTTTGGGGGCGCCGGGAAGGGGTTCGCGCACCGAGAGCGAGCCGCCGTTCTCCTCATAGGGGACGATCCGAGCAATCGGCGTGTTGCGGTCTAGGACCGTGAGGCTCCGACCCGCGCGCACTGTTCGGAGATGCTCACTCAGGCGACTCTTAAGTTCGGCAATGCGAATCCCAATCATGACCACATGATAGTCAAGATTGGTCATCTACGCAAGATCCGTCGCCTTAATGGCCCGCTAGGCTCGCCAAGATCGCCATGGACGAGGGCATGACGAGAACCTGTTTCACCCCCCCTTCGTTGCGAGGCGAAGGAGGCGGGATCGAATGCCAGGCCGCAGGCCCCGAAAAATCGGAGGCGTATCGGGTACCGTTGCTCTGCTTCAGCAACGGGTGATGATTACGTTGAGGATTGTTCGGGTGCCGAGAACGACGCAGGCGATCCTGTATCGTTCGCCGTAGCAGAAGGGAGGTTTTGAAACAGGTTCTAGGCTCGTCCAGGACGGCGTCAAAAAGGTCCTGCAGGGCCACACCACCTTCAAGCAAGTCAAAGCCGTCGCGATCAAGTAGGCCGGCTCGTCTCCAGCCAACCTCTCGGAACAGTGATGTCAGGCAGTCGATTGCCGAGGTGCATCACTTATGATACACTTGATCTCAAGAGGTGCCTTATGCCAGCGACAAATCCCAGAGTGAACGTGGTTCTGGATGAACCCGTGTATGACAGCGTCCGTCGGTTAGCCAAGCGCGACAAGGTCTCGCTGTCCTTGAAGGTCCGGGACCTGGTCAAGGAAGCCCTGGACATGGAAGAGGATCGAGGACTCACCGCATTAGCCTCGGAGCGAGAGCACACGTATGGCGCATCCAAAGCGTTGTCTCACGAGGAAGTTTGGGGACGTCGCCAGCGGAAGAGGCGCTGAGTGCCGTACAGCCTTGGCTATCACCCTGCCGTTGCGCAGGAAGACCTTCCTGCCATCCCACGCAATCTTCGACATCGCATCGCTGATGCGATTGAAACACGCCTGACGGAGGCGCCGCAGCAATTCGGCGCCCCCCTCCGCAAGACGCTCAAGGGGTACTGGAAACTTCGGGTCGGCGACTATCGCGTGGTCTTCAAGGTCGTAGCGACGGAGGTGCGGATTCTCGCCATCCGTCATCGGAAGCACGTGTACCAAGATGTCGCAAGATGGATAGACCGGCCTGAGCCATGATACGGCTCCTTGCCACCTGGCACGATCGGAAGCCCGAGCAAGCCTCACGAAACGACTCCCGGTACCTTTTCCTTTCCCGCTCTCACTGAAAATCCTCGATCTCGTCAAAGAGGCGTTGGAAATGGAGGAAGACCGAGGGCTGGCCGAGGGACGAGAGCGCAGAGACGACGCCTCAACGCCATTGACTCACAAACAAGTCTGGAGGCATCGGCAGAACAATTGGCGCTGAGTGCTCTTTGAATCTTTGCCAGTTCGAGCGACGCTAGGCATCAAGAATCTTGACGAGGCAAGCCTGGCTGTGTAGGATAGGCTTGGTTGCAGATTACAACCACTCTGAAACCACTACGCTATGCCGAGCCTCACCATCAAGAATATCCCGAAGCCGGTGTACAGACGGCTGAAGGCCCAGGCAGTCCAGCACCGTCGGAGCCTCACCCGCGAGGTGATGGCGTGCCTGGAACAAGCCAGTCAAAGCACTCCGTTTGAACCGGACCAAATTCTCGCCAAGGCTCGAGATCTTCGACAGCGCACGCAAGGAACCCGGCTCAACGACAAGACAGTCAACAAATTGAAGACGGCCGGGCGGCCGTGATCGTCGCAGACACCAACCTGTTCGCATATCTCTACATCGGAGGGGAGCAGACGTCCCTTGCCGAAGCGGTCTTCCTCCAAGACCCCCTGTGGGCGGCTCCACTCCTCTGGCGATCCGAGTTCCGCAACATCCTCGCCGGCCTTGTGCGCCGGAAATCATTGACGCTGCCCGTCGCCACAGACTTTATTCGGGAAACGGAAGGATGGATGAAGGGACGCGAGTACGCGGTCGTGTCCTACCACGTATTGGACCTCGCCGCGAAATCAGGTTGTTCGGCCTACGATTGCGAATTCGTGGCGCTCGCTGAAGACCTGAGCGTGAAACTGGTCACGAACGACCGTCAGATCCTCAAAGCATTTCCAAGAATCGCCATAGCTCCTAAAGACTTCGCAGGCTGAGCAGGCGAATAACGACTCCCGGTACTTTTTCCTGC
>CAYZTJ010000076.1:12235-16350 GCA_964481215.1 uncultured Nitrospira sp. | reverse complement strand
CCTGTCTCTGAAAGGCGATCGGCGGGCGGCGCTCTGCGGGGAAAGCTCTTTGCATCATGTGCGGGAGGCGGACGGTGAGTCGGGTGAGCGGTGAAGCGGAATGAGACCACAAGCTGAGGACATTCGGATGCCAGCGCCATCGAACCAGCGACGGGTTCAGGGCCGATAAGGAGGCGACGTGGATCAATTGGCAGGATTACGCCGGGTCGGAGGCGCGCAGGCCGCCGAGCCGGTCGAACGGGTGCAAGTCATCGCCGTCACGAGCGGCAAAGGCGGGGTGGGCAAGACCAACGTCTCCGCCAACCTTGCGTTGGCCCTCGCGCGGACCGGCAAACGGGTGCTGGTGCTGGACGCGGACCTGGGGCTCGGAAATCTGGACGTACTGCTCGGCCTGGCGCCGCGATTCACGCTGGAGCACGTGCTGTCGGGCGAGAAGACGCTGTCCGATGTCATCGTGGGCGGGCCGGGCGGGATCATGATTCTTCCCGCCAGTTCCGGCATCCATGACCTGACCGCCCTGTCGCAGGACCAACAGGTCTTGTTGCAGGAAGAGCTGGAGGGCATCACACGGTCGATCGACGTGCTCCTGGTCGACACCGGCGCGGGCATCTCCTCCAACGTGCTCTACTTCGCCGTCGCGGCTCAGGAGATTCTGGTCGTCGCGTCGCCGGAGCCGACCTCCATCACGGACGCCTATGCGCTGATGAAGGTGCTGCATCATCAGCACGGCGAGAAACGCTTTCGGCTCTTGGTCAATATGGCGGATACGGGCGCCGAAGCCATGGAGGTCTATCGAAAGTTGTGCACGGTGGCCGATCGCTTTCTGAATATCTCGATCGACTACGTGGGCTACATCCCGCAGGACGACTACGTCACCATGGCGGTGTGTCAGCAGCGCGCGGTGTGCGACCTGTTCCCGAAAGCCCCGTCCAGCCGTCAATTCGAGAAGCTGGCGAAGGTCATCGGCGGATGGGAGGTGCCCGAGTTGCCGAAGGGCACGATGCAGTTCTTCTGGAGACGCCAGATCGCATGAGGCGTGACGCGTCGTTCGTGAGGCGTATCTCGACGAGGGGGCCGAGGGCGGAACGCTTCACGTTTCACGCATCACGATTCACGAGTTTCTAAGCGGCATGGAGGCCACGTGAAAGTTGCAAGCGGGAAGAAAGGCGGCGAAGGGGCGGTGTTGGACCGCAAGGGGTTGAAGACCCAGAAGGCCCTCTCCAAGCAGGAGGCCGAGCGCGAGCGCGTGATCCGCGAGTTCTCCTCGGTGGTGCGGGCCATGGCGCACCGGCTGGCCTATCGGCTCCCGGCCCATTTGGACGCGGACGATCTGATCTCGGCCGGGGTCATCGGCCTGATGGACGCGATGACCAAGTACGATCCCTCGCGCGAGACCAAGTTCAAGACTTACGCCGAATTTCGCATTCGCGGGGCGATGCTGGATGAGATCCGCTCGATGGACTGGATTCCCCGGTCCGTGCACGAGCGCATCGGCCTCTTGCAACGGACCCATCACAATCTCTTGAAGAAATTCGGACGGCCGCCGACGGATCAGGAGGTGGCGGTCGCCTTGAACATGAGCATGGAGGAGCTCGACGAATTCCTGACCCGCTCGCAGGGCGCCGTCGTGATCAGTCTGGACGATCTGGGCGTCCGCGAGGCGGACAGCCATCGGATCTTGACGGCCCTCGTCGACACCGAACATCCCGACCCGTTGGCGCAAGTCCTCTCCGACAACGTGCGGGATGTGCTCGCCCGGGCCATCGGCGAACTGCCCGACAAGGAGCGTACGGTGTTGCAGTTGTACTATTACGAAGAACTGACGATGAAGGAGATCGGCGGGATCCTCAACGTGACGGAATCGCGCGTCTGCCAGATTCACACCAAGGCGGTGGTGCGGCTCAAGGGCAAGCTCCAGCCGGTCTTGTAGGCCGGAGCCTGCGGCCACGAAATGGGTACCGGGTCAGGCCGGCTTGTCGTGAAGTAAAGCGAACTCACGCGAGAGGCCCGTTCTGAGCGTCTCCCAGATGTCTCCCGGAAGGCCGGCGAAGGCCTCCACGATCATCGGATCGAACTGCGATCCGCTTCCCCGACAAATTTCTTCTCTGGCATCTGCGAAGGGGCGGGCCGGCCGATAGGGCCGGTCGGACGTCATGGCGTCCAGGGCGTCGATGACGGCGAAGAGGCGCGCCCCCAGCGGAATGGCCTCGCCCTTCAGGCCGCGCGGATAACCCGCGCCGTCATAGCGCTCATGATGCGCCAGGATCACGGGCGCCGCCTCCCGCAGGAACTCCACCCGACTCGCGACGCGATAGCCCAGCTCACAGTGCGTACGCATGACGTCCCAGTCGGCCGGCGTCAGCGCGCCGGGGCTGAGGAGAATGCGGTCCGGGATCCCGATCTTCCCGATGTCATGGAGATAGACGCCTCGCTCCAGGGTTGTCAGGTCCGCGTCGTCCATGCCCAGCGCCCGGCCCAAGGTCAAGGCGTAGGTCGCCACGCGCAGGGAGTGGGCATGGGTGTCGATGTCGCGCGCGTCGAGGACGGCTCCCAGCGCCTGCAGCGTCTCCCGATGCGTCCGCTGCAAGCGGGCGTGAACCGCGCGCAACTCGTCGGCCTGCAGGGAGGCTTCGCGCTGCAAGGCCGTCAGGGACGCGCGCAGATCGTGAGGCTGCCGCCGCTTGTCCAGGCTGGTGCGCAACGAGCGCGCCAATGCGTCGGGCGCCAGGGGCTTGAGCAGGCAGTCGTCCGCTCCGAGCCGCAAGGCCGCGATCGATCGATCGACGGTCATGGCGCCGGACATCACGATGCCGGCCGCGGCCGGATGGCGGCGACGGGCCTCGCGCAGGATGTCGAGGCCGTCGCCGTCCGGCAATCCGATGTCGGCGATCAGCGCGTCGACCCTTCCGTGGCGCAGCGCCGCCAGCGCGTCATGCCGGGAGCGAGCGGTCGCGACGACATAGCCTTCGTCGTGAAGCGCGTCCGTCAGGAATCGGAGGAGGGCGGGATCGTCGTCGACGATCAGCACAAGTTGCGCTTGTCGGCCAACTTGCCCGTTAAGCTCGAAGTCTGTCGCGGGAGGGTGATGCGGGGTTGAGAAGGACATGAGCCCGGAGTCTAGCAAGAGGGATACCTATTCGACCGGTAGGAAGAAGCTGCCGGTCCCTAGGAAGAATCGTTCCTGCGCAATCGCCCCTGTACCGGGTTACGCGAAGCGGGGCTCGTCATTTCTGCATATTCCGCAGCCTTTCTCCCTGGTTGCTTCATGGGCCTTCGCCGGGGCCGATGGCACATGGGTTGCTAGCTCCTCTCCCCTGACCGACGGACGACCAGCGGGGGAGGCGATGAATCGAGGCATCTATCCAATCTTGACCGGGGCCATCGCGCAAGAGCACCGGCTCCATGTGACCGCCAATAACTTGGCCAACGTCAACACGACCGGGTTCAAGCGGGACGAGCCGCTCTTTCGGTCGGTCATGAATCAGACCGCGCCGATGCTGCCGCTCTCCGCCCAAGCGGACGCGGTGGTCCAGCCGGTGTTCAACACAGGCAAGAGGGCCGTCGAGCGCATTTTTGTGCGCCCCCAGAGTCTGGACACGATTTTCGAGCCGGGCCGTCTCCGTGCCACCGGCAATCCGTTCGATTTGGCGATTCAAGGCCCCGGGTTCTTCGAAGTCAAGACCCCCCAGGGCCTCCGGTACACGCGCAACGGCGTGTTCCATGTGGATCAGAAGCGGCGCCTGGTGAACGAAACCGGGATTCCGGTGATGGGCACGACCGGCGGGAAGAAGAAGCCGGTCGAGCTGAAGATGCCCGAGGGAAACGTGACCATCGCCCCCAATGGCGCGATCCACGTCAACGGCGAAGAATTCGGGTTCGTGCGGGTGGTCGAATTCAGCGATCGCAACAAGCCGCTCAAGGCGGGGGACGGGCTCTACACGGGGCAGGATCCCAAGCCGGCGAAGGACACGACCTTGCTGCAGGGCCATATCGAAGAGTCGGCCGTCAATACCATTACGGAAATGGTGAAGATGATTCAGGTCATGCGCGCATACGAGACGGCGTCGAAGTTGATCCAGACGCTGGACCGCACGGCGGAAACCGGCATTCAGGAT
>CAYZTJ010000076.1:0-12135 GCA_964481215.1 uncultured Nitrospira sp. | reverse complement strand
ATGATTCGCGGAATGTGGACGGCGGCGACGGGGATGACGGCGCAACAGCTCAATATCGACACGATCGCGCACAACCTCGCCAACGTCAATACGAACAGCTTCAAGCGGAGCCGGGCCGAGTTCGCGGATCTCCTCTATCAGATCCAGCGCCTGCCCGGCACCAGCGCGTCCAACATCGGCATCTTTCCCGTCGGCGTGCAGGTCGGCGGCGGCGTCCGGCCGCTGACCGTGGCCAAGGAATGGGTGCAGGGGAATCTGCGCCAGACGTTGAACGAACTGGATTTGGGCATCGACGGACCCGGCTTCTTCCAGGTCCAGCGGTCGGACGGGACGATCATGTACACACGGTCCGGGTCCTTCAAGCGCGACAACGTCGGGAATCTCGTGACGGGCGACGGCGATCAGTTGAACCCCGTCATTACGATTCCCTCCGGCGCGCTGAAAGTGGATATCGGGCAGGACGGCACGGTCTCGGTCTTGCTGCCGGGCGTCACGCAGGCGTCCCAGGTCGGACAGATTCAGTTGACCCGGTTCGACAACCCCTCCGGGTTGGTCGCCTTCGGCAACAATCTCTTCCTCGACAGTTTTGCGTCGGGCCCTCCTATTCAAGGCACGGCCGGGTTTTCGACCGGGTTCGGCACGATTCAGCAGGGATTCCTGGAAACCTCGAATGTCAATCTGGCCGAAGAGATGGTCAGCATGATCATCGCGCAACGCAGTTACGAAATTAATTCGAAAGCGATCCAAGTGTCCGACGACATGTTGAGCATTGCCAACAATCTGAGACGGTAAGGGCTGAACGCATGAGTCATCGACTGTGCCTGCTCGTGATCGGTTGCGCGGTGGGTCTGCTGGGCGGCGCCGCCCAAGCGGTGGGCGGCGACCTCCATGGCTCGACGCCGCCGGCCACGCGGGTCTCACGGGGCGCCGGGCAGGACCTGGGGCTCGACCGGATCCGATTGTCGCTGATCCGCTCCCTCGAAGGCCAACTCCGGGATCACGAGGGAGAACTGCGGGTGCGTGTGGTGCAGCCGGACGCGCCGGTGCGCGTGCCCGCCGGCCGAATGGACGTGCAAATCCTCTCGGATGTCGCGGACATCGAGCTGGGCCGCTCGTCGTTCCAGGTTTCGGTCACCGTCGACGGCCGCCGGGTGCAGGTCGTGGATGTGGTCGCCGACATCGAGGTCTGGGCCGATCTGGTGACGCCGCTGCGCGGCATCCAGGCCGACGAGACCATCGCGGCGGAGGATGTGGGGCTCCAACGGGTGTCGCTGCCCTCGCTCTCCCATGATTTTGCGCGGACGCCCGAAGAGGTCGTGGGCAGACGGGCGGCCCGCGCGCTCAGGGCGCAAGCGCCGATCCGCGTGGCGGCGTTAGGCCATGCCTATGCGGTGAAAAAAGGCGATCACGTCACGATCGAGGCGCGGCGCGGGGGACTGACCATCACGGCGTCCGGCGTGACGAAGGGCGTGGCGCGGGTCGGGCAGAACGTCTCGGTCACGAATCAGGATTCCGGCAAGGAAATCAGGGCCAAGGTGGTCGGCCCCGGCATCGTGCGGGTGGATTTCTAAATGATGTCTCTGCAACGGCGGCACAAGAGGCTCGAGGTCTTGGTGACGAGTGGCTGGCAGGGCGGCCGAACATCGCCCTCTGAAAAGCGCCCACCGGTCCTCGCGCCTCCTCCGCGGCTGTCGATCGTCGCCTGCGCCGTGTGGCTCGCCGCCTGCAGCCTGGTGCCGGCGAAAAAGATCGAGCACACGCCCATTACGGTGCCGGCCATTCCCGCGCCCAAGACGATCGGGTCGCTCTGGCAGGAAGACAACGGGCGCGCCTATCTCTATGAAGACCTGCGCGCGATGCGGGTGGGGGACATCATCACGATCAAGATCGTCGAAAACCAGAAGGGCTCGAAGACCGGCGATACGACGGCGGAGCGGAAGTCGACGATCGAGAGTGGGATCACCGGCAGCACCGCGGGCCTGCCCCTCTTCTCATTCGGCGGAAATTTGGCGAGGAAACTCGGCGTCGAGGCGAGCGCGGAGAACAAGTTCGGCGGGAAGGGAGCCACGAGCCGCGCCGACACCCTGACCGGGACCGTGTCGGCCGTGGTGTCCGAGGTGTTGTCGAACGGCAACCTCAAGATCGAGGGGCATCGCGAAGTCACGATCAATGCGGAGAAGCAGACGATGTTTCTGACCGGCGTGGTGCGTCGGGTCGACGTGGACACCAAGAACACGGTGCTGTCGACGGCGATCGCCGACGCCAGGATCGAATACGTCGGCGCAGGCGTCGTCGACGATGTGCAGCGGCCGGGCTGGCTGGTGCGGATTCTCGATTGGATCTATCCGTTCTGACGGACTAGCCGAAGGCGTGTGAAGCGAGAAAGGCGGGACACGCGGGAAATGCGGGACGAGCAGGAAAAATGGACAGAGCGAGACGAGGACGATCACCCTTTCTCGCCTGTCTCGCGTTTCTCGCATGTCGCGCCGCGAACAGAGGCGATGGAACCTTCGATGCCATGCGGAGGAGGCACCCATGAACACCAAAGAGGCGACCGTGGCGATGGTGTTGAGCGGAGTTTTACGGCGGGCCGATCTCCTGCCGGAACATGCCTTGCTGAGTGGGGCGCGCGCAACCGTGTTCGGGCCCGGCGACCGGGACGGCGGCGACGACGTCTTGAGGGGGCCGCGGATCAGCCTGTTGGATTGGATCGCGCAACGATGCGGAATGCTCCGAGAGGGCAACTAATGGTCGTAAAGTATCAGAAGCTGCTCTGGCTGTGCGCCATCTGGGCGCTGACCGCAGGAACCGCGGAGGCCGCCCGTATCAAAGATGTGGCGACCTTCGAGGGCGTGCGTGAGAACCAACTCCTGGGCTACGGATTGGTCGTAGGCTTGGACCGGACCGGCGACCAGGTCATCGGCGGTCAGTTCACCGTCCAGGCGATGCTGTCCATGTTGAATAAGATGGGGATCAACCTCGTGATCGATCCCATCCAGTTGCTGACCCGGAACATCGCATCCGTGATGGTGACGAGCAAGCTGCCTCCTTTTGCCAAGCCGGGCATGGGCGTCGATGCCGTCGTCTCTTCCATGGCCAACGCGAAGAGCCTTCAGGGAGGCACCCTCTTGCTCACGCCGCTGAAAGCGCCCAACCAGCAGGTCTATGCCGTGGCGCAAGGCGCCATCTCCATCGGAGGATTCTTGGGCGGGGCTCCCGGCGGCACGGTGCAGAAGAACCATCAAGCCGCCGGCATGATCCCGGGCGGAGCGATCGTGGAAAAGGAAGTGGCGGTCGACGTCGAGAGTTGGGAGAACGTCACGATCCTCCTGCGTCAGCCCGACTTCACGACGTCCCTCCGGGTGGCCGATGCCGTCGACAAGGTCTACGGCGGTGGGACGGCCGTCCCGGTCAACGGGGGATTGGTCCGGGTTACCGTGCCGACCGCTTTTCAGGGCAAGGTGGTCTCCTACATTGCGGCGCTGGAGATGCTGGATGTCTCGATCGACGTCCCGGCGAAGGTGGTCGTCAACGAACGAACGGGCACGGTGGTCTTAGGCGAGCATGTGCGGCTCTCCACGGTGGCCATCGCCCATGGCAATCTGACCATTTCCGTCAAGATCAACCAAAACGTGTCCCAGCCGAACGCCCCCGTCGTGGTCGGGGGGATTACCGGCCCCATTGTCGGAGGGCTAGGATCCGGACCGCCGCAGGCCCTGACGCCCAGGCCTGGGGAGCAGGGAGGGGCGCCCACAATCGGTGGCGCCTCCGGCGGGCAGACGGTCGTCACGCAGGACGTTCAGACAGATGTGGAGGAGGAAAAGACCCGCCTCCTGGTCGTTGAAGAGACGGTGACGTTGGGGGATGTGGTCAAGGCCCTCAACGCGGTCGGGGTGACCCCCAGGGATCTGGTGGCCATCCTGTCTGCCCTGAAGGCGGCGGGGGCTCTCCAGGCCGATATGCAGATACTCTAGGCTTTGAACTAAGCTACGTTATACATGATTGTTCAACAAAAGAGTGAATAACCGGAGACAATGGATCACAACCTCTTCAGTCTGGCCCCATCGATCAATAGCGAGCAACTGACCGGCCTGGCAGGTGATCGGATGGTGGAAAAAGCCAAGGACCTACCCCAGCAGTCATTGGGGGATATCCGGAAGGCGGCCAACGAGTTCGAAGGACTTTTTCTCTCGTATTTACTGAAGGTTATGCGTGAAACGGTCCCCACCGGCCTTATCGAGAATAAGATGGGGCACCTGTTTGACTCATTATATGACCAGGAGCTGGGACTCAGAGGCGCCCAAGCCGGGGGAATCGGCCTGGCTGATCTAATGGTGAGAGCCTACGTCCAAAACCAGGGTATCGGACAAAAAAATAGTGAAACAACCCTCTCAAGTCCTCATGGAACCCTGCCGATACAGGGATCACGCGGGTGAATAGCCGGAGCCTAGGATGGGCAGCCGCCGCGAGGACAAGGCATAGGAAGGCCTAACGAGAGGAGCCAGTATGCAGATCTCAGGACAGGGTCGGTCACAGGATTTGGCGAGACTGTTGTTGGGGGTCCAGGACACGGACCGCCCCTCGGCCAAGCCATCGTCCGAAGCCGGCCACAAGGCCGATCAGGTGCAAATCTCCGAGCAGGCGAAGGAGATCCAACGGGTCACCCAGCTTGCGAAGGAGCCCGACCAGGACCGGGCGGCGCGCGTCGAGCGCATCCGCCAATCGGTGCAGGACGGCACCTATCGCCTGGACGCGAAAGCCACGGCGGATGCCATCGTGCGGCATGCGCTGACGGACGCCGTACTCTAAGACCGGCCTCGCTTCGTCGAGTCGGCAGAAGAGCGAACGGTGGCGTCACGCGCGCCGCAGCGACTTCTGCCGATTTCACGGAGAGAGGCCCATGCCACAGCCCGAATCCCTCGTCGACGATCTGATCGAAACGCTGGATCAGGAACAGACGCGCCTCGACGCGCTGCGCCATCTCTTGCTCCACGAGCAGGACGCGGTTCGTCGCTGGTCGGCGAACGACCTGTCGGCCGTGACGACCAGCAAAATGGAAATCCTGGACGACCTGCGCGCTCTGGAAACGCGGCGCGCCGCCCTCATGGCGGAATTAGGCGCCCAGTGGAACCGCCCCTCGGACGAGTTGACCCTCAAAGACATCGCCGCGCGGGTCGGCCCTGCGCATCGCCGCCGATTGCTCGAACAACGGGAGGCGATGCGGACGGAGGTCCAGGACTCGCTCGTGGTCCAAGACGTGACGCAGGCCATCCTGACGCAGGCGATGGCGCTGTGCGACGACATCATGCGGCTGGCCCGACGGACGGAGGCGACCGCGCCGACCTATTCGGAAACGGGCCTGGTGACGACCGGCGGCGAGCCCCGCGCCTGGGTCAATCGGAGGGGATAAGCCATGGGATCGGTCGGCCTCTTTACCCTCTTCAGCATCGCGCGGACGGCGATTTTCGCCAACCAGCGGGCGCTTGCGGTCACGGGGCAGAATCTGGCCAACGTCAACACGCCGGGCTATTCGCGGCAGCAGGTGATCCAGTCCGCGTCCATTCCGCAAGACGACTCTCCCGGGCAGATCGGCCGCGGCGTCGACGTCGATCAGATCAAACGGGTCGTCGACGACCTCATCGAGCGGCAGCTCAACGTCTCGAACGGCGCGCTGGGGCGTTTGGATATCTACGCGCGGGGGCTCAATCAGATTCAAGGGCTCTTCGGGGACTCGCAGGATCGCGGCATCGGCGTCGCGCTCGGCGAGTTTTTCGAAGCCGCGCAGGACGTGGCGAC
Organism: uncultured Nitrospira sp.; assembly: GCA_964481215.1. GTDB lineage: Bacteria > Nitrospirota > Nitrospiria > Nitrospirales > Nitrospiraceae > RSF151. The sequence continues at coordinate 6,339 of CAYZTJ010000076.1, read as the reverse complement.
GAATCCCACGGACCTGACCGCCCGATCGGTGCTGATCAACCGAGGCACGGCGTTGGCCGGGCTGTTGAACGCGGCCGATACGGACTTGAACAATCAGCGCCGCTCGCTCGACCGTCAGGTCACGCAGTCGATCACGGACGCGAACAGCCTCACCGTCAAGATCGCCGATCTCAACGTCAAGATCGCCAACGCCGAGGGGACCGGCCGGGACAACGCCAACGACCTGCGGGATCAACGCCAGGTGCTCTTGAACGAGTTGGCGAAACAGTTGGATATCACCTACGTGGAGGACGATTCGGGCCAGCTCAGCGTGTTTGCCGGCAAGGGGGTGCTCCTGGTTTCACAGGGCATCGCCCGGGAGTTGGAAGCCACGCCCAATTCCAGCAACGGCGGCCACTCGGATGTCTACTACGACCCGGGGAACGGCGGCACGGCCTTCTCGATCAACTCGGTCATCACGCAGGGCAAGCTTCGAGGGCTGCTCGACCTTCGCGATACGACCGTCCCCGGACTCATCACCTCGCTGAACACCCTGACGTCGACGCTGGTCGGGCAGGTCAACACCGTGCACGCCGCCGGATACGGATTGGACGGCACGACGGGACGGAACTTTTTCTCGTCCAGCGGCACGACCGCGGCGTCGATCGCCATGAACATCACCGACCCCCAGTACGTGGCGGCCTCGAGCACCTTCGCCGGGCTGCCGGGCAACAATGTGCAGGCCCTGGCCCTGGGCGCGTTGCAGAACACGTCCTTTGCGGCCCTCGGGACGATCACGCTGGGCGATTATTACGCGCGCACGGCCTCCAGTCTGGGCGTGACGGCGCAGGGGGCTACCCGCGATCTGCTGTCGCAGGAAACGATCCAGGACAATCTGGAGCAGCAGCGGGGATCGGTCTCCGGCGTCTCCATCGATGAAGAGTTGGTCAATCTCCTGAAGTTTCAGCGGGCCTTCGATGCCTCCGCCCGGATGATTACGATCACGGACGAGATGCTGCAAACGCTCCTCAATGTCACCAGGTAACACCGATGCGCGTCTCCGAACATCAAATCTTTGCCGCCAACTTGAATAATCTCCAGCGGGGACGGCTGCGCCTCTTCGAAGTGCAGAAGCAGGTGTCCTCGGGCAAGAAGGTCTCGGAACCCTCCGACGATCCCTCCGCGTTCGGCGAAATCGTTTCGGGGAAAACTCGATTGGGGATCGCGGATCAGCGGATCCGCAATATCCAGTTCGCGACGACCAAGTTGGATCGGGCCGACAGCACGCTGGGCTCCGTCACGAACATCATCAACCGGATCCGCGAGCTGGCGGTCGATCTGCGCAACGACACCCACGATGCGGCGGGACGGGCGATCGGCGCCAAGGAAGTCCGCCAGTTGACCGCCGAAATTCAGCAGTTGGCCAACACAGTCGTGAACGGCCATGCCCTCTTTACCGGAACCAGCACGCACGGCCAGGCGACCGGCAACGCGATCAACATCGGGACCAGCGATCCCCTGACCATCACGGCGAGCAGCAACGATACCCTGGCGCTGGCGGTCGACGGCACCGCGGCGACCGTGACGATCACCGCCGGGAGCTACTCGACGGGGACCGCCTTGGCGGCCCAGCTTGAGGCAGACATCAATGCCAATGCCACACTGTCGGCCGCGAGTCGGTCCGTCGACGTGACCTATACGAACGGGCAGCTCAACATCATCTCCCGAGGCAACGGCACGACCTCGTCGGTGAATGTCACGGGCGGGACGGGGCGGACCATCCTCGGCTTCAACGGGGGGAGCACGACGACGGGCGACGAACCCTTCCGGCTCTATGCCCGCACGGCGACCGACAATCGGAACACCGGCGGCGCGCTGGTCACCACCGGATCGATCACCGATAAGGGCGCGGTGACGCTGGACGACTATATGGTCAAGTTTTCCTCGGCCACGGCCTACGACGTCTATAACATGACGGCGCCGGTCCAGGTGACCGCCTCCGGCTCCAATACGGGCGGGGGGGTGCGCTCCGATGCGGGTGTCGCCGATCCGACGCGAGCCACGCTGGATTCCTATGTCGTGGGCTTTGAAAATCTCTTCACCGTGAACAGCTCGAACAACTCGCTCCGGATCGATCCCGGTTCCGGCGCGACGACGATCACCCTGACGGCCGGCCGCTACACGGGGAATCAGTTGGCCACCGAGTTGGAAACCAGGCTGGATGCGGCGGGCGGAGGCAATACCTATACCGTCGCGTACGATGCCTCGACCGCCAAGTTCACGATCGCCAATGACACGGGAAATTCGGCCGATCTGACCCTGTCGTTCGACGACGCGCTGACGACGGCGGAATCGCTTCTTGGATTCAACGCGACGGCGGCCACGGTGGCGGTCAGTTCGTCGACGACGGGGAACGATACGGCCACGGGCGCCGGGGCGACCTTGATGACCCATGTCACCAATTCGACGGCCGGCAGCGACATCTACAACGTGACCTCCTCGAACAATACGATCTACCGGGGCGGCAGTGCGATCACCTTGCGGGCCGGCAGCTACACGGGAGCCCAGATGGCCGCCGAAATCCAGCGGGCCCTGGGAACGGGTTACAGCGTGGCCTACAACACGGCGACGACCCGGCCTGCGCGATCCTTCCAGATTACGAATTCGACCGGCTCGGCAGTCACGTTCAATTGGTCGAACAGCGGCGCGACGGCGGCCACGCTCCTGGGCTTCGAGGCCACGGATTCGACGGTGGCGAGCGCCGGCACGGACACCAGCGATTTCGACGCCGGCTATTCGGCCTATAGCTCCGGCGGCAACATCGATTTCGACGGCCTCCGCGTCGCGATTGCGAACGGGGCCTCGTCCGCCCCGCGGACCGGCGACAGTTTTGCCGCATCCTTGGGCGCGAGCCAGGTCTTGACCAATCAGACCTACACCTCCGGCAGCGCCATCACCGTCAACGGCGTGCAACTGACCATCAGCAACAACACCGGCGCGCCGGCCGCCTCGGACGTATTCCGGGTCTTGACGGGCATCCAGTACCAGGGCGACGACGGGGTGCAGAACGTCGAGGTGGGGGATAACCAGACGGTCAAGACCAATCTGCCGGGAAGCAGCGTCTTTTCCGGGACCACGATCGATCTCTTCGCCGCCTTCAAGCATCTGACCGCCGCGCTGAACGGCAACTATGGCGGCGGGATCGACACGGGCCTGTCCAACATCGACAGCACGATCACGCAAGTCACGGGGGCGCAGGGCGAGGTGGGCTCCCTGGGGAACCGCTTGGACAATACCCGGTCGAATTTGAGCGCCGCCAAGGAGCTGCTCACGCGGACGCTGTCGGAAAACGAGGATGCGGACTTGGTGAAAGTGGCCTCGGAGCTGGCCGAGCGGCAATTGGCGCTCCAGGTGGCGGCCCAATCCCTGGCGCGGATCTTTGAAACGAGTTTGTTGAATTTTCTGAAGTGAGAGACTGAAGCGAATCGGGCGTGAAAGGCGAGACACGCGTGACTGGCATCGGAACTCCAGGGGATGGCTCTAGCTCGTTCTTTTCACTTGTCGCGCTTTTCTCGCAAGTCTCGCGCAGCTGGCATTCTCAAGTCCTCGACTGATCGGCCGATAATGTACTGACACGCGGCATCGGATGCCGTGGTTGCGGCCAAGGATTAGGCGACCGACGCTATGCTGGTCCTGACACGGAAGTTGGGCGAAGGGATTACCATCGGATCGGATGTCCGGGTGGTGGTCCTCGAAATCAAGGGCGGACAGGTGCGCCTCGGGATCGAGGCCCCGCAGTCCATCCAGGTGCATCGGGACGAGATCTACGCCAAGATTCAAGAGGAGAACCGCAAGGCGGCCTCCACCGGCACGATCCCGATTCAAGCCTTTTCGACATTCGTCAAGAAGCTGAACCGGCCCTAGCGCGCATGACTGATGGGCGCCAACCATGAGGCAACGGCGATGAAGGTCCAGACGACTCGGTTCGGTGAGATCGACTGCCGCCCTGACGCGATTCTGACTTTTCCCAACGGCATCATCGGATTTCCCGCGGCCAAGCGATTTGTTATCCTCGACCACGATCGGGAGGCCCCCATCAAGTGGCTGCAATCGGTCGACCAGGGGCACCTGGCCTTTGTGGTGATGGACCCGACCCTCTTCAAAGCCGATTACCAGGTGCAGATCTCCCCGGATGCCGTGATCGAACTCGACTACCGCGAGAAGGACGATCTGGCCCTCATGGTGATCCTGACGATCCCTTCGTCCAATCCCTCGACGATTACGGCCAACCTCCGCGGACCGGTCGTCGTCAACAGCCGCACGCGACTGGCCAAGCAACTGGTCCTCAACGAAGAATTGCCCACCCGCCATCACCTCTTTCCGGAACAGACCCCGCAAGCCGCGTCCGTCGAAGTCCCCGAGCCCGTCGTGGCCGGCGGACGGTAGACGCATAAGACGATTGACGATTTTTTCAGCGAGTCATTGGACCATTGACCGAGGAATTGACGATGGGGTCATTGGTTCATCGATGCATTTCCGGCATTGACTCACTGATGAAATGATTCAATCGTCAATGCATCAATTTCTCGGGCGGTTCACGATCTCCTCTAAGGCGGGTGTCAGCCGTTCCATCGCCTGGTCGAGGGCATTCAAGGCCTGAGGGGCGCCCTCGAGGGTCCCGAGCCGTCCCATGGCTTCGAGCCGCTGCGCGGCATCGGCGGCCGACTTGGCTGCAAACTCGCTGACGGTGCCTTTGAGTTTGTGCGCCGCCTTGGCCAAGGCCTCGGCGTCGCCCCGCCGAACGGCCTCGCGGATCGCCTCCAAGAGAGGCGGGGCGTCGGTCAATCCCTGCTGGACGATCGCCTGGAAGAGCTCGATATCGCCTTCGAGCCGGGCGAGGGCCGCATCGACATCGATGCCGGCATCCGCCGGCGCCGAGATCCGCGGTCCCTTCGGTGTGGGTGAAGCGCTGGTCTCACTCATGACAATGTCCTTTCGATCGGTTTGTTTGAACGCATCGGCCTCATCTGATCGACGCGCCATGGCGGGCAGGGTCAAGCGTGTGGAGAAATGGAAGGCGCTGCCTTCTCCCGCCACACTCTCCAACCAGATACGCCCCCCCATCATCTCAACCAAATGTTTCGAAATCGCCAGTCCCAGACCCATTCCGCCGAATTTCCTGGTCAGCGAGCCGTCCGCCTGGGTAAAGGCCTGGAAAATCATCTCCTGCTTGTCGGCGGGAATGCCGATGCCGGTGTCACGGACGCTGAAACGCAGAACGATGAACGCTGAATGCTGAACTGAAGAGCCGGCGCTCCGCGCTGCTTGTTCAATGCTCAGCGTTCCGCGTTCAGCGCTGGGCTTGTCACGGTTGACGCTCACGTCCACCCGTCCTTGCGGCGTAAACTTGATGGCATTGCCGATGAGATTCGTCAGAATCTGCTGGAGGCGCAGGCCGTCGCCCTCAACCCACGTCGGCACATCCGGGGCGAGCGACAGGTCGAGCGCCAGTCCCTTGGCGGAAGCCGCATCGGCGAGCCCGGCGACGGCTTGCTGAGCGACCCCTCGCACCTCGAAGGCGGCCGTCACCAGGCGCACCTGCCCGGACTCGAGTTTGGAGAGATCCAGCACATCGCTCATGATCGCCAGCAACGACTCGGCCGAGGACTGCGCCGTGCCGATGTACTCCTGCTGCTCCGTCGACAGCCTGGTCGTCTGGGCCAGATGAAGCATGCCGAGAATGCCGTTGAGCGGCGTCCGCAGCTCATGGCTCATGTTGGTGAGGAACTGGCTCTTCGCCAGGTTGGCCGACTCGGCGGCATTCCGCGCCCGTTGCAGATCGGCTTCAGCCCTCTTGCGTTCGATAAACTGGCCGATCTGGCTGCCGACGGCCCCGACCATGCGCAAGAGGTCCGAGTCCGGGTCCGCCTTGGCATGGCTGAAAAACTCCAACACGCCCGTCACGTCGTCGCCGATGCGAATCGGAAAGGCGAAGGCGCCCCTCAGGCCGGCTTTCCTCGCGACCGGGGCTCGCGGGAAATTGGGATCTTGGGTCACATCGGAGATCCACGCCGGTTCGCCGGTCGCCCAGACCCGGCCCGGCAAGCCAATGCCCTTCTCGAAGGTGGTCACGCGGCTGTGGGCTTCAAATTCCTTCGCCTCTTGGGTGGGGGCATGCCACATCCCGCCGAACCGCAGGACCTTGGCGTCTCGATCGACGTGCCAGATGGCCCCATGGTGCCAGTCCAGGCTTTGACAGACCGCTCCAAGAATTTTGGGTAGCGCCGCCTCCATGGAGGGCGCCTCCGCCAGCACTTTTGTCGCGGCATATTGGGCCGCCAGCCGGCGCTCGGTGCGTTT
>CAYZTJ010000075.1:9704-16766 GCA_964481215.1 uncultured Nitrospira sp. | reverse complement strand
AACTGCACAAGAAGGACATGGTCAGCGCCATCGCGCAATATCGCAAGTATCTGGAACTCGGCGGAAAGGACGAGCGCGCCGAACGCATCGTGGGGCAAGGACGATAGTCACCAGTTAAGAGCGATGAACGATGAATGCTGAACGAGGAAGGCTGAGATGCTGTAAGGAGTGACGCTATGCGATCTCGCGATTCAGTCATCACCATCATTTCCGTACTCAGCCTATCATGGGTCTTGCTCGCTGGCGGCGGTCAGGAAGCGGGGGCGCAGGCCAAGGCGGAGAAGACCTTTGCCGCCGTGCTGACGGACGCGCAGGGCGTCGAGACCGAGGTTCGCAACGTCGTGTACTACTGGGAAGAGAAGGTCAGCGAAACCTCGTTCATCCCGCACGAGTTGCGGCACTTGCCGGTCAAGCGCGGCGCGGCGACTGTGCAGGTGAAATTCGACACCATCAAGCAGGTCGAGGTGAAGGCCGGGGCGGACAAGGCTCATCCGGCGCTGACCATCACGCTGACCAACGGCAAGAGCGGAGAATTCGTTCCGGCCATCACCGGCAGTTTTCGCGGCGAGTCGGATTTCGGGCAGGTGGACGTGCCTCTCGGCACGGTCGCCAAGGTTCTCTTGAAATAGGGCGGACCCAGAGAAAGGTGAGTCGAACGTCGCTATGAATTATTCCGTCGCTGAGCCGCAAGCCAATCTGCCCCAGCCCATGCAGAGCTGGGTGATGTCGCTCCTGTTCCACGCCTTAGCCGTTTGGATCGCCGCCGTGGTCTTGGGCGATCTGAAATTTATCCCGAAGGAAGAACCCTTCCGGTGGGACGTCGCGATGGTCGAACCGTCGAAGCCTGAGCCGGTAGCCGAGCCGTCGCCGGTCAAACCGACCGTGGCGAAGCCCGCGCCCATCACGCCAACTCCTGCGCCCATCATGCCCGCCGAAGTCGCGCCGGTTGTCGAGACCGTCGTGACCAAGGTGGTGCAGACGGTTCAGCCGGTGCAACGAGTGGAGACGCGGGAGATTCGCGAAGAGGTGCGGGAGGTTCGACCGGTCGAACAGGTGGTCGAACGGACGGTGCAGACGATCACGCGGGCGGCCGAGGCCGTGGCCCCGGCCCCACCGACGCCTCAGGTCGTTGCGCCGCAGCCGACGACGGTGGCGACGGCTGCGCCGGTGGTTGAAGCGCCCCGCGCCGAGGCGGTGGTTCAGCCGAGCCAGCCCGTGGTCCATGCGGCCCCGGCCCCGACGGTCGCTCCCAAGACGATCGAAACGGCCACGGCCAGTGTACGAGAGGTGGTCGAACCCAAAGTCATGGCCGCCCCGCCGACGCCCGCTCCCGTCGAGGCGCCGCCCACGCAGGTGGCCGCGGTGCCGGCCTCCCCTGTGGTGCCGAAACCGGCCGCCAAGGCGGACTATCGCTGGGTGGGGGAAGCGCTGGGCGAACGCATCCAGCAACTCATGCGGTACCCGGCCAAGGCGAGGCTCAACAACTGGGAAGGCCGCGTCATGGTGAAGATCGTCATCAGGGAAGACGGTCATCTCCACGATCTGGAAATCGTGAAGGGATCAGGGCATCAGGTTCTGGACGAGGATGCCTTGGAGATGATCCGGCGCGCCTGTCCTTTGAAAATGAAGCATGCGCTGGGCCGTCCGCAGATCACGATCACCATGCCGGTCGTCTACGAGCTGAGAGGCTGAACATGCGATTCTCCCTCCTGCTGGTGAGCCTGATGTGGGCGCTCAGCGGTGTGGAGGGACCGGCGTCGGCCGGCGCCGCCTCTTCCGAGACGGGCAAGGCGATGACGACGGAAGAGCGGCGGGTGCGGGAGCGCGAACTGCGCCGCGAAGTGACGCGGATTCAAGACGAGTTACGGGCGCTGAATCGGGAGCCGACCGGCGTGACCAAGTCGGTTGTGCCGCGCAGCGAACTGGCGGATCAGCCGACGCGCAGGCTGCGCGAGTCGATGGAATCGGCGCCTGGCGTGACGGCGCGTCAAGGACCAGGCGGCCGTGACGTGAACCTCTCGATCCGTGGCTCCGGGAAGTAGTGGAGGGCGATCTCCGATCAGGAAGCCTGCGGCAGGAATCATGCCTCGACTGTTCATCACATTATTCCACTTCGCAGCATTCGTTGTCGCGACCCTCGCCACGGTCTTTCCGCCGTCGACTCAGGCTGCAGCGCCGCCTGCCGGTTCGCTGACCTTGGGCTCAAAGGTCGTGAATCTGCACAAGGTCCGCGCGCTCGTCGGCCCCTCCGTCTTCGTGGACGGCAAGGGCATCGCGCACCTTGCCTGGGTCGAGGAAGACAAAGAGATCCGCACGCTGTTCTATGCGAGAACCGACGAAACCGGCGGGAGGCTGGGCCAACCTGTCCGCGTGAACCGGCCTGACGAAGTGCCGTATTTTCGCCAAGAAGCGCCGGCGCTGACGGTGAACGGCGACAGGGTGTTGATCGCCTGGGCGCTCATCCATCCCAAAGCCACCGCCGACAAGCCGTTCGCCAACGAATTGCGTCTCAGCCGGTCGACGGACGGCGGACACTCGTTCGAACCCTCCGTGCGCGTGAATGACGATGAGCAAGCGGCGCTCCACACCTTCGATTCTCTCGCCCCCGGCGGCGCCGATGTGACCCATGTGGCCTGGATCGACGGGCGAGAGGGCAAGAAAGAGCCCGCGACTTATGTCACACAGTCAGCCGACGGCGGTCGCTCGGTTGTCAAGAATCTCAAGATCGACGAAGGGACCTGCGTCTGCTGCAGGACATCGACCGCCGTTGGGCCGGACGGAACGATCTACGTCGCGTGGCGGAAGATTTTTGACGGCAACGTGCGTGAAACCGTTGTCGCCCATTCGACCGATCAGGGCCAGACATTCTCCGCGCCCGTCATCGTCGGACATGACCGATGGGTATATCCCGCCTGCCCCCATCGCCCGGCCTCGATCGCGGTGGATCGGCAGGGGCGCCTCTACGTGGTCTGGTACACGGAAGGGCAGGATGAAACGCCCGCCGTGTATGCGTCCACGTCCGACGATCGAGGCCAGACCTTCTCCCCGAAGAAACCATTGAACGTTTCGAAGGGGACCTTCCCCGATCATCCGCAACTGGCCGTCGACGCGGCGGGCCGCGTGGTGGTGTTGTGGGAAGAACAGTCGCCGGTGCGCCGAGAGGTGGTCGTGAGCGCGTCGCTCGACCGTGGCCGGACGTTCAGCAAGCCGGTGAAGCTCAACGACCATAAGGGGCAGACGCCGATGGTGTCGGTGAATGCGCAGGGCCTCGGCGCGATGGTCTGGCAGGAACATGCGATGCCCGGCCAGAAAATGGTGATGCAGCCGTTCGCCTTCCCGCCGGCCGACCAGGCGGCGCAGGTGAGCGAGGTCCAGCGGTAGCGTGATGTCGATGAGGCAACGACCCCGACTGCGGGTTGGATTGGGTCTCGCCACGGTGGCTGGAGTCTTGTTGGGCCACGCGGTTTTGGCCAAAGAAGCGCCGTCCTTTGTCATCAGTCGCGTGGCAGCCGGGATGGAGACTCCCGCGTTTGCCCTGTCCGGGCTCGACGGGACTGCGGTGACCTCGGCCTCCTGGCGCGGCAAAGTCGTCGTCGTCAATTTCTGGGCGACCTGGTGCGGTCCCTGTAAAGAAGAAATGCCGGCCCTGGCGCGGCTCCGCCAGTCTGTCGATCCGGCGCAGGTCGAGGTCGTCACGGTGACCACCGACTTGCAGCGGGATGGCATCAAAGCCTTTCTGGGCCACCTCGGGCTGAACTTGGCGGTGCTGCTGGACGCCGAGCAGGACGTCTCACGCTCTTTCATGGTGCGCGGTCTCCCGACGACCGTGATCATTGGAAAAGACGGCAAGGAAGTCGGCCGCGCCATCGGTCCTCGTGCCTGGGACAGCCCGGAGGCGGTGACGATGATCCGCCGCTACGCGGAGGCGGGATCGTGACTGGGAGCCTGTCCAACATTGACCTTTCTACTGCGGCGAACGATGCCCGGGCATCTGATTTGTTCTCGGCCCCGAAAAACCCTCAACGTATTCCAGCAAATACGCCTCCGGTTTTTCGGGGCCTGCGGTCGCGCATCTGCCCAAGCCTCCTTCGCCTCGTTACGAACGGCAATGTTAGACAGGCTCATAATCGACGGGTTGGACTTGGTTCGCTGGCCTTAGTCGCGCTCTACTTGCTATTCAGCGGGCTGAGCACCGTCTGCCTCGCCACGGCCGACGCCGCGGCAGAGTCGCACCATCACCACTCGCATCAGGGCACGGCCCATCATTCGGGGCTCTGCGCCTGGGCCTGCCAGGTCAATCCCGCTTCCGCGGTCCTGAGCGGTATCCCGAGTCTCCCGACGCTCGAACTGGCCGTGAGTGCCGCGCCATTCGTCGGCGCGTCTGTTCCGCTCGTCTCCCTCCTCTTCCTTCCCAGCCGGGCGCCGCCTCGCTAATCCTCAACAGTCGAACAGATTTCCGTCATCGCCCCTTGCGTCCTGCGGAAGGGGTGTCGCTGCTTGCGGTTGCCGGCACGCTCGGATGACGGGGAATCGATCGTCTTGATGTTCATCGCATTGTATGCAGCAAAGGAGTCAGAGGTCATGCGCCGTGGGAATGTCGTCATCGCTGTCATTGTCAGTGTAGTGCTGTCTGGAGCGGGAGGAGCCGGGATGGTCTGGGCCGAGGAGCCCGCGCCGGTTCCCGCCATTTCTTCAGACAAGGTTCAACGAAAACAGAAATTGGAGCAGCGGCTGAAAGAGATTCTGGATGAGCTGGAGTCGCTCAAGGAGACGGGCGAGGCGCCCAAGGAGCCGACGCCGAGCGTGGTCGAAAAGCAGGTCGTCCCTGAGCAGCCGACCGGCGAGGCGGAGATCGAACTCAAAGATATGAGCATCGTCAGCCGCCGGGTCCAAAAGCGACCGGAGGGGGTGGGGATTGTCGCGACGGTGCCGGCAGAAACGGATTCGCAGCCGACGCGCAATATGCGGGAGTCGTTGGAGTCTTTGCCCGGCGTCGTGGTGCGCCAGGCCAACGGTCCGCGAGACTTCAGTATCTCCATCCGGGGCTCAGGCGTAAAAACCGGGTTCGCCATTCGGGAGCTGAAATTGTACGAGGACGGCTTTATCCAGACGCAGTCCGATGGGTTATCCCGCTTGGACATCCACGACCCCTGGTTCATGCGGAGTGTGGAGGTCACCAAGGGCGCCTCCTCGTCGCTCTACGACAACTATGCGACCGGCGGTATGGTGCATTTTCGCACGCGCCGAGGGAGCGACATCAACGGGTTCGAGACGTTTCTGTCCGGAGGGTCCTACGGATTCAATAAGCAGGCCTTCGCCGTCGGCAAGCAATATAGCAATCTCGATGTCTCGCTCTTTGCCAGCAACGTGGGCGAAGACGGCTACATTACCAACAGCGATTACAATACGCAGACGCTCAACTTCAATTTTCGATTGACGATCGACAGCAAGCAGAGTTTGTATTTCAAGGCGATCACCAACTGGCTCGACTCGCGGGTGCCGACTCGCCTGACGGTGGCGCAGTTCAACGCCGATGACCGGCAGGGTGGCGGCGGGCAGACGACCTGTACGCCCGGCACCTATAGCGCGAGCTGTGCCAATGCCCAGGCGCTCAATCAACAGCGGATCGACCGGCGGACGATCATCGGCGGCATGTACGAGCGGGAGATCGATCCCAATACCGTGCTCACGATCGAAGCCGACTACGATGTGAAGGACATCAACCAATATTTCACGCAGATCACCGACAACGTGAACCCGAATTACAAATCGTACGTCGACCTTCGGCACAACGGGCGCCTGATGGACATGCCGCTGAGAAGCTACGTGGGATTCTTCGTGAACAACATGGAGCAGGAGGGGCAGACTTTTCAAAACCTGGCCGACGGGCACGGGACGCGGGGGACGCTGTTAGCGAACAATCGAGGCACCATTCGGAATATCGGCGGTCGATTTCGAGAGGAATTGGAGTTCGTGCCGAAGTGGATCCTCGCGGCCGGGCTCGGATTCGAACAGTCCATGGTCAGCGTACACAGCATCAACTATACCAATGCGGGCGCGTTCTCTTCGCGCGCCGACGTCGATCGGACCTTCTACAACTGGGCGCCGGAAATGTCGCTGACCTGGCGGCCGGCCGAGGGGTATCGCCATTGGGTCAGAGCCTCGACGGGCTATTCCATCCCCCAGTTCAATCAGCTCACGCGCAACCCTTCGAATGGGCAGCCGGGGGCGAACCTGGACCTGAAACCGCAGAAAAACGTCAACGTCGAGATCGGGACGGAGTCTCGACTCCACAAGACGCTGACCGTCAATCTCACCGGATTTTGGACGTTCTTCCGGGACGAGCAGATTACGCAGAACTTCGGCGGCGGCAACACGGCGACCATCAATGCCGACTCCTCGGAATATCGAGGTGTCGAGGTCGGCTACGACTGGCGGCCGTTGGAGGGATGGCGCTTCTCCGGGGCCTATACGCACGTCGATGCCCACTATATCAACTTCAACGACACAGCCGTGGTGGGAGGCGCCGTGCGAGACGGCAAGAAAGTGCCAAATGTCCCGACCGACGTCCTGAACTTCAAGGAGGAGTACGATCATGCCGGGACCGGGTGGGGAGGCTGGTTTGAAACCAGCTACTACAACAGCTACTTCTTGAACAACGCCAATACGGTGGGCATTCCCGCTTATTGGGTCATGAATGCGAATCTGCACAAGAATATCGAGATCAAGAACCACCCCTATTTCAAATTCGCGAAGTTCTATGCCGAATTGGATAATATCGCGGACAAGAAGTATGCGGCCTCCGGACAGGTGGTGGCCGACAGCACGGCGGATGCCAGCAAGCAGCTCTTCTTCGCCGGGTACGGCCGCTCGTTCTACGCGGGCGTGACGCTGGGGCTGTGGTAGGGCAGCAGGCTACCAATACCGATTGGGGCCCCACCAGTAGGGGCCCCAGTAGGGACCGTAGTACGGCCGGAACACCGGCGCGGCCGGTTCCGCCTTCGGCCACATCTTGAGCGATTTGATCTCCACGGTCGGGAAGGTATAGTCCATCTCGTCGAG
>CAYZTJ010000075.1:0-9604 GCA_964481215.1 uncultured Nitrospira sp. | reverse complement strand
TGTTGGAGGGCGGGCGGGAAGGCCGGCTCTGAGAGGGCGCAGCCGCTGAAGACAAGGCCGGCAAGACGTAGCAAGCTCGCGGCTTTGACGGTGCCCATGGCCGCATTATACAGGAGAGATTCGCCTCGGGGTTTGATTATAATAAACAGGATGCAGCGCGGCTCGATTCAAACGAAGGAGTGTTTATGCGACGAGTGATCGGATGGTCTCCGGCTCTGCTGTTAACGCTGGTGTCGGCGCTGGGCCCGAGTCTCACGGATTCTGCCTTCGCCCAGGCGCCGGCCTTCAAGGGGAAATACACGGAGCTGAAAAAGCTGCCCTCGACGCATGAACGGGGCAAGGTGAAGTTGACAGAGTTCGCCGACTTCTATTGCCCGCACTGCCACCTGTTCGAATCGAACGGGATTCCGATTCTTGAGAAGGAATTCGGCGACAAGCTCGAGGTGATGATGGTGGGGTTCCCGGTCATCCCCGGCAAACTGCCGATGGCCTTCGAGATGTACGAGCAGGCCAAGCTGATGGGCAAGGGTCCGGAGATGAAGAGGACCCTCTTCCGCACGATCCACAAGGACCATGTCCACGTCCTCGATCAGACGATCCGAGAGATGCTGATCAAGGAAGTAGGTCTCGATCCCGCGGCCTTCGAGGCGGGGCTGGCCAGCGGCAAGCCGGCGAAGGTGTTCGAAGAGGGACGGGCCTTCGGGATGAAGGTCGATGTGCAGCAAACGCCCACGGTGCTGCTCGATGGCAATCTGAAGGTCGAGTCCATCGACCCCGAAAACATCAAGGCCATTGTCGCCAGCATTCTCGAAGCGGACCAGGCTCAGAAGCCCGCTCCCGCCGGGAAGAAGCCCAAGCGGGAGAAGAAATAGACTCGATGCCACGTTCCCTCGCCGTTCCCGCCGGCCACGCTCGTCCGGCGATCCTGGCTCTGCTCCACGCCGCGGTCTGTCTACTGTTGCCGCTCAAAGCGTCGGCGCTCGACGCGCCGGCCGGCGGGGTCCCTCGATCCGGCCTCGATCTGCAAGCGCAAGTGAAGAACACGGCCGCCAAGGTGAACCCCGCTGTCGTGAATATCGCCTCCACGGTGATCGTGCGGGACCAGACGTTGGGGGACGACGCGCTCCAATTCGGGCTCATGCCGGATCTGCCCCCGCGTCGCCAATATGGGCAGGGTTCCGGCGTGATCGTCGGGTCGGACGGCCTGATCATCACCAACAACCACGTGGTCGCCGATGCGGTGGAGGTCGACGTGCTTCTGGCCGACCGCCGTCAATATAAAGGCAAGGTGGTGGCGACCGATCCAAAAACTGATGTCGCCGTCGTGAAGATTCCCGCCCTCGGCCTGCCCACGGTGACGTGGGGCGATTCCGGCCAGCTAGGCGTGGGAGATTTCGTCCTGGCCATCGGCAATCCGCTGGGGCTCAATCAAACGGTCACCTTTGGGATCGTGAGCGCCGTCGGACGGGCGGACGTCGGCGTGGCCGACTACGAGGACTTCATCCAAACCGACGCGCCGATCAATCCCGGCAATTCCGGCGGGGCGCTGGTGAACATCAAGGGCGAACTGGTCGGCATCAACACGGCGATCGCCAGCACCACCGGCGGCAGCGTCGGGGTGGGCTTTGCGATTCCGAGCAATATGGCCCGCGCGGCGATGGAGAGCCTCTTGCGGACCGGTCGCGTGGTGCGCGGATTCTTGGGCGCCTCTACCCAAGACGTGTCGCCGCCGCTCATGAAGCTCTTTCGATTGCAGGACGCCAAGGGCGCGATCATCACGGATGTCCAATCGAAGGGCTCCGCCGAGCGGGCCGGTCTGCGGCGCGGCGACGTGATCGTCAAGTTCGACGGCAAGGACGTGGTCGACTCGGGACGCCTGCGCAATCAGGTGGCCGCGGCGCCGATCGGCAGCAAGCATCGGATGGACGTGATTCGGGATGGACGGGCCATGCAGGCGGAGCTGACGGTGCAGGAGGCGCCGCGCGATCGCCCGCGCCGACTCTCGCCGGCGGCGAAGGCCATGGCGGCCGAACATCCGCTGGCCGGGCTGGCCGTGGATGACATGACCCCGGCCCTGGCTCGCCAACTCGGCTTGTCGACGACCACCGGGGTGGTCGTCGAAAATGTGGAAGAAGGCAGTCTAGCGGAAGCGGCGGGGATGATGGTCGGTGATCTGATCCTGGAGGTCAATCGCCAGCCCGTCCCCAACCTCGCCCTCTATCAGCGCTTTGTGGAGCCGCTCAAAGCGCGCGATCTTACCGTGCTGCTCATCGCCCGGCAGGGGACCCACCTGTACGTGCCGATTCAGGGGGAATAGGAACGGGGAGTGCGCAATTAGCAGTGATCAATGATCAGTTGAAGACTTAACTGATACCGAGAACTTTTTACTGTTTACTGAGAACTGTTTACTGATCACTGATCACCTTCCCACCTCCGCATTTCAGCAGGCGCGAGAAAAGCGTGACGCGCGGGAAATGCGAGACAGGGGAAGCATGGCTACAAAAGAGTCCCACCTCACATTTCGCGCGTTCCCGCCCGTCCCGCGAGTCTCGCTCTCTTAGAGCATCTCATTCCGCGGCGAGGAGATGACGAGCAGCAGGCAGCCGTCGTCGGTGTAGGTATCGACGTGTACGCTGCCGGCGGCGGCCCGGTGGTAGTCGCCTGGCAAGAGGGATTGGCCCCCGCAGACGCAGCCGCCCTCCAGGACATAGACTTCTTCCGCGGCTGCATGCCGATGCGCGGCATAGTGGGTGCCGGCGGTCATCTTGACGAGCGACGTGGTTCGGCCGCTTTCCGGGTCGGCAAAGAGCACCTTGACCGTCATGCCGGGGAGCACCTCGACCCACCGGCCTTGTGCAGCCTTGAGGAAGACAAAGGACTCTGGTCCCGGAATCGGCTGCTGCGGCTCCTTGGCGAGCCGGGCGAAGAGGTGATTGCGCAGTTGCGGCGGCGGCGCCACCGGGGGTGTCAGATGACCGAGTTCCCCGACCGCCTGTGCAAAGCCGGCGACTTCGGCGCGGCTGGCCTGCGCTTCCGTCCCTTCGTCCTGGAGGTGACGGGCGAAGGCCGCGGCCTCGTCACCGTCCAGCGCGTGCAACGCATGCAACGCGGCCAACTCCTGCCGATGCTCGGGCGATCTGGGTTGCGTCATAGCGATCCTCCCTGCTGTTCGGCTCCCAAGAGGTCGCGGAGTTTCATCATGCCCAAACGCATGCGGGTCTTAATCGTGCCGAGGGGGACATTCAATTTTGCGGCGATTTCCGTCTGGCTCAATCCTGAAAAATACGCGAGGACCAGGGCTTCCCGTTGATCGGGGTTCAAACCTGCCAAAGCCTGCTGCACGCGACGTTGGCGTTGGCGGTCGAAGACGGTCGCCTCAGGGTCTCTCCCGTCGCTCGGAAGCAGCTCGAAGCCGTCCAAGGAGACCTGATGATTCCGTTCGACCTGACCGGACCGGATGCGGTCGATGGCGCGCGTCCGGGCCAGGGTGAAGAGCCAGCCGGTCGGGGTGCCGCGATGCTGGTCATAGGTATGGGCCTGACGCCAGACCTGGGTGTACACGTCGAGCGTGACCTCTTCCGCTGTGTGATGGTCGCCGACGATGCGGAGAATCAGGCCGTAGACCTGCGGGCTGCTCTGATCGTAGAGCGAGCCGAGCGCCGCCTGGTCTCCCTTGGCTGTGCGACTGATCAGCCCCATCCATTCCTGATGCGGTTCAGTCTTCTCCTGCACGAGGGGCATTGGTCCGTTCTCCTGACCTCGCTACGAGACCAGGGAAAGATTCGGATCCATCCTTTTTGACTCTCAGGGATTTCCTGAGTGGACAAGCGCGAGTATGCCTGCTTGCCGAGCGGCCTTCAAGGCCTATGGCTGGTCGTGTGGCTGGTCGATCCCTCCTGGCCGTTGACCCGAAGGGGCGCCTTTGATAGGGTCGTGCCACGAAACTAAGAAATGTGGCACGCTATGACATCACTCGTACGGTTTGGAGTCTCGGTCGAACGGGAGTTGTTGAATGACTTCGATGATGTGATCGCCCGCAAGGGCTACACCAATCGGTCGGAAGCCATTCGCGATCTGATCCGCGATCACCTGGTGGGGCAAGAGTGGGACGAGAACCACGAAACGGTCGGGACGATCACCTTCGTCTATGACCACCATGTCAGGGACCTCACACATCGGCTGACATCGCTGCAGCATGATGCCCAGCATCTGATCCAATCGGGCATGCACGTGCATTTGGATCATGACCATTGCCTGGAGGTGCTGGTCTTGCGGGGCAGAGGATCGGAGATTCAGCGGGTGAGCGACGCGCTCTTGAGCACCAAGGGCGTCAAGCACGGGAAGCTCACCACGACCACGACCGGGAAGCGGTTGAAGTAGACCGACCCCTTCCGCTATTCCGATGGTCGCCCCAGTTCGTCTATGGGTGGTCCTCAGTGCCGCGGCCATCGCGCTGGCAGGCCTGAGTGCCGGGACCGCTTCGGCGCACGATCCCGATGCGGCGCTCGAATTGCCGGAACTGCGAGTCGAGGCGGATCGACCCCTCGCCGCCTCCTCCCAACTGCTCGTCCCCGATACAGACTATGTCCTCCAACCGCAAGGGCGCCCGGCCCAGGTGCTGCGGCTGATTCCCGGGCTCGTCGTGGTAGAACATTCCGGCGGGGCCGGGAAGGCCGATCAGTATTTCCTGCGCGGGTTTGATGCGGATCATGGGACAGACGTTGCGTTCTTCGCCGACGGCATGCCGATCAACTTTCGATCCCATGCGCATGGCCAAGGGTACACGGATCTCAACTTCATCATTCCCGAAACGATTGAAACCGTGGAGGCCTCCAAAGGGGCCTATCAGGTCGAACTGGGCGATTTTGTTACAGCCGGGGCGGTGAATTTTCGGACGCGCGAGATGGTCAAAGAGGGCCTCGCGCAGGCGGCTGGGGGACAGTTCGGCACGCAGCGCTATCTGCTCATGTTCTCGCCCACGAAGGAGCGGGTCCGCACGCTGTTTGCGGCGGAGGGCTACTACACCGACGGGCCGTTTCAGAACGACAACCGCTATCTGCGCGCCAATCTGCTCGGCAAGCTGACCATGAATCCGACCGGCCGGTCTGAGTTGAGTCTGACGGGGACCTTTCACAAGGCCCAGTGGAACGGTTCGGGAGAGATCCCGCAGCGCGCGGTGAACGCCGGCGCCCTTGATCGATTCGGCTCAGTGGACCCATCCGAGGGAGGGAACACGGTTCGCTCCACCGGGCGGGTGAACTATCACTACGACACCACCACCGGCGGGCGCTTCTACGCGAATGCCTACGCGCAGTATTACAAGTTCGATCTCTACTCCAATTTTACGTTCTTCCTGAATGATCCGGTCAATGGCGATGGGTTTCAGCAATCCGATCGCCGACTCATCTACGGGGGAGACCTCGGGTTTCGGCAAGCCGGCCGGTGGCTTGACATGGACGGCCGTGCGACGCTCGGCGTGCAAAGCCGCGTGGATGACATTCATGCGCGGCTCGGGCCGCAGGTGAGACGCAACCCTCTGGGAACGACGACCGATAGCGAGATCGCTGAGGCCTCCTACTCGCCTTTCTTCAAAATCGACCTGCAGCCGGCGCGGTGGCTGCGATTCAGCGGCGGACTGCGAAGCGAGGTCTTCACGTTCGATGTCCGCGATCGCTGCAAGGGCTGCACCAATCAAGCCAATGGACGAACTCTGTCCGGGCTGGTGCTGCCTAAAGCCAGTCTGACGCTGGGGCCTTGGGGGGGGACGGAGTTCTTTGCCAACTTCGGGGATGGATACCACAGCAACGATGCCCGTTCGGCGGTGAGCCCTGGGGCGGTTCCCCTGGCGCGCGCCCGCACCTATGAGGTGGGAACGCGCGCGAAACCCTGGGGCTCGGATGGGTTGGAGCTCACCGCGACGCTCTGGGCCATCGACCTCAAGCAAGAATTGGTCTTCGTCGGTGATGCCGGCACGACGGAGACTCGAGGCGCCACGACGAGGCGAGGGATGGAGGCGGCCGCGCGTGGGCCGATCTGGGGGCCGCTCTCGATCAACAGCAGCCTGACCTGGAGCCGGGCTCGGTTCGATACCGGTGCGCGCATTCCCAACGCGCCCGAGCTGACGGCCTATGGGGCCCTGTTGCTGCGGTGGCCGGAAGGGCTTTCGTCGCAAGTGCAGGCGACCTATTTCGGCGATCGCTCATTGGATGAGAACCAGAAGGCGCCCTCCTGGGTCATGGTGGATCTCTCCGAACGCTACCAGCTCCCGGTTCGCCTCTCGCGCGGCCGCATGGAAGCCTTCCTGTTCGTGCAGAATCTGCTCGACACCAATTGGGAGCAGGCCTCGTTCGGGTTCACGTCGCGGCTGGCGGGCGAGCCGGCCGGTGGCGTGTCCGACCGGCACTTCGTGCCGGGCACCCCGCGCTTTGTGATGGCCGGGCTGGCGTGGTATTTCTAACCGCCTGCGGCGGAGGCGCGAGGTACGAGGCACGAGGCAATGGGCAAGAGGACGAACCGCCAAACTCCCTTTCCGAAGCCGATTACCGCTTGCCCCGTGCCACTTACCCGAACGCGCTCGACGTCTGCCACAATCTTGCCACGCGAGTTCTTCAGTCGACCGACGCTCCAGGTGTCGCGGGCGCTGTTAGGAAAGTATGTCGTCCGAGAGCTGGGATCGGAACGGATCGCCGGCCGGATTATCGAAGTCGAAGCCTACATTGGACCGAAGGATCGGGCCTGCCATGCGTCGCGCGGCCGAACGGCGCGGACCGATGTTCTCTTCGGACCGCCGGGTCTGGCCTACGTGTACTTGATCTACGGCATGCACCATTGCCTCAATGTGGTGACGGAGCGAGACGGATTTCCCGCCGCCATTCTCCTGCGGGCCGTGCAGGTGGGGGAAGAGTTGATCGATGGGCCGGGACGACTGTGCCGGCACCTGCAGATCGATCGGACCCACAATCGCATCGACCTGACGGTCGGCGAGGAGCTGTGGTTCGAGGATCGAGGGGAGCGGATCGACGCGTCGGGGTTCGGTCGGCACCCCCGAATCGGTGTCGACTATGCGGGGAAGTGGGCGGCCAAGCCCTGGCGCTTTCGCCTGAAGGGAGTTGAAGGACGTCGCTCGCCGGAGAAATCAGGCAGGCGTCGACAATAAAAAGGGCTGCCGTCTTGCGAGCGGCAGCCCCCTCTTCTGGCGTCAGGTCTCGATCAGCCTACGGGACGATGCGGTCCGCCCCGATCTTGGTGGCCGAGGTGACCGGCGGTTCCACCTTCACTTGAGGACCGTCCACGACCGGGAGTCGGCCCGCGCCCTGCGATTCCTTGATCCTGGCGCGATTCGGATCTGAGAGATTCTGCTGGGCATGCCGTCCACCCTTTTCGACCCCTTCCTGAATGGCCTTCTCGCCGCCGCCAGCCGTTTGGCCGATATCGTTGGCGTTGCCGGAGGCCGGATAGCCCGGATGCTTCGGCAGCAAAGCCGGATTGGCCAGCGCCACCGAGGCCGCAAATGCCACGCCCATCACCGCTGCACTCATCCCCATGAGGATCTTCATGCGCCTCTCTCCTTTGTGATGAAAGGTTAAGAAGATAGCAGTTCCGAAATCAATAATTGCTCGGGCGGTCGACAAACAGGAGGCGTATCTTAACGACCAAGGGAGGGGCTGTCAAGCACATCGACGAGGCGGTGTTTTGAGCGTCAATTCAACGAGATGGAGCGCCTGTCCTCATCGCCCGCGGGAGGGGCGGCGACCGCGCCCACGGCCTCGGAACGGACCGCGGCGAGGCAGGAGGGCCGGCAGCAGAATGATCACGGCGGTGCCCTGGCCGGGTCCGCTCGCGATCGAAATCTGGCCCTGGTGCTCTTCGACAATCTTCTTCACGGTGGCGAGTCCGAGGCCGGACCCGGCGCGCTTGGTGCTGAAGAACGGCTCGAAGACTTTGCCGACGTGCTCCGTGGGGATCGGCGCGCCGTCGTTCTTGATCGTGACTTGGAGCTGGGGCCGGGCTCCGCGGACCAGCGCGACTTCCAGGTGCAGGTTCCCGCCCGGTGTCATGGCTTCCACGGAATTCTTGAAGATGCTGAGAAAGACCTGCTGCATCTTGGCGTCGTCGCACCGGACCGGCAGCAGGTGCGCGCCATAGTCCTTGGTGACTTGGATGCGGTTGACGTCCAGGTCCGTGGCCACCAGCGAGAGGGCGCTCTCCAGCACTTCAGGGATGCGGCAGAGCCGCCGGTTCAACTCGAGCGGCTTCGCAAAATCGAGAATTTCGTTGAGGATCGACTCGACGCGAATCAGGTCGCGCATGGCGCTTTCGACCCGGGTCTGATTGTCGAAGTCGAGTGCGCCCTCGTTGGCGATATCGCCCAACTGCGCGCGCACCGCGCCCAGCGGTTCGCGGACTTCGGCCGCCAGCCAGGAGCTGAACTCGCCGATGGCCGCGTGGCGCTCTTGCTTCCGAATCAGCGGCTCCAGCGGTTGCGGCGCCGGCGCCGAGGACGCGTCGCCGCCGTCCCGATCCGCGCTCGGCGTCGGTTGCGCCGCGGGCGGATGCCAGAGGTCGACCAATTTCAGGACGATCGGCTCCAGCGCGCGCGCATCCGGCAGGTTGTAGCGATCCTGGGTCTTGGAGGCCAGGGTGATGGTGCCGCCGACCTGCCCGCGGATGAAGAAGGGGACCACGAGCGCGCAGAGGTACCGGTCCTTGTAGAGATGCTTGTGATCGAGGAACCGTCCTTGCGTGGAAGCCAGGTCCTGATCCACGCGCGGCTTGCGATGCCGGACGGCCCAACCGGACGCGGAGGAGTCCAGGGGCAGACGCTGGCCGGCCTTCAACTCCCGTTTCCCCTCGGGTTTCGAGTCAGGCTTGCCTTCTCCCGCCGCCCCGACGACTTCGACGGCGCCCGCCACGGGATCGTAGGCGCAGACCCAGGCGCGATCGAAGGGCAGCACGGCCTGCGCTTCGTCGAGCAGCGCGGACACTTGCGCCTGCATTTCGGGGGTGGCGTAGGACGCGGTGACGGACTTGGATTCGACGCTCGGCGCTTCGGCAACGTGAACCGGCTCCTGGGTCACGTAGGGGCGTTGGAGCAGGACGCTGCCGTCGAACAGCCCCGCGCGCTCCAAGGCCGACGCGATCTCGTCGCCGGCCGACTCCAAAATCGTCTTCTCTTTCTTGGAATAGGAGCCGCCTTCTTTCCGGCCGACGACGAGCACGCCGTAGGGCTTTTGTCGGTGGCGAAGGGGAATGGCGAGAAAGGAGCGGGCGGCCGGCGTAATCAATCGGAGCCGCAGCGCCTGGCGCGATTCGCCCTCCTCGCCGCGGCGGCCGTTGGCGAAGGTGGCGGCTTCCTGGGTCGACAAGGACCGAAGAATCGCTTGCGCTTCCCGCTGGGAAAATCCCCGCAAACTTTGCAGCACCAGCGGGCCGTCGGCCCGTTCGAGCAGGCCGACCAGCGCGGCATCGGCGCTCAATTCATTGAGGGCGGTGGTCAGGGTCCGCTGGAGGGCGGTTTGTTTCGCCGTGCGGACGGGGTCAGTTGCTGGCGGCATCGGGTTATAGAATCAAACAAGAAGAAAAGCGCTGAACTGTGAACGCTGAA
>CAYZTJ010000074.1:0-16881 GCA_964481215.1 uncultured Nitrospira sp. | reverse complement strand
ATCGCGCCGCCGCCCGTGTCGATGATGAGCTGGTCCTGTCCGGCGAGGTCGCGGCAGACGTCCGATTCGAGATCGCGAAAATGCTCCCAGCCGTGGGCCTTGACGATCTCCGGAATCGATTGCTTCGCGCGCCGCACGATTTCCGCGTCGGTAGAGACGAGCCGTCGCCCGAGCCGCTGGGCGAGCAGCCGCCCGACATGGCTCTTGCCCGTGCCGCGGTAGCCGATGAGGACGAGATTCATCGGGAAGAGTGAGGGGTAAGGGGTAAGGGGTGAGGGGTGGTCATGAGTAATCCGAGCGAACCGTCATCGGGTGAAGCTTGCTTCGAGGACGGCGCGCATGATATCGGCCGGGGCTTTCTGTCCCGTCCAGAGTTCGAACTGGCCGATGGCCTGGTAGAGGAACATCTCGAGGCCTCGAATCGTCCGGCAGCCCGCCGCCTTCGCGTCGCGCAACAGCTGCGTCTCGAGCGGGTTGTAGACGATGTCCATCACGGTCAGGTGCGGCTCCAAGAACTTCGCCGGGACGCAGGAGTCCTTCACCTTGGGGTGCATGCCGACCGGCGTGCAATGGACCAGCGCCTGGCTCTCTCGCAAGCCTTCGCGCAGGGTCTCATCGGTCATCGGGCCTTCATCGACCTGCAGCGGAGTCTTGGCGCGCAGATCGGCGGCCAGGCGTTCCCGTTCGTCGTCCAGCACCCCGAGAATGGTCAGCCCCTCGATCCGCGTGGCGACCGGCTCCATGGCGAGGGCAAAGGCGATGGCGCGCGCGGCGCCGCCCGATCCCAGCATCAGCAGCCGGCGCCCCTTCAAGGCGGCGCCGCCCTCTTTGAGGGCGCGCAGGGCCCCGGAGGCGTCCGTGTTGGAACCGATCAGTTTCCCCTGTTCGACAACGATCGTGTTCACGGATCCGATCAGGTTGGCCGTCGGCTCGACCTCGTCGAGCAAGGGCATGATGCCGACTTTGTGCGGGATGGTGACGCTGAAGCCGCGCAGATTCCCGAAGGCGCGCATGCCGGCCACGGCCCCCGGCAGGTCCTCCACGCGAAAGGCCAGATAGACGTAGTTCAGGCCGAGCTTCTGAAACGCCGCATTGTGAATGGCCGGCGAGAGGGAGTGCTCGACCGGATTCCCGATCACGGCGCAGAGCTTCGTATGGGCGTTGATGGGGAGCATGGAAGACGTCATCAGTTGGCAGTGAGCAGGTCTCAGTATTAAACATCCAACTGAAAACTGTTCACTGAAGACGGCTGACCCTACTTGTCCTTTCGCACCGTCACCGCCAGATACTTGCTGCCTTCCACCTGGTACTGCACGACCACGTGCTCGTCTTTCTTGACATCCTTCAGCCCGCCGACCCCCTGGAACTTGGTTTTGTCGGTGACGGTGAAGCTGAACCGCGTGCCGCCGCCGTCCTTTTTCACCGCCAGCTTGTTGGCCGCGGGATCGGCGGTGACCACGGTGCCGGAGAACTCGACCAGCTCGGCCGCGAAGGCCGGTCGTGCGATGGCAAGGCCCGTAAAGATCGCGAGAGAGGCGAGGGCGAGCGTGAGTGAGGCGATGCCGGTCCGATGTCGCATGGTCGGTCCCTCCTAGTGGGCGGTGAGCCCGCCGTCGATGGGAAACAGACTCCCCGTCACCCATGCGGACTCGTCCGAGGCCAGGTAGACGGCCTGCCAGGCCACTTCATCGGGCGTACCGACGCGGCGAATGGGGTACGCATCCAGCACGCCGCCGATGCGGCTTTCGTCCTTGAGCAACCCTTCCGCCATCGGCGTCTCGATGAGGCCCGGACAGATGGCATTGCAGCGAATGCGCTGGGGCGCATAGTCCATGGCCACGCAGCGCGTCAAGGCATTCATGGCGCCTTTCGTAGCTCCGTAGGCTGCGCTCATGGGAAAGCCGATGAGGCCGCCCACCGACGAGATGTTCACGATCGAGCCGCTGCCCGCTTTGATCAGTTCGGGCAGGGCCGCGCGCGTCATGCGGAACACGCCGGTGACATTGATATCCAGCAGCTCGTTCCAGGTCGCGTCGTCGATTTCATGCAAGAGCGTGCCGAACGAACCGATCGCCGCATTGTTGACGAGGATGTGCAACGCGCCGAACTCGCGGGCGGTCTGTTTCACGGCGGCTTGCGCATGTTGCTCGTCGGTCACCGTGCCGGAAACGGCGAGGGCGCGGCCGCCGGCGCGGACGATGGCATCGACGACCGGGTCCAACTTGTCCTTGCGGCGTCCGGTGATGGCGACCGCCGCGCCTTCCTTGGCGAAGATGCGCGCGATGGCCTCCCCGATACCCGTCCCGCCGCCCGTGATCAATGCGACTTTACCAGCCAATCGGTTCATGCGTCCTCTGGTTCCCGCGAGTCCGGTCCTTCATCCAAGTCGGCCTGTTCGCCGATCTGAGCCGGGCCGGTCCAGAGCCCCGGCTCGACCTTCCGGGCGACGGTCAGAAAGCCCGAATGCGCCACCATCCGATGGTCCGGCCGCACACTGCGCCCTTGGACGTTCCATGTGCGCAGGAGGGATTCAAAGTTCTGAATCGGGCCGAACGTGTTCGTCTGCTCCAAGGCCTCGACGGTTTGCATCACCTGAGGCACGGTCGGGACGAAGCTCAGATAGATGCCGCCCGTGCGCAAGACTCGCGCGGCATGGGGGACGACGCGCCAGGGCTCGGGGAGATCCAGCACGACGCGGTCGAACCAGGGGTGGTCCTCGAGCGGCTCGATCCCCGCATAGGCATCCCGCTGGATCATGACGATGTTGGTGGGCGCCGCGCCGAGTCCCCGCTCGATGTTTTGTCTGGCGGTCCGAGCGAAATCTTCCCGGGCCTCATAGGTCACGACCCGCCCCTGCGGGCCCACGGCGCGGGCCAGCGTCATGGTGAGGGCGCCTGAGCCGGTGCCGGCTTCGAACACGTGCGCGCCGGGATAGATGTCGGCCCACATGGTCATCAAGGCCAAGTCTTTGGGATAGAGGACCTGCGCGCCACGCGGCATCTTGAGGACATACTCGCCCAGCGTCGGCAGGCAGGCCAGCATGCGCTTGCCCCCGGAGAGCGTAACGAGGGAGCCGTCGGGCTTTCCGATCAAGTCGTCGTGGGCGATGGTCTGACCGCTCCACTGGAAGGTCGCGCCGGCCTTGAGATTCAAGGCATATTGGCGGCCTTTCTTGTCGACCAGATGGACGCGTTCGCCGTTTTGGAGCGGTCGCATAGGGCCGCATTCTAGCAGGATGTCGAAAACCTCCGCCACTCTGGAGCGCGGGAGCCGGCCGGGCCTTCCTTGACAGGGAGGAAAGGCCGCCCGTATGATTTTTGAGTTCGCGCACCACCCTTCGATGAATCCGGCTCCGGCGACGATCTCCTGGCCGTGAAGCGGATTGGATTCCAGGCGATTCCCGTCAGGTATGGCACCATGATGACGACGCAACCGGTGCCTCCATCGTTCCATCGCGCGCGCGCGCCCCGTGGGCGCCTGCCGGCCCTACTCATGCTGCTCCTGCTCGCCGACCCTGCCGCAGCCGACTCCCCGGTGGCCGTGGCCAGCTATGAAGGAGTGATCAATCCCGTCGCGGCGGAATATCTGCACGACGCCGTGGCCTTCGCCGAGGCCGAGAAGGCTCAGGCGCTGGTCGTGCGGCTCGATACCCCCGGCGGGCTCGATACCTCGATGCGGATGATCATCAAGGATTTCACCGCCTCCGGCGTACCGATCGTGGTCTACGTGTCGCCCTCCGGCGGCCGGGCGGCGTCCGCCGGGGTCTTCCTCACCATGGCCGCCCACATCGCGGCGATGACGCCCGGCACCAATATCGGCGCGGCCCATCCGGTGGCGGTCGGGGGCGGCGAGATGGACCGGACGATGAAGGACAAGGTGGAAAACGACGCGGCGGCCTACCTGAAGTCCATCGCCGAACAACGGGGGCGCAACAAGACTTGGGCCGAGGACGCGGTGCGCAAGAGCGTCTCCGCGACGGAGAAGGAAGCCCTCGACTCGCACATCATCGACCTCGTGGCGACCGACTTGTCGAATTTACTCGACCAATTGGATGGCCGCGCCGTGGCCATGGGACAGGCGTCCGTGACGCTGCGGACCAAGGGCGCCGCGCTGCGCCAGTTTTCCATGGGATGGCGGCTCGAATTCCTCAAGGCCATCAGCGACCCCAATATCGCCATGCTGCTCATGACGATCGGGACCATCGGGATCTTGGCCGAACTCTACAGCCCCGGGGCCATCCTGCCCGGCGTGGTGGGCGCGATCAGTCTCATCATGGCCTTCTACTCGTTGCAGTCTCTTCCGGTGAACTACGCCGGCGTCCTGCTCATCCTTTTGGGGGTCGCGCTGTTCATCCTCGAGATCACGGTCACGAGCTACGGCATTCTCACCCTGGGCGGGCTGACCGCGATGGTGCTCGGCGGGCTGATGCTCGTGAAGACCGACGCGCCGTTCCTCCAGGTCTCTCTCTCGTTCCTGATCCCCACCATCGTCACGGTCGGCGCGATCGTCGCCGCGATGTCGTGGATGGCCCTCAAGGCCAAGCGCCGCGGGCCGGCCATGGGGCCCGCCAAGATGGTGGGCGAAGTCGCGGTGGCGCGGACCGACCTGTCGCCGCGCGGCCAGGTTTTCGTGCAGGGAGAACTCTGGGAAGCCGTGAGCGACGCGCCGGTGCGTCAGGGAGAAGAAACCGAAATCGCATCCGTGGACGGATTGACCTTGAAGGTGCGTCCACGGCAACGTCCCGTCTAAGAGGTGTCTCATGCCGCTCCTGTTGCCGATCCTGCTCCTGGTCCTGCTGATCTATGTCAGCCTCAAAACTCTGATGGAGTATGAGCGAGGCGTCGTGTTCATGCTGGGCCGGTTTCAAACCGTCAAGGGGCCTGGCCTACGCCTCGTCTTTCCGTTGATCCAGAAGATGGTGCGGGTGAACCTTCAGGTCACCACGATGGAGGTGCCCTCCCAAGATGTCATCACCAAGGACAACGTCTCGGTGAAGGTAAGCGCGGTGATTTTCCTGCGCGTCGTCGATGCGCAGCGCGCGGTGCTGGCCGTCCAAGATTACCTGTACTCCACGAGTCAGATTGCGCAAACCACGCTGCGGAGCGTGTTGGGCCAGAGCCTCTTGGATGAATTGCTCTCCAAGCGGGACGATATCAACGCCGAACTCCAGCGGATCATCGATCAACAGACGGAGCCCTGGGGCGTGAAGGTCGCCGCCGTCGAGGTCAAGAACGTGGACCTCCCCCAGGAGATGCAGCGGGCCATCGCGCGTCAAGCCGAAGCCGAGCGGGAACGGCGCGCCAAGGTGATCCACGCCGAAGGCGAATTTCAGGCGGCGCAGCGGTTGGCCGATGCGGCGAACGTGATCAGCCAGAATCCGGCGGCGCTGCAGCTTCGTTACTTGCAGACGTTGGTGGAAATCGCCGCCGAGAAGAATTCCACGACGATTTTCCCGGTCCCAATCGACATCTTGACTCCCTTCATCAAGAGCCTCTCGAAGGGCGAGTGACAGGCTCCTTCGCGCGCAGACGGCTGGGCCTTTCGCCCCTCTTCCTGGGCCGTATGCGCCCCTCTAATTTTGTCCTCATTAGAACGTTCTAATTGGTTCTAATCTTCACTGTGTCGTTCCTGCGGCACAGTGTGTCCGATTTCACCATCATCGGGAATCCGCCGGTCCTCTGCGCTCGTAGTCTGGGGAGGCGGCGGCGGTGCCCGTCGGTTCGTAACAACGCATGAATGCTGGGAGAAGCGGAATCCCGGACCGACGAATCCTCCGCACGTCCCGCGGCTCTAACCACTCTGTGCACGGAGAATGAGATTTGCATTCTTCGACCTTATCGACGGTGCCATCCGGGAGTCATGAGGACCGGATTCGCCGGTCCGAGGAGTCATCATGAAGAAAGATCATCTGCTGGACGAACAAGAACCGGGCGCCGTGGCGGCACCCGGGACTGATCCCGAGATCGACGATCCTGAGGCCAGCGACCTCATGGATCTGATCGCGAAAGACGGAAAAGATGCGGAAGAGGAGCGCGACGCCGAGGAGCCGCGTGAGGTGGAGGGCGTCAAGAAAGACGGACCCTTCGCCTTGGAGTCGCTCTACTTTCGATCCTTCGGCAACGGGACGCTGCTCACGCGCGAGCAGGAAGTCGCGGTGGCCAAGCGGGTGGATGAAGGTTCGCGGGACATTCGACTGGCCTTGAAAGCGGCCGTGGCCTTGGCCGGCCGCATGAAGCGGACGGAACGCGTCGAGGCGTCGATTCAGGCCTTGCAAGAGATCCGTCGGTTGAGCGGGTTGTCGGCCACCGATGTGGATGACGCCGAAGCTCTGTTGACGGCGCTGATCCATGACGCGCGCGGGACCGGAAAGCTGGCGGCCTATCGGGTGAAGCTGCTCACCCGATCGCTGCGCGAGGTGCGGGTCGCGCGCGTCGTGCTCGAACGCGCGAAAGACGAGCTGGTGCGGCGCAATCTCCGCCTGGTCGTCGACATCGCCAAGCGCTACAACGGACGCGGGCTGGGGTTGTTGGATCTCGTGCAGGAGGGCAACATCGGGCTGATGAAGGCCACGGAGCGGTTCAAGTACCGCAAGGGCTTCAAGTTCAGCACCTACGCCACCTGGTGGATCCGGCAGGGTATTACGCGGGCCTTGGCCGATCAATCGCGCACGATCCGGATCCCGGTGCACCTCACCGAAGCGTCCCAGCGCATCACGCGCACCGCGCGACGGCTGGTGCAGGCGTTGGGGCGGGAGCCGCAGGCGATCGAGCTGGGGCAGGCGTTGCGCGTCTCGCCGGCCCGTATCGAGGAGACGATGCAGGCGTTTCAGGAGCCGGTCTCCTTGGACAATCCGGTGAGCGACGGCGACACGAGTTTGGGCGACATGATTCCCGATCGTTTGGCGGTGCAGCCGGACACCAATGTGCACCGGTCCGAACGGGCGAAGGAGCTGGAACGCATCCTCTCGACGCTGACTCCTCGGGAGCAAACGGTGATTCGGTTGCGGTTCGGCATCGAGCAGGATGAGCCCTGGACGCTCGAGCAGGTCGGACAGAGTCTGTCGGTGACGCGCGAGCGCATCCGTCAGATCGAGGCCAAGGCCCTGAAGAAGCTCAAGACGCCGGCGGTTCGGGAGATGTTCGAAGCCATTCGATGATGATGCGGCTGTGAAGGCGAGGGGGCAGGGCTTGGCCCTGCCCCCTTTTTTTGTCCCATGAACTTTTCCGAACGCGTCGGTTTGTGAGAGAATGCGCCGCAATCGACTGGGCGAGTCTCACGAGCGCAGGCATCGACGGACGATGAAGAGCGAGAACCGGAGCCACGGATGGTCGGGAGTTCTGATGCTGGCGGCGCTCGTCGGCCTCCCCGCTCCGCTCTGGGCCGGGCCGACCGGCGCGCCGACGGACCGCGCGAAGGGGATGACCGTCCCCGCTGTCGTGGCCGCGGTGAGGCCGTCCGTCGTGACCATCCTCACCCGCGGCGTGCCGCCGTCCGGCGCTCAGCATGGAACGCCTGCCGGGTCCGGCTCGGGCTTTATCGTCGACGAAAAGGGTTTTATCCTGACCAACAACCATTTGGTCGAAGGGGTCAAGAGTCTCGTCGTCGGACTCTCGACGGGGCGATTGACGCCGGGCCGCGTGGTCGCCCGCGATTACTTGCTGGATCTCGCGATCATCAAGATCGACGCCAAAGACCTCGTGGCGGCCGCCCTGGGTGAATCGACTTCCCTCCAAACCGGCGAAACCGTGGTGGCGATCGGCAACCCCTTTGCGCTCAAAGGCGGCTCAACCGTAACTGTGGGGGTCGTGAGCGCGATCGATCGCTCGATTCTGGCCCCGAACGGCGAGACGCTCTACGACTTGATTCAGACCGATGCGGCCATCAATCCCGGCAACAGCGGCGGGCCGCTGGTGGACCTCTCGGGACGGGTCGTGGGGATCAATGCCGCCGTCGCGCCGGCGGCCCAGGCCATCAGCTACGCGATTGCTATCGACGGCGTCTACGAGCAGGTGCAGTCGATGTTGGTCCGCGGGTCGGTCTGGCGGCCGGACGTGGGAATGGTGCCGCTCACGATCACACCGAGCGTGGTGGCCGCCTTCAACCTCGAATTGGATCGCGGCGTCTTGGCGGTACAGGTCGACTCCACGAAGCTGATGGGCCAGCATGGGGTGCAGAACGGCGATATCATCACCTCGGTCGGCCAACTACAGGTCTACAACGCGGGCGATTTCTGGCATGGGCTGCTGAAAGCGGCCGGCCCCTCCGTCCAAGTCGGATTATGGGGGCGCAACGGGCCGTTCAGCATCTCCGTACCACGCCCGCTCCTGTTGCAATCGACTCGATAGCGACGATGACCGCCGTGACCACCGCAGCCCCTTCCCCCTTGCCCTGTGCGGTCGCGGACTCGTTTGGACAGACGAGCGCCTCTGACTCGCCACAACGCCGGGCTTTTCTCTGGACGACGGGCCCGGTCGCCTATGAGCCCGTCTGGTTGCTTCAACGGCGAATGGTCGAGGCGCGTCTCGCCGGAGGCGGCGAGGACGCCCTGCTGTTGCTCGAACATGAGCCGACCTATACCTTGGGCCGGCGGACAAGGGCAGAACATGTCGGAGGCGATGAGTCGGCGCTTCGGCAAACCGGCGCGGCGGTCTACCGGATTGAGCGCGGCGGCTCCGTAACCTATCACGGTCCCGGCCAAATCGTGGGCTATCCGATTCTCCGCGTGACGGATTACTGTGCCGGGCCCAAGGCCTACATGCACAAACTGGAATCGGTGCTCATCCGCACGCTTGCGCTCTGGGAGGTCGAGGCAAGTCGGCGCCCCGGCTATCCGGGGGTGTGGGTTGGCGAGAGATTGGCCAAGATCGCCGCCATGGGCACGCATTGGCGTCGCGGCATCTCCATGCACGGCTTTGCGCTGAATGTGACCGTCGACCTTGCTCCGTTTGCTCGGATCCTGCCTTGCGGGATCGATGACTGCCGCGTCACATCCCTGGCCCACGTGTTGGGACGGGAGCCCGAGGTGGAGCTGGTAAAGGCACAGCTGGCACAAGCCTTCGCCCAAGAATTCGAGCTGAACTGGATGGAGCCGCGGCACCGTCCGTTCGACCGCTGCCTTCATGAGGGAGACTCAGCATGGCCGACCTGATCCATGAGATGGACAATCCGACGTTTCGGCTGGCGGTGGGGCAGTTTGACGAGGCCGCCGAGCTGATGCAGCTCGACCCCAACCTGCGCGAACGTCTGAAATTGCCGGAGCGTTCTTTGGTGGTGTCGATCCCGATTCGCATGGATGACGGCGCCGTCAAGGTCTTCTCCGGTTACCGGGTTCGGCACGATTCCTCGCGCGGTCCCTCCAAGGGGGGCATTCGCTATCATCCGGAGGTCAATCTCGGGGAAGTGGCCGCGCTGGCCATGTGGATGACCTGGAAATGCGCCTTGGCGGGCCTCCCCTACGGCGGCGCCAAGGGGGGCGTGCGGGTGGCGCCTGAAAAGCTCTCGAAGGGGGAGCTGCAGCGCCTCACGCGCCGCTACGCGTCGGAGATCTTTCCCTTCATCGGGCCCGACAAGGATGTGCCGGCGCCGGACGTGGGGACGGACGCGCAGGTGATGGCCTGGATCATGGACACGTACAGTCAGCAAGTCGGATTTGCGTCGCCCGGGGTGGTGACCGGCAAGCCGCTCTCGATCGGGGGGAGTCTCGGCCGGGAGGAGGCCACCGGCCGGGGCGTGGCGAACGTGACACTGGAGGCTCTGCGGCATCTGGGGCTCCGGCTCGACGGCGCCACGGTCGTCGTGCAGGGGTTCGGCAACGTCGGCTCGCACACGGCCCGCATCATGCACGAACTCGGGGCGAAGATCGTGGGTATCAGCGACAAGACCGGCGGGCTCTCCCATCGCGGCGGCCTCAATATCCCCGATCTGCTTCGTCGATACCGCGCCGGGCAGCCGCTGCTCGATCTGGGCGGAGGCGATCGGGTCACGAACGAAGAACTCCTCGAACTCGAATGCACCGTCTTGGTTCCGGCGGCCCTGTCGGAGCAGATCACCGAAAAAAACGCGTCCCGCCTTCGATGCAAGATACTGGCAGAAGGCGCGAACGGGCCGACGACCCTGTCCGCCGATCGCATCCTGCAGGACCGCGGCGTCTTCATCATTCCCGATATTCTGGCCAATGCCGGCGGCGTGATCGTGTCCTATTTCGAGTGGGTGCAGGACGCGCAGCGGTTCTTCTGGAAGGAACAGGATATCCGGGACCGCTTGCAGGACATCATCACGGGCGCGTTCCGTCGGACGCTGGAGTTCTCGCAGTCCCGCAAGGCGACCATGCGCATGGCGGCGCTCATGAGCGGGATCGAAAAGGTGGCCCAGGCGCATCTCGCCCGCGGACTCTACCCCTGAGGCGATCGCCGGTGACTCCGATGTCCAGCATTCTTCCCCTCTGGAGCCGTCATCAGGCGGCCCAATGGCCGAAGGGGGTCGGCCCGCACGAGGGCGAGCTGATGACGCTCGATACGGTCATCAGCGGCTGCGTGACCTTCTACTTGGAAGAGCGCCGCTTGGACGAACCCCGGGTTACGATGCTGGGAGAGTGTCTGACGGACCTCGTCGCGCTGCTCCCCGACCTCTCCGACGAGGCGGAGGACTACTTCGGACGGTTGCATGCGCTCGGGCAGATGTTGCTGGCGACGCGGGCCGACGCCTAGACGAGCGGCCTCGCCGCCGCGCATCGCTTGAATCCGCGCGGGGCCTCGGATAGAATGGCGCCCCTATTGATTCGAAGGATTACGTAATCTTATCCAGGCTCATAGAAGGAGATCGACGATGGCGACGACCGGTGTGCGGCTGGCGGTGATGGCGGTGTGTTGGCTTGGGGCGGCGTCCTGGTCGCCCGCCTTCGCGGAGCCCTATGAGCTGAGCAAGAACGACGTGATGGACCCGAAGGCGTTCAAGAGCACGGACATCTCCCTTTTCGGCGTGAAGCTGGGCGACCCGGAGGCTAAGGCCTTCGACGTGCTTGTCAACGAGAAGATTCCCGGCGTGAAGGCCGAACAGGAGGGCACCTTCATCCTCTTGCTGGATCAGCGCAAACCGACCGGGCCGATGGCCGGTGTCCGCCTCATGGATGGGAAGGTCGATCTCCTGTTTATCAACAATCGATTCGCCTACAAGGCGCGGGGGATCATTCGGAACGTGCTCAACAGCGAAAGCCCCGAGGATGTCCGCAAGCTGCTGGGGAAGGAAGACAGCGGCGACGAGAACGTCATGGGGGCCTTGCTGAGCTACGACAAGCAGGGCTTGCAGGTCAATTATCTCGGCAAGGACGTGAACGTCGAATTCAGCATGCCCCAGTAAGGTCGCGGGCGGCCGTCCCATCGACCGGTCTTCATTCCCGCCGCCTCCTCGCGCCCCTCCCGGGGGTGGATTCCATCGATCGAGACGCAGCTTGTCGGTCGGCGTCAGGGATTGTCCCCTGGCCGGGCCGCGGTCTCAGTTGTCCGTGGCGAGCTCGGACACGGGTCGGGGGGGAATCTGCAAGGCGGTATAGAGCAGCGTCGAGGCGGTGGTCCACCGGCGGCTCGAGTTCAGCAGGACCAGCAACAGGTCTCGGCCTTGGTGCGACACCTTGGCGACGAGGCACCGGCCGGCTTTAGAGGTGAAGCCGGTCTTGACGCCTTCGACGCCCGGCATGCGGCCGAGCAGATGGTTCGTATTCCGCAAGAGATAGGATCGGTTGGTATTGATCGAGGAGATGACCTCCAGCTTCGAGCGGACGAACGCCTTGAACGTCGGATGTTCCAGGGCGACCAACGTCAGTTTCGCGAGATCCGCGGCCGTGCTGTAGTGGTCGGGGGCGTCGAAGCCGCAGGCGTTGGCAAAGTGCGTATCCCGCAGGCCCAGCGTCTGCGCTTTCACGTTCATCAGCTCCACGAAGCCGTCCTCGGTGCCCGCCACATGCTCCACCGCGGCCAAGCAGGCGTCGTTGGCGGACACGATCAGCATGGCTTTCAAGAGGTCTTCGAGCCGAAACACCTGGCCGACTTTCAGGCGAAGGTGGGTCTTGTGCGCGGCCGCGGCCTTGCGGCTGACGGTGGCCAATTCGTACAGCTGCCCCTGTTCCAGAATCACCAGGGCCGACATGATCTTGGTCAGCGAAGCCGGCGGCACGCGTCGTTCTGGCTGGTATTCGTAAAGCGTCTGGCCCGTGGCCAGGTCTTTCAAGAGGATGCTGTGCGCCGGGATGCCGCCCCCTCGGCGGCTCTTGCTCCAGTTGATGACCAAGTCGCCGCTGGGCGCCACGAGGGCGGGAGCGGACCGCGTCGCGGCCGACGCCTGGTCGATCGCCGGGCCGAACGGCAGCGCAAGAAGCCCGATCCACAGGAGCCACGGCAGCCGGCGCCATGGCGGGGTGCGAGGCGGCTCGATGGAGTTACAACGAGAGGGTCTCACGTACCTGCTTTCCGCGAAAGCCACTCTCGAGCACTTTGTGGAAGAATCGGAGGAGGTCGGCCAGGTCGAGCCAAAATCCGCAATTCAGGCAGCGCGCGTAGAGCCGGCGGCTGAGCAGCGTATAGTGGCGCTCCACCATCATGTGGCCTCTGCACTTAAGACAATGCATGCCCGTCCATCGTTAACGAACCCGATTCAGGACCAACGCCAGACATCCGGCGAAGAGACCGCCGCCAAGAATGGTGGTGGCCACGTTGGTCATCGACGGAGGGGCGCCGCCGCTCGCCGCCTGAACAAAGAGGGTATGGATCCCGCCTTGCAGCATCAGCACCGAGATGGTCATCAGCGCCCCCATGAGGAACCACCATCCGAAGGTTCTCACCCCGTCCGACCTCCGCGGCCCGGCCGCCAGAATTTCATGCTGATTCGGCCACTTGAGCCCACTCTACGGCCGCTTCGGTGGGCTGTCAAGAATCCGAAATCAACCGATCATGACGATGGCGAACGCGACTCGGGAGAGGCGGGCGGTGGGACGGCGCCTTTGAGCCCGCGGTGGAGGAAGATAGACAGGCTGCCCGCGCCGTTGTTGGCCATGACCAAGCCCGGCTCTTCCGTTTCTCCGGCGCGCAGGTGCAACGTCGCGATCGCGAAGGGTCCGGTCTTCGTCCGATAGTTGAAGGGAGGAAAGCGAAACGAGCCGTCGCCCTTACCGAAAAGGATGGACACGTTGTTGGATTGGACGTTGGCGATGGCCACATCGGCGAAGGAATCGCCGTCGAAATCGCCCGCCAGGCCGTACACGGGGCCGGAGTCCGCGCCGAAATCCCGTCCCTTCTGAAAGGTCCCGTCACCGTTTCCCATGAAGGTGGTGAAACTGTCCATTTCGCCGTTGATCACGAGCAGGTCGGTGCGGCGATCGTTGTTGAAGTCGGCGAATCCGGCGACCAAGGGGCGCTTGCCGGTTCGATAGTCGGTCGGCGTGAGGAAGGCGCCGTCGCCCTTGCCCAGCCAGATGGAGACGGCGCTGCTCATCGGGCCGCCGTTGGTGACGACCAAGTCCTGCTTTCCGTCGCCGTTGAGGTCCCGCATGGCGAGCGACGTCGGGGTGTCGCCGTATTCATAACGCGCGCCTTCCCGGAACGTGCCGTCTCCATCTCCCAGCAAGAGGACGATCTTATCGTTGCGCAAGGCGACCGCGAGATCGATCGTCCCATCCCCGTTCACATCGCCGCTGGCGATCGAGACGGGCGTCCGATGGACCGCATAGCGGGGGCCGATTCGGAAATGGCCCTGGGGACTGCCGTAGAGGACAGCCACTTGGTCGCTCCCCGAACAGGCCACAGCGATGTCCAAGAGTCCATCCTTATTGAAGTCGTCCAGGGTCAGGGCCCGCGGGTCCTTGCTGATGTCGATCTGAGCGGATTCCTTGAAGGTGCCGTCCCCGTTGCCGAACAGCACCGACAGCGAATTGCTACTGATGTTGGTGGTGATGAGATCGGTCAACCCGTCTTGGTTGAAATCGGCCGTGGTGACCGAGGTCGGATTTTTCCCGACGGTGTAGGTGGCAAAGAGGTAGAAAAGGTCAGGCGGGACAAAGGCGTCCTGTTTCGGGCAGCCGGACAGCCAGAAAAGGGCAAGGCTGGCGATCAGCCAGCGCGTCGAGGGCGCTGGTGGACGAACGGTCATCGAATGCGCGCGAGCCTCACGCTCGGTTCCACACTGTGACGGCTGGTTCCACGGTGGTGTGCTGGACGGGACGGTCGCGGGGGTGAGTATACGGGGCACCGGCGCAATTCGCAACGCCGCCCTGGGTTTTCTACGGGGGCTCCCTCTCGGCGGGAGCCTCCGGACCCCCTGGAAGCCTGGACCAGGAATGGGATACAATGGCCGCTTCTTAGGAGGGTCGCACATGGCAGAGAAGCGCGCAGTGGAATTGACAATGTACGGGATCGCCGAAGTGCTCAAGTGGTGTATCGACCGAAACAATGGCCGGATCCCGGGGACGGACTCGGCCGGGTTCAAGAAGATGCAGGCGCTCTTGAGCGAAAAGCCTCAAGCCGGCGACTACTTCACCCTGGATCAATTTTGGAAGAAGGCTGTGAAGGTCGAGCTGACGGAAGAGGAGATCCAGATCATCGATCGCTGTCTCTACGACATTCCCAACTTCGACAACGTTCCCCTCCCGCAAATTCGCCACAAGTTCTGGCCGCAGGTTGTCGCCAACCACTAAGCGGCACTTCGATTCAAGACCAGCCAGGGGCGTCTCCTACTCGGAGGGGCGCCCCGCATCACGCCTCAGCCGATCACGGCAATAACGAGTCACTGGATCGGTCGCCGCATCCGGGTCGGCCCCATCCCACAGAGCCGATCGCACATTCCATCGCACGATCGGATAGAAGACAATGGCCGGCGTGGAGAGCAGCACCAGCCCGGCCTCCGTCAGGATTTGATCTTCCTCTATCCGGGCGCTGACCCGTTGGTACACCCGCCCGTACCACTCGATCGTCGGTTGAAGGCGCTGGCGGGCGGACTGCCAGCGCTCGAAGGCCTGAGTGGCCGGATCGACGTCAAGCGAGTGAGATGGCGGGACGGCCCCCCGGCGCGGCGCCGTGTCTGCGGGAAATCCTCGATCCAACGCGAGACGCTCCGACAGGGCGCCGGCGGCCAGCCGACGGTCTCGGGCTTCGACCGCTTCGCGCCAATCCGCTTCCAACCGGCTGAGGGTTGCTCGGGCGTCGAGATAGTCCTGCGTCAAACTTTCCAGGCAGCGGCCGTCCCGTTTCAGGGCGGTCGCGCAGCTGGTCGTACTTATGACGAGGAAGAGGAGGCAGAGCTGAAATGGGAGGGAGGAGCCGCGCGGGCGCCGGCGCGGCAGGGGACCGGTCCCGGGATTATAGGGAGCCTTCGCCCTTGAGATAGCGGCGGAATCGACCCATGAGCTCGGCTCCCAGCGTGCCCCCTTCGGGCTTCTTGGTCGAGGGATCATTGAAGTGCTCACGGATCTCGGCCAGCCGCTTTTCGGCCTGGTCGTTGCCTTGCAGCCGCTTGGTCTTCTCCAGGGCCGTTTCAAAGGCATCGAAGGTCAGCTCATTGTACCCGAAAGAGCGGATGCGCTTGACGGCTTTCATCATCGCTTCGTTCCGGAAGGTCGTCAGGTGGTCGGAGTCGATTTCCTTCAGGCCCAGTTTCCGGGCCCGCCGCTCGGCCGCTTTTCGGATGCCGCTCCGTACGAAATCCGGAGAGGTCTGGAGTCGTTTCCATGCCTCATCGGACCAGTCGACGCGTGACAGCGGAGCATCCCACAGTCGGGTCAACGCCGCGTCGTCGATGGCCGTGAGGCCCTGCTCGCGCGCGAGATCTTCCGTGTCGCGCTGCAGCATCTGCGTGACAAAGTCGAGGGCGATCGGCGGCGCCTGTTTGAGCTTCTCGGCCAGGCGGGCCTTGGCGCCGTCGGTCCAAGGCAGGGGCGGCCTGGTGGCGTCTTGAATGTCGCCCAGGGCCTCGACCTTCTCGAAGACGTCGACGTTGACTTCCAGATGGCCCCGCTCGACGGCCATCTCTTCCGCAATCTGCTTGATCATCCCCCGCATGAACTCCGGCACGGTGTCGAGCCGTTCGCGCGCGGCCGCCGTCCAGGCCACCTTGCCCTTGGCCAGATCCTCCGCGGCGGCGGCCATGCCGGCGTCGCCGCCCATGCGGCCCATCATCTGGCTCTTGAACTGATCCAGAATCTCGCCCGTGATTTGCTGGTAGCCGAGCTCCTTGGCCTTGCGCTCGGCCAGCCGTTTGACCATCCCGCGCAGGAACAGCGGGGCCCGCTCCATGCGCTGGAGCGCGTCCGCCGTCCACGCCACGTCCGGGGATTCGGTCTGGGTCTGTGGGTCCATCGAGACGCTCGCGCCGCTACTGATTCAACAGTTCCTTGAGCTCTTTCCCCGCTTTGAAGAAGGGCACCTT
The DNA here is from genome assembly GCA_964481215.1 of uncultured Nitrospira sp. Taxonomy (GTDB): domain Bacteria; phylum Nitrospirota; class Nitrospiria; order Nitrospirales; family Nitrospiraceae; genus RSF151. The sequence goes on along the minus strand of CAYZTJ010000074.1, from coordinate 474 downwards.
CTTGGCCGGGACGGCCACCGTCGCGCCGGTCTTGGGATTGCGCCCCTCCTTCATCCGTCTGGAGCGGAGGCGAAAACTGCCGAAGCCTCGGATCTCCGTCTTGTCGCCGCGATGCAGCGAGTTCCGGATGCTGTTGAACATCGTATTGACCAGCACTTCCGCCTGCCGCTTGGTCAAGGTCGGAACCTGCTCCGCGACCTTTTCGATGATCTGCGCTTTGGTCATCGCTCTCCTCCGGCTGTGGGACCGCGATCGGTCCCGGACAAGATGACGGTCCGCTAGAAGGCTGCGGAAAAACGGTAACGGCGCCTCGCACTCGTCACAGGCATCGAGATCGCGGATGAGAACCAGTTGCCACACAGGATGCTCAAAAAGGCCGTCCAGCAAGGCCGCAGCGAGCGAAGAGGCGAATCGTACTCTTCGCTGTACGTTGAGCCTCTGAGCGATGCGAGAACGCCGCTGGCGGACTTTTTC